>JAZORX010000248.1:0-15727 GCA_045656845.1 Acutalibacteraceae bacterium | reverse complement strand
CTGAAGTTTCAATAATGGCAATTCATCCCACGATTGATCATATCTACGGTGAATGGGACATATCAGTAGAGCCGACAGCAATAAAAGACGGATGCTGTGGAAGAAGCTGTAACATCTGTGGTGTAAGCGAAACAATGGTGATACCTAAATTTGCGCAAAAATGTATCACTGACGGAAATTACATTTATGGTATTACATCAGGTGTCGATGTTGACACTTTTGAAAATGAGTGCTTTGTTGTCAGCGTCGCAACAGCACAGACTACTGCTGAGTTGGGAAATTTAGTCGGTACGGGCTCATTTGTAACAGTAACGGCAAGTGACGGAACCGTAAGCAGATATAATGTCATTCTCTTCGGCGACGTCAACGGAGACTCGTGGTACGACGGTCAGGATGCTGTCCTCGTTTCTTGCTTTGCAAACGGAATGCTCACACAGGACGATGTCAGCGAAGCAGTTTATATGGCTGCTGACTGCAACCATGATGGTGTGATTGATCAGCTTGATGTTGATTTGCTCAATCAGGCAGGAACACTCCTTTCAAATGTCGACCAGTCCAAGCCGACAGAGGTTCTTCTTGAAACATCGGCAGAATATGTTGAATACATTTCTCTCATCGACCAGTCTCCTGAAATTGAGATTGAAGATGAAACAGATGCTCCCGAAGCTGATGTTGAAACGGAAGACACAACACCCGAACAGGATGCAAAGGTTGACATTTTCGAAATGATTCTCAACTTCATTAAATCAATCATAGAAATGCTTCTTGCATTCATTCCTGTTCAAATCAAATAATTAGTTTATGGATGGCAGAGAAATCTGTCATCCTTTTTTTTAGAATAAATGTGTTAAATTAATGTGTTTAAAAACACATTACGGATATTTGTAAAAAGAAAGCGCTCTGTCGCTGGACTCTTTTTATTTGCTGAGGCTTATGCTTTTTGTTGTAAATTTGGTTGTGTTGTAGTATAATCAATTCAGGAAAAAGTAAGTATAAAAATTCAGGAGGATTAATTTATGCCTTTTTGTATCCGATGCGGAAAAGAACTACATGATAATGCACAATTCTGTTTTTATTGTGGGGCAAAAGTTCCTTGTGAAAAGACAAAAGTTTCTAAATATCAACCATCAAAACTTGTATATGCTGCTCCTCCTGTCAGTACAATAACTTCTGATCCAAGTGTTTCTAAACCTCAAGAAAAAATCGAGCCAAAGAAAGAACTGTCTTTTAAGTGGATTGCTGTTATTTGTGTATGCGTTTTGGCTTCGGTTATGGTTTTAGGTTTGTTGATTATTGTTGATTCAGATAAAACGAGTGCAAAAAATCATGCAAAGGATGAAGTTGAAGCGGCATGGCAGGAGTTTGATGAAAGTCTGGAGCTTATAGATATCTCGTATAAGTCGGTAAAGGTCAGTGAATTTACCGAACAGGAAATTAATGATTATATTAAGAAGTATGGCAATATGGGACACACTGACATAAACGGAAAACATTATGATACCCATTGGGAATACTGGGAATCAAAAAACTATGACCCATATACCGAAACATATAAGGTTTACACAGTTAAAGGCCGATACGAGGTTTCTGACCATAAGACTCAGCATTATAGTGGATGGTACACTGTAAAGGTTCTGTATTTAGTTAACGAAAAAGTTTGGTCCATTCACAAAACAGAATTAGAACTCCCTGAAGAACTTAAAAAATATGTAGCAGACTAATAATTCTATATCTGTTCAAGGGATACACATAACCAATAATATAATTTCAGGAGAATTGTTATGGAAGTAAGATTGATAAAGCCCGAAGAGGCTGCAGATTACCATAAAATATCGGCAGCATCTTTTATATGGAAATTTAATAAGGATGAGGATAATAAAGTTGAAATGCCTGTTATGGGAGCTTTTCATGAAGGAAAGCTTATAGCTGGTGTAGAACTGTTTGATTTTAAATGTAACTACTGCGGAAATTTGATCAATACACTTGTGCTCAGCGGAGTGTGCAGCCAACCTGAATATCGTGGAATGGGTGCTGTAAGAGCGATTTTTGACGATGTGGGCAGAACTGCTGTTGAAAATGATATTGTCGCAGGCTTCCTTTCACCGTTTTCGATTGAGTATTACGAAAAATTCGGATATGCTAACCTCAACCGTCTTTTTACTCTCAGCGTTCCTTTCCATAAGCTTAAGGGTATTCCGCATAACAACGATGTTGAGCTTTATACAGGCGAACAGCTTGAAGAGCTCTGTGAGTTACACAACAAATGTGCTTTGTGTGAAAATCTTCTGACTCTCAGAGAGGATAAAAAACACTTCTGCTCTCAGCCGTTCGAAGAAGCGGATTATACATATATCCATCGCAATGCTTCTGGCGAAGCAGACGGATATGTCCGTTTTCAGGTCAAGCGACCCGATGAGCTTGTTGCGGAGGAGCTGTTTGTGCTGACACCTGAAGCTCTTTTGGGTATTGTTGGCTTTCTTCGCTGTTACGATGGAATTGTGAAAACTCTTGTTGTGAAAAAACAGTGTCAGGGTTCACCGTTTGCCTGCCTTGCAGACAGAATTGACGGTGTGACCTGGAAGAGTGAAGGTGGCTACGCAGGCAGGATTTATAACCTTAAAAAGCTGCTTGAAAATAATGCTTATCCCGACCGGTACGGAAAATTCAGCATATTAAGCCTTGATAAAATTGAACAGAATCAGGGTATATTTGATGTCGAATATCAGAACGGTAAGGCAACTGTCTCGCGAAGAAAAGACGGAGATTATGACATCGCACTTACCACACCTGCCGCTGCAAGGCTTCTTCTTGCAGGTGAAGGGCATACGGCTGAGACTGCTGTGTTCATCGACGGTGTTGAGCTTAAAAACAGTGCAGATGATTTCTTCAGAGCATTTCCACATCGTGCAACACGATTTATTGATAGCTTTTGGTCGATTTAAAGACTTAGTTATAATTAAGAGGTATATAAATGGAAAAATTAAGTCTTAACGGTTGTTGGCAAGGCGTGTGTTTTGATGAAAACGGCACTGAAAAATTTGATTTTACAGGTAATGTGCCGGGTTGTGTCCATACTGACCTTGCAGGTAAATATATACCTGAAGATATTTTTTACAGAAACAATGCTGATGATTGCCAATGGATTGAAAACTGCGACTGGCAATACACAAGAGAGTTCTCGCTTGATAAAATCCCCGGAAAAGCTAAGTTGGTTTTTGAGGGGTTGGATACTTACGCTGACGTTTATCTTAACAATACACTTGTCGGCTCTGTTGATAATATGTTTATAGCGCATTCTTTTGATGTTGCTGATATTCTATGCGAAGGTGAAAACAGAATTTCGGTTCATTTCCGTTCACCGATCCGTGAGGTTGAAGCTTTGGAAAACCGTGACGGTGCTTTCACAACAGAGCGAATGCACACAAGGCGTATTCAATGTACATACGGTTGGGACTGGGTTGCAAGGTTTGTAACCTGTGGAATATGGCGGGATGTTTATCTGGATTTCACAGATGGTTTTTCAGTTAATAATGCATATATTTATACTGAGCAGATTTTGGTAGATTCTGCTCAGATAGTTGTTGAAGCTGAGTTTGAAAACTATCACATCGGAGAGATCGTTGAAATTGAAGTCGTTGATCCCGACGGTAAAACGGTTTACCATCATCGTAAATTCTGCAAAGAGGAGTTTATGAAGGAATACATTGATATTCCGAATGCAAAGCTGTGGTATCCGATTGGCTACGGTAGTCAGCCTCTTTATACACTCAGAATTTGTGGTAAAGAGTTTACCTTTGGTATCCGTACGGCTACGGTTGTGCAGTTGCCCGATGAAAAGGGGAGTAAATATTATAATAAATGCCTTGAAATCAAAGATAGCGTAAGTGGTGAAATCTATGACAAAAACGAAGAGTTTTCGGGATTTCAGCTACTTGTAAACGGCACTCCGATTATGTGCAAGGGAGCAAACTGGGTGCCATGTGAGCCGTTTCCGTCAGCAGAAAAAGATGAAAAGATTACTGAATTGCTTGATCTCGCAGCAGAAGCAGGATTAAATATGCTTCGTGTATGGGGTGGAGGTATCTTTGAAAAGCAGCATTTTTATAACGAATGCGATCGTCTTGGAATACTTGTAACTCAGGATTTTCTTATGGCTTGCGGTCACTATCCCGAAGAAAAAGCCGAATTTATTACGCAACTTCAGAAAGAAACAGAATTTGCAGCATATGCTCTTCGCAATCATCCGTCGCTTGTTTGGTGGTCGGGCGATAATGAAAATGCTGTCTGGGGCAGTGATGAGGCTGAAAATTATAAAGGAAGAACAGCTATTTATGAGGGGATTATGCCTGTATTGAATCATCTTGATCCTAAACGCAGGTTTATGCTTTCAAGCCCGTGCGGTGGTAATACATACGCATCTAAAACAGTCGGTACTACTCATAACACGCAGTATCTCGGTGATTCAATTTTTCCGTATATCCTTGATACTGAAATGAATGATTATAAAGAATTTTTTGCAACTCTGCTTGCAAGATTTATTGCTGAAGAACCGACTTTTGGTGCCGTTTCCTTACCGTCACTCCGTAGGTTTATGACGGACGATGATATTTATAATTCCGATGAAATGTGGGATTATCACACCAAGGGAAACCCCGGACTTCCGTTTACTCTTTTTGATTTTCTTCAGAAATTTTCAAAGAAGGTACTGGGAGAGTTTAAGAACGGTACAGACAGATATTTCAAACTAAAGTACAGTCAGTTTGAATGGATCCGTGTTTCAATGGAAAATATCCGAAGAAACCGTGGATTTATCAATGGTATTGTTTATTGGATGTGGAACGATTGCTGGCCGGCTTCAAGCGGTTGGGCTTTTGTTGATTATTACTGTTTACCTAAATCTTCTTTTTATAGCTTTAAACGCTGTGCAAAAGAGATTCTTGCATCGATTGATAAATCAGATGAATATGAAATATATCTGTGTAATGATAGTATTTCAGATAAGCAGGTTACTGTTTCTTTAAGTTTTGTTGACAATGAGAAGATAACTCCTATAATGTCATCTGAATCTTATATATCTTCAGCAATGTCTGAAAAAGTATTTTCTCTTCCTCTTTCTGCTGTCCCTGATGATGTGATGCTTATTTGCGATGTAACAAGTAACGGAGAAGTTTTGGACCGTGCATTCTATAAAAAGGGAACATTGCCGATAGTACCTACGGATGCAGTTAAGGTTGTTTCAAGAGATGAAAATACAGTTACTGTTACAGCTGATAAATATGTTCATGCAGTCGAGCTTGAAGGTGAGTTTGTTTTTGATGATAACTATTTTTCGTTATTGCCGGGTGAGCAAAGAACTGTAACTTTCCGGCGAAGCTATGAGGCTAAAGAGAATAATGGAGTTATCGTTAACGGATATACTATAAATTTGTTTTAAGTTATTGTTCTTTTTCAGAATTTGTGATATAATTTCGTCAAAGTATGTGGGTTTTGATGCTGACATATGTGTTAAATTTGATTTTTGGGGACTGAAAATGGCAAAGAAAATTATATCAATTGTATTGTTGATGGCGTTTTTTGTGATGATTGGTGGTCCGGCTGGATTGCATACTGATGTGACAAAAACGGCCGTTGATTTTAACCCTGTATCTGCTCTGAATGAATCTGATAAGACTATCAGATTTAATTCTGATGGCAAACTTAAAATTTTACAGGTTGCAGATACACACCTTGAGTTTGATAAAAATTTCGAGGCATCCATCTGGGTAGTTGCAGAGGCTTGTGATATAGAAAAACCAGATCTGGTTGTTCTCACGGGTGATAATGTTACACCTTCTGATGATCCCGAAGAAACCAAAAAACTCATTGATGCTCTGATGAATGTTTTTGAATCAAGAAATATTCCGGTAGCAGTGACCTTCGGAAATCATGACTCAGAGAAAGGCCCGATGACCAGAGAAGATATTATGGCATATTACAACATTCTCTTGCTCAATATCGGTTGATGACGGCGAGGCTCTTTCAAACTGCGGAACATATAATATACCTGTACTTGCATCAGACTCAGATGATGTTAAATTTAATATATGGGTTTTTGATTCAGGAGATTATGATAACGATGAACCCAGACACTATGACCGTGTGCATACGGATCAGATCGAATGGTATAAAGAAACTTCAGCAAAGCTTAAGGAAGAAAATGGTGGTGAAACCGTCAATTCTGTTGTTTTCCAGCATATAATCGTTCCTGAGGTTTATGATGCTCTTAAAAAGGTCGATTTCTGGCAGCCATATGCAGTGGAGCATAATTACAACGAGGGCGAGTACTATATGTTTGACCCTGATGGTATAAATTACGGAACACTTAATGAAAAACCGTGTCCCGGATATTATAATGACGGTCAGTTTGATGCTTTGGTTGAGACGGGTGATGTCCTTGCAATGTTTACGGGTCATGACCATACAAACGCATTTGGAGTAAGACATAAGGATATAGATATTTATACATCTCCCACAACCCGCTATAAGGGTCTGGCTTATACTACGCAGTATGGTTACCGTGTTGTAGAAATTGATGAGAATGACACTTCAACTTATGAAACACGTGTTGAACGCCTTTACGATGTTTTTGACTATGATTACATAGAAGTTGCAAAGGAAAACGGAGATAAGTATTCAAAACGGCTTGCAATTGAACTTGCAGTTAAGGGAAGCGTTCAGAAATTCTTTACAAGAATTTATCAGTTTGCAGTTGAGCTTATTATGGGCAAAAAAGTTGTTTACCCGGATTGATTAATAAAAAGATTAGATTTTTAAATAAGGTTAAGAAGAAATCACTCGTCAGAGTGGTTTCTTTTTTATATAATATTTGCAGGAACGATGTTTTTTGACAGTTTTTTCGTTTAATTCTCAATTTGATTGAAAATTATATATTTATTTGATATAATTTTCTCAATGGAATATGAGGTGAAGGTTTTATGGAAAATAATGCAACAATAATAGCTCTTTCGGGAAAAGGCGGAGTAGGAAAAACTTCCATTTCTGCGGCAATTGTCAAGCTGCTTGTGGAAGCTTACCCTGATAAAAAGATTCTTGCAATCGATGCCGACCCTGCCGTCGGACTTTCAACGGCTCTGGGTATTGAGGTTGAGACAACGATTGATGACATCAGAAAAGAAATTGTTTCAACGGTTGAGGATGGCAACACAAAGGCTGCAATTGAGCTTTTAGGTGATGCAAGATATAAGATTTTTGATGCACTTGTTGAAACGGACGGTTTTGCTTTTATTGCTGTCGGCAGACCTGAAAGTGCAGGCTGTTATTGCAAAATAAACTCATATCTTAAAGAAGTTATCAGTATACTTTCAGCAGATTTTGATTATGTTGTAATCGACGGTGAAGCAGGCATTGAGCAGATAAACCGCCGTGTTATGGAAAAGGTTACGCATCTTTTGCTTATCACCGATGCCAGTAAAAAAGGAACTCAGGTTATTTCAACTATCAAAAGTGTTGCTGACGAGCTTGTTATGTATAAAAAAATCGGTGCTATTGTTAACAGACTTCCCGATGAAAGTGTTATTGAACACATAGATACAAACGGGATACCTGTCCTCTCATACATCGAGAATGACAAAAATCTTGCTATATATGATATTGAGGGCAAGAATATCATCGGTCTTCCCGAAAATTCAAATGTTGTTGAGGGTGCTAGAAAAGCTCTGAAAGAGCTTGGAATTCTTTAAGGAGATAGTTATGAAAGATTTAAAACATCTTTATGAATTTGAAAAACTTCTGCTGGATGCAAACAATGACCTTGTAAAAAAAGCCAAAGCAGACGGCGGAATAGCTCTTGGTTATACCTGTTACCATATACCCGAGGTTATTCTGAACTGCGGAAGCTGTTTTTCCGTAAGGCTGAGAGCTCCGAGAACAGGCTCAATGGATATTGCAACTTACTATATGAGTAATTTCCTCTGCGGATATTCGAAAGCCATTCTGGAGAGGGCAATTGAGGGTGGCTACAATTTCCTCAATGCACTTCTCGCATCTGAAACCTGTTCTGAAATGAACAGAACTGCAGAGCATTTTGAGCTTCTTGATCTCGTTCCCGAAGATAAATTTTTTGTCACTTTCCTTGATATGCCGTTTAAACTTCAGGAGCATACAATCAAGCACTATACAAAGCAGACAAGGCTTAAAATACTCGATAAGCTCGAATCTGTTTACGGTGTTGATACCTCCGATGAAGCTCTTCTTAAAGCTGTTGAGGAGCATAATGAGGTATGTCGCATTATGACAGAAATCGGTGATTACCGAAAAGAGGAAAATCCGAGAATAACGGGATACGAGTATCATATTCTTAACCTTGTTACATATTGCTGTCCGAAAGCGCTGATTCTGCCGATGCTTCGTGAAACAGCGGATGAGTTGAAAACAAGAGAGCCCGATGCAAAGAAAAATTACAGGGCGAAGATCGTTGTGGTCGGTTCTGAAATGGATGATCCCGATTTTACTGCTCTCATTGAAGACAGTGGTGCACTTGTCGTTGCAGACAGATATTGTTTCGGTGCACTTCCGGGCCGTCAGGAGATTCTGATCAACAAAGATGAAGATATTCTTTCACAGATTTGTCTGCATTATCTTAAAACAAGTCAGTGTCCGAGATATATGAGCCACGAAAAGGTTCAGGAAAGGCGAGACTATGTTAAACAGCTTGTTGATGAGTACCACGCAGACGGTGTTATGTACGAGCAACTCAAATTCTGTGAATACTGGGGTTACGAAAGAGCCCTCGCTTCATATGTTATGAGCACCGATTATGGTGTGCCGACAGCTGCTGTTGACCGTCAGTATACCGCGTCAGCATCGGGTCAGCTGCGTACCCGTGTTCAGGCTTTTGTCGAAAGTCTTGAAATTAAAAAAATTCAGAAAGAAAGGAAGGCGAAAGAGAATGGATAATTACGGAAAGCTTTATAAAGAGCACACAGCCATACTTAAACACAGAGAATGGCGTGGCTTTAAAGATACCATGTATGACTATTACCGTTGGCTTGTAACCTGGAAAGATATGATCAAGATGGTTCTTAAGGCTCCCGTTTCCACCGTTAAGGGCTTGTGGCGATACCGTTGGATGGCATCTTATCTTTCTGCTCCTTCTTTTATTGACAGGCATGTTGCAGGTCTGCGTGGACCTCAGCTGAGAATGGCTCATCTTCATTACAATATGATTGTTAAGCATACAACTAAGCTTATCAATATTTCTTTCAGAGCAGATGAAAAGATTAATCCGGGTAACAAACTTTCAAAGAGAATTGTACTGATGGACGAAATCGTTCCCAATGAGGTTTTCACAGGTTTCCCGAATCTTATTCCGATGCCTCTTCAGACACTTCCGATTTTCTTGTCCTCAATGGTTGACCAGCAGATAACACCGCCATATCTTGAAGTGACCGAGAGCTTTGGCGTGCCTGCAGACGTATGTCCGCTTCCGAGTGCCGAGGCTGGTGTTGCAATTGAGGATGATTACCCGAAAATGGGTTGCTGTATGATCGGAACGAATATGCCGTGCGACGGCTCGATTATGAATTCGTCGTTTCTGGACAGAAGGCTCAATCTTCCTACACATTGCTTTGGTGTTCCTCTTCGTTATGACGGTGAGGATGTGCAGGAATATGCGGTTGAAGAAATCAAGGAGCTTATTAAATTCATTGAGGAGCAGACGGGTGAAAAGTTTGACTGGGATGCTTATTTCTCAAGAATGAAGGATTACAATAAGCAGCTCGAATATGAGCGTCAGAAATGGGATATCAATAAAACTCCGTATCCACAGATGACGGGTGCCTGCTTCTGGCTTTACAGAATTTTCTATTTCAACCTTTCGGGCGGTTCAAACGAAAAGTTCCTTAAGGTTGACGAAAAAGTCAATAAGATTATGATGAAGGCCTATGAGAAGAAAACTCCCGTCTCAAAGGAAATGCGCCACAGAGCAGTTGTGTGGAGCTGCCCGGCAAACTATTACACATCATTTGCAAACTGGCTTGAAAATTGTTGGGGTATGAATGTCGTTATGGATATGGAAACGATGATTTCTTACCTTGAAATTGATACTGAAGATAAAGAACAGTCGCTCAAAGACCTTGCAAAAACTTATCAGCGCTCCATTATGCGTAAGCATACCAAGGGTGGCTATAAAAATGTTGTTGATGAGCTCTGGAGAATTGTCGAAGAGTATAATGCTGATACAGTTATTATGTACGATCAGATTTCCTGCAAGGGTATGGACGGTCTTACAGGTATCTTTGACGATCAGGCAAGGGAACGCAATGTCAACTTCATATGGGTTCAGCAGGATCTTATGGATCCCCGTACTATTTCACGAAGAGATATGCGTGAGCAGGTTAATAAATATATGCAGACAGTTCTTGGCGAAGAGCCTCTTGATGCGTCGCTTCTTGATTTTGAAGATGACTTAGCTTGGTAAAGGAGAGATTTTATGAAATATTTTGGTGGTTGTGATGTTGGCTCAACATACACAAAATGCGTTATACTTGATGAAAACGGCAAAATGGTTGCGAATGTTACAAACAGAAGCAAGATAAATCCCGTGGCAAGTGCTGAAATAGCATTGGGCGATGCAGTGGCTCAGGTTGAGGGTCTTAATTCTGCTGAGGAGCTCAGTTATCTTATAGGTACGGGCTATGGCAGAAATAAAGTTCCGTTTGCTGATGAAAATATTTCGGAAATCAGTTGCCACGCAATGGGCGTTCATGTAACAAATCCGGAAGTCAAGGCAATTATCGATATCGGTGGTCAGGATGTTAAGGGTATCTCAATCGATACAGACGGAACTGTTAAAAACTTTGCAATGAATGATAAATGCGCTGCAGGTACGGGCAGATTTTATGAAGCAATGGCAAATGCATTCGAGATGACTTTGCCTGAATTTTCAAAACTTTCATTGAATGCAAAAAATACCATACCAATTACTGCGCAGTGTACCGTTTTTGCAGAGAGTGAAGTTATCTCTCTGGTAGGTGAGGGTAAGCCGATGGACGAAATTGCTGCGGGTATTCAGCTTGCAGTTGCAAAAAGATGCTTTGTTATGGCTAAAAAAGCCGGTGCAACTGACAGTATAACACTTACCGGTGGTTGTGCTAAAAACGACGGACTTAAGAAAGCTATTGAGAAGGTTCTTAAGATCAAAGTGGTTGAGCTCTCAACCGATCCACAGCTTATGGGTGCTCTCGGTGCTGCTGAGTATGCAAGGCAGAAAGGGCTTGCACAGGTGAACTGATATGAATACAGCATTAGTTATACTTTTAATTATATTTGCAGTTATACTGAGCCTTTTTGTTCTTACCTTTGTGGTATATTGGTTTAATCTTGATATGAAATTAATCAGAGTCGTTTATGACTGGTTGTGGAAAAACCGCTACGATAAAATGAAAAGGGATAAAAAACTGTAATGGAATTTTTTGACTCTTTAATTAATGATCTTTCTCTTTTGACAGAACCACAGATAAAAAGAGAATATGCTTTTTCTGGTGATGAGCTCTGGCAGGATGTCGGATACAGCCAGGTTATCCTGCAACGCGACACTGCATTCGAGCTTGAGGGAACGGGTTTCAATCTTGTAACATCATCAGATGTTGAAGAAGGGATAGTTGTCATCGGTGATGATCTTCAGAATATCCGTGAAAAACGCAGATTTGCCCGTATCTCTCTCGTGCAGATTGAAAGCGAAGAGGACGAGCAGAAGGCGTATAATCTTATCAGAAAGATTGAATATGTGAAGTATCACCATTTCCCTTATGGATATATGATAAGAACATCTTCCCGTTCACACAAAGAGGCTGTGCGTGTTTCAAAAACTGCGATAAAAAACGGAGTCAGCTTTCAGAAAATCGGTAGTCTTCTTATAAATAAATATAAGGAAATTCCGGCCGTGAAATCTGTGAGAGTTATTTTTATAACAGATCCTACGGCTGATTATGCCGGTCTTGAAAGTATGGCACAGAAAAATAACAGAATCACCGAAACACTGAATCATATTATGAATAGCGTCACATTCGATTGTGACACCTGTAATCTTAAAGCCATTTGCGATGAGGTTGAGGGGATGAAAGAACTTCATTTTAAAAATGTGACACAAAAGGATTAGTATTATGGTAAAAAAAGATGTTATTGATTTTTTTGACGGTCTGGCTCAAGCCTGGGATGATGAGCAGGTACGCAATGAGGATGTCATTAAAACGATTCTCGAAAAAGGCGGAATTAAAAAGGGTACAGATGTTCTTGATGTCGCATGTGGCACAGGAGTTTTGTTTACTGACTACATAAATCTCGGTGTTGCATCGGTAACGGGTATTGATATATCGTCGGAAATGGTGAAAATATCAAGGCAGAAGTTCCCACAGACAGAAATTATCTGTGGCGATGCCGAAGATTATTCTTTTCAGAAGCAGTTTGATGCAGTGATGATTTATAACGCTTTTCCTCATTTTGTTAATCCTGAAAAGCTTTTTCTAAATCTTTCAAAGGCTCTCAGGGATAGTGGAAGATTAACTGTAGCTCACGGTATGAGTGAAAAAGAGCTTGAAAAGTGTCATTCGTCAAGAGCGGTGAATGTTTCAAATCCTTTACCTGCTAAAGAAAAACTCTCAGAAATGATGTCAGCTTTTTTTAAGGTTGATACTATAATTTCTGACGAGAAAATGTATATGGTTTCGGGGACGAAGCTTTAAAACAGCATACATCTTGTCGACTGAGGCAGGCAAAAAGAAAAGCACTTGCATTTGCAAGTGCTTTGTTGCTTATAAAATGTCAGTCAAGAAGGTTTTCATATGCTTCAAACATAACGGTTGCTTCTGTTTCTCCGAGGGAAAGAAGTTCCTGGTAGTGTCCGAATGCAAGTGCCATTGAATAGTCGTTTTCAGGAACAATGTATCCGACAGCATCGTTTGCTAATCCGAAAATCAGAATATCGTCACCGAAAATTTCACAAAGCGTCTGTCCGGTATAGTCTTCATTGTTAACTGAACCGTCAGATGTAAGAGCGTTTCCTCCGTACACGAGGTCTGTACAAATCTCACCGGGAACAAATACCGCTTTGACATCCTCACCGATTTCCATATATCCGATTTCAGTTGTTACATAGTAATCATTGCCTGATTTTTTAATAAGATAGTTAACAACACCGAGTTTTCCGGCAGCCTTGATAACAGGATTGGTAACATTAATTTCAACCTTAGCGAGCTTGATATTGAGGATCGGAGCAACTGCTGTTTCTTCAGCCGGCTGCCAGCCTTCATACCATGGAGTATAATTGTATCCTTCTGTTTGCTCAGGTGTAAGGTTGAGACTCATAAGATAATCGTCATCGAGGATTTCTTCCTGAGTCATTGTCATACCGAGCACCATTTTTCCGATCTCTCTGCCGTAGTTTGCTGCGATATCAACACGACGATCTGCCTTTGCACTGACTCTGCCGATGTAAATACCTGCAATTGAACCATTGAAGAACATAAAGTTATAGCCTGCGTTGTTGATTGTTTCTCCCATATAGTAGATATAATCACCTGAAACGCCGTGTCCTTTTGTCGGGTCATCTTCGGTTGCAAGGCCTACAACATCAGGGTGAGCAGACATATTTACGATGATAGTCGGTGTGATTGAGGCATCGTCGGGTGTGAAAACAAAACGCTTGAGCTCTGTGTCAATGGAAGAACAGGAAGGTCTGTTTTTATTGCTGAAATATTTTTCACCAATGTCTTTTCTTGCAAAAGTCATAGAACCTTCTGCCATTGAATCAACGGCTTCTGTGATGGCTTCACAGACCTTTGAGTAGAAAAACTCCATGTATTCAGGGTCGGTGCCTTGCTCAGTTTCAATGATACCTGTAAAGGCACTGAAGATGTTTTTGGGCCATTTGCGGAAAATATCGGTCCAGAGGCCCTGAGTATCGATGCCTGAGTGTGTATGAGTTGCGAAAAGGTTGATTGAGTTTATGTCGTTTTCGGCAGCAAAATTCTGAAGCATACCTCTGATATGTCTGATGTCACCGTTTGAAACACCGATGGAGTCGATTGTTGCAAAAATTGCGGTGCCTCTGCCTGAACCGTCGTTGAGGGCTATAACACGGACTTTCATATCGTCCAGAACTTCACGCACATCGTTTGTGAAGAAATTCTGCTCGCTGATGAATCCTCCGAGGAAAAGATTATATTCATTCCAGTTTTCAGGAACAAGGCTGATGCTGCTCTGTCCGAGCGACCATTTTGCACCGGGTGCTGCCTCATCAATAAATTCAGCAGTACCTTCGTAGAAATTTTCGTATACATATTCTTCTTCGTCGATGAATTTGTCGTTTTCTCTTAAGAAAATATTTACAACATCAACAAGGTTTTCGAAAACAAAACCAATTACCCGTGCAATTGTTTTTGTAACCGGGTCTGAGGATGATTCAAAATCGATTGCAGAAACCGGGGTGACAGTAATCGAAAAAATCATCACGAACGCAAGAATGAAAGATAAAGCCTTTTTCTTCATAATTTTTCCTCCTGATTAGTAATATAATAACATTTGTGTTATATAAGAAAAATATCACAGAACCGAGACCTTGTCAAGCTTTCATGAAATAGCCGGTGTATCTGAAAATATTTTAAGATATCATTTTAATCAGGATTTATATTCAGTGTTAATGTAACATTTTTATAAATTAATCATGATTATGTTGTTTTTTTGAAAATATTTATATATAATAGAACTAATAGTAATATTATGTTGATAATTTCTGAAAGGAGATTGAAAATATGGGACTTATAAGAGCGGGAATCGGATCATTGGGTGGAACACTGGCTGATCAGTGGAAAGAGTTTTTCTATTGCGAATCACTTGATAACGATGTGCTGATGGTAAAAGGACGTAAGCGTGTAGGCGGCCGTTCATCAAACACAAAAGGAAACGACAATATCATATCAGACGGATCAGGAATTGCTGTTGCAGACGGTCAGTGTATGATCATTGTTGAGCAGGGAAAGATCGTAGAGGTCTGTGCTGAACCCGGTGAATTTACTTATGACGCATCAACAGAGCCTAGTGTTTTCTCAGGTAAGCTTAGCGATTCGATTAAGGAAACTTTTAAAACGGTAGGCAAGAGATTTACATATGGCGGAGACACGGGAAAGGACCAGAGGGTTTATTATTTCAATACGAAGGAAATAATGGACAATAAATTCGGTACACCCAATCCGTTTATGTTTGAGGTAGCAAACAAGAGACTCAATCTTTTCCGTTCCGTTCAGGTAAGATGTAACGGTGTATATTCATATAGGATAACGGATCCTCTTCTTTTCTATACAAAGCTTGCAGGTAATATAGGTGATGTATATACGAGAGGAGAAATAGATACACAGCTCAAGACAGAGTTTATCTCAGCACTTCAACCGGCATTTGCACTGCTTACAGAACTTGAGCTTCGTCCTGCACAGATCCCTGCACATACAACAGAGCTTAAAGATGCGCTTAATAAAGCGCTTAAGGTAGAGTGGACAGACAGAAGAGGTATATCAGTTGAATCAATTGCTTTGAATCCGATTACTCTTACACCGGAAGATATGCAGAAAATCAATCAGATGGAAGATGCCGCAACAATGGGCTCAAATCCGTTTATGATGGCTGGACGAGTAACAGATGCACAGGCAACAGCAATGGAAACAGCAGCAGGAAATCC
>JAZORX010000247.1:0-2345 GCA_045656845.1 Acutalibacteraceae bacterium | reverse complement strand
GCCACTGTTCTGCACCTTGTTGAATGCTTCACGGAACATTGCGTTGTGTGCTTCTTCTCTGTTGAGCAGAAAATCTATGGTTTCTCTTACCTTCTTATCATCAATCTGTCGGTAAAGATATTCGTAAACAACTTTTGCCCTTTGTTCGGATGCAATGTTTGAAAGAAGATCTGCACATAAGTCACCCGTTACCGAAACATAATCACCCGTCCACGAATAACCCGAAGCGTTAATCAGCCCGGGATTAAGTCCCGTAAGAACATGTGTCTGAATTTCACCTGCAGGAACAGATTCGGCACATACATCGTGACCGTTCAGAAGATTGATTGTCTGCGCAACCATTTCCATATGACCGAGTTCTTCTGCGGCGATATCAAGGAATAAATCTTTGATTTCGGGGTCTTTGATACGAAAGCTTTGTGACATATACTGCATTGCAGCTTTGAGTTCACCGTTTGCACCGCCGAGTTGTTCCTGCAAAAGCGCCGCATACTGCGGATTGGGCTTTTCAACTGCAACGGGATGAAAAAGCATTTTTTCGTGTTTAAACATAGGTTAACCTCCTTTTAATTTCCGCCGGGACCGTCTTTGCGTTCGCGTTTGTCGGGGACTTCGATTTTACCCTTTATATCGCCCGGCTTAATGTTGTTTTTTTCTTTTTTCTTGGTATCTTTTTCTTTCGACATATAAAGCACTCCTTTCTCATATTTAGTATGCGAAGAAAAAAGAGTTTTAAATTAATTCATCCAAATTATTGGTTGGTGGCAGGCAGCTTCGGTTGCGGCACACATAATAGGTGGTTTTTTCGTTTTTTAGAGGATATTCTTCCGTTGGCTGCTTCAAAACAGTAATAACGGCATCTGACGTAACAGACGGCGGTAAAGCAGGTTTATCGGTCTGTTTGTCAAGCACAACGGTCATTTTCATCGGTGGTTCGCTATACTCTAAAAATGCCGTCAAAAACATCGCATATCCGTGCGGATAGCATAAAGCATCTGCCGCAAGAAAATCCAACTGATGCTCTGTTGCATTTATATATTTTTCATCCGATGTTATAAACGATAACCGAACAAGATTATATACCATCAATGAGTTTCCGCTCGGGATTGCTCCGTCATAGGTTTCTTTCGGACGCAATATCAGCTCTTCGCTGCTGTCGCCGTATAAATAAAATCCGCCTGAATTATCACCGAAATCAGAGATAACTTTATCGCATATGCTTTTAGCCCGCTCAGAATATTCACAGTTTAATGTTGCCTTGTAAAGTGAAAGCTGAGCAAAAATATAGCTTGCATAATCGTCTAAAAATCCCGTTACGCCGCGTTTTTCTTCCCGAAAGCTGACAAACAGCGTGTCATCTTCGAAAAGATATTTCCGTATGAATTCATCGGCATTCTTTGCAGCGTTAAGATAAACCTCTTTTTTGCTGGTAAGATACAACTCACACATTGCGGCAATCATCAATCCGTTCCAGGATGTCAGCACCTTGTCGTCAAGATGGAGAGGATATCGTTTCTTGCGGTAATCGTTCAACTTTGGAAGAAAACCTTCAAAGGAATTATCATCGAGATTGCTGTTAAGCAGATTGGGAATATTCTTTCCTTCAAAAATCCCTTTGTCGGTTATATCAAAGTGACGGTTGAATTTTTCTCCGTCAACTTGCCCGAGCACACCAATGATTTCTTCGGGTGTAAACAGATAATATTTACCTTCTTCGCCCTCGCTGTCAGCATCCTGTGCACTATAAAATCCGCCCTCGTGGGATGTCATTTCACGCAGAATAAAGTCCGCCGTTTTCTCGGCGATTTCAAGATACAAGGACTTTTCAGTTACCGTATAGGCTTTGCAGTAAGCGAGTATCAGCATTGCATTGTCGTACAGCATCTTTTCAAAATGAGGAACAAGGTATTTCGGGTCGGTGGAATATCGGCAGAATCCGAAGCCGATATGGTCAAACAATCCGCCGCGATACATCTGCAAAAGAGTGTGTTCCGCCATTTGCAAACACTCCGCATCATCATACTTCTTGCAGTATGAAAGCAAAAACAAAAGGTTGTGGGGCGTCGGAAATTTCGGCGCACGCCCGAAACCTCCGTGTTTTTTGTCATATATTCGTTTGTAATGCTTAGCGGCAGAATGAATCAGCTGCGAATCGGCTGTTTCGTTTGTGTAGCTTGTTTTGTTCAGCCGGGCGACAATGTCGTCAGACTGCTTCAAAAGAGATTCACGGTCGGTAACCCATTCTTTGTGTATGGCAAGCAGAAGGTCTTTCAGACCATACATACCGATTTGCGATGCTTTCGGAAAATAAGTTCCTGCAAAAAACGGTTTTTGGTCCGCAGTCA
>JAZORX010000246.1:0-3069 GCA_045656845.1 Acutalibacteraceae bacterium | reverse complement strand
TGGAAGAACAAGTTCGCTAAGATGGACCAGGATAGCGTTGCTGCAAGATTTGATGAGCTCGGTGAAGTTTCTTATGAAGAGTTCCTTAATTTCACAGATGAACTTTTCAAGGAAATTCAGTACAGAGGTCATGAAGTTACTTTTGCATCCTTCTTCACATATTTTGAAGCAGTAAGACATGAAAGATATCATCTTGTTGACTGGAAGTCAATTACAAATCTTATCGGCGCTGCAACAGGTAAGGCTGCTGAGCTCAGAGCTGCTTACAATAATGCTGTAGCATCCTTCGGTGCTGACAGAGCAAAGCAGATCTACGGTGACTATCCCGACACAATTGATGCTTTTGTAAAGTCACTTTATGAAATTGTTTATACAAAGTCATATGACCAGCATTTTAACCTTCTTAATGTTGCTAACGATATTACAAGCACAGGTAATTATGACGGCACAGCAGCTGACGAAGTTAATAACGGTAACTTCTCCGCTGTTAAGAGAGCTGTAAAGAATATCGACAATGATCTTTATAGCTGGGTAATCAATAACTGTGACAGTGCACAGTTTGCAACAGGAACTCTTACTGAATGGCACAGCTTTATTCCTGCATATGAAACTGCTGCAGCTAATGTTATTGCTCTCGCATGGAGTGCTTTCAGTCAGGTTCAGCTTGACACACCTGCAGGCTCAGGCTACTACACCACACGTTATGCTCTTCCTCAGGATATGGTCCGTGAAGACTACCTCGACGAGGATGACTATGTAGTAACAGAAGCTAAGATCAATGCTGTTATCGGCAAGCTCGACTCCTTCATCACATCAGAAGCTTTCACAAAGCTTATCGGTGTATACCGTGAAACAGAAGAGCCCGAGCTTGATGAAAACGGAAATGTTATAGGAACACTTCCCAAAATTCACACTCTTTCTGAATTCATTGAAAATCTTCTCCACGATATGCTCTTCCAGGATGAGATGATCAATACACTTGTTTCTGCACTTTATCCTATGCTTGGAGATCTTATCGGCGGACTTATCGGTGATCTTTTCAAGCCTGACGGTATGCTTGCTGATACAGGTATGATTACCGGAGCTACCGATTCATATGCTGACGGTGCTATTGACCTTTCAAAGGTTCCTCAGGATGTTCTTGATGAGCTTACAGGTACTCTTAATGTGTACCTTAACGGTAAGCATGGCACTGCATTTCTTGCTGATGCATTCGCTCAGCTCGGTCTTTCGTTCTATCCGCATACCTTTGCTAACCATCTCGCAAATACAGCAAACGGTAAAGCAGGTAAGTATAATGCTCTTATCGCTAACCTCAGAGCCGGTGACGCAAACAACAACAGAGCAGAATACGAAAGCTGGGCAAAGCTCGACAAATACGGCGGTAATAATGACGGTGAGCTTACCATAGAAGATTTTGAAGCATATGCATGGGGTGTTACGGATTACGACTCCTTCTGTGTTGCAATCGGTGATGTTTTCGGCTCCATTCTTCCTCTGCTTCAGGTTCTCTTCACTAACTATACTCTTGATACAAAGGCTTCCAACCTTCTTTATGCAACTTGTCCTTCGCTTCACATTAAAAAGGTTATTTCAGGTACAGCAAATAATGTATCAGTTCGTGGTGATCTTAAGCTTACACTTAACGGTGTTCAGGGCTATAACAATGTTTGGGGTGCTCTCTTTGAGACTATCGGCATTTCCGCAACAATCGGAAACAATAACCCCACAGTTACATATCCTCTTTCCACCACATTCGGTACATCCGGTAACGGTGCATCAGCTGCTCAGTTTGCAAATGCACTCTTCGTTCCCCTCCTTTCTCTTATTGAAAAAGTTGCTGAAAAGCCCATCGACACAGTAATGGGTATCGTTCCGAACCTTATGCAGTCTGTTGCATACGGCTTTGTTCAGCCCATGCTCAATGCTCTTTCAACAAGTATACACATCGGTGCTGAACTTTATGATCTTGATGCATCCGGTGGTTCAATCGGTTGGGCTGTTGACCTTCTTTCAAGTGTTCTTGAAGGAACTCTTTCAGACCTTATTGACTTTAACTTCGACCTTAAGCTCGGTGAGCTTCTTAACCTTCAGGAACTTTTAGGTGTTGAAGACCTTGCCGATATCAACGGTATCATTGACCACTTCCTTCTCGGTTCAGAAAGTGCTGTTTGCCCCGCTTGTGAATCAGAAAATGTTGAAATCACAGATAAGGCTAATTATCAGTACACCTGTTCTGACTGTTCAAATGTATTCACATACAGACCTCCCGTAGCTTGCCCTGAGTGCTCATCTGAAAACACAAGTCTTACAGATGCGTCCACAAATACATATACTTGTGCAGACTGTTCACATTCATGGCCTCAGCTTGATATGGCAACAATTTCAATTCCCACAATCAACGCAGGTCAGTGGGCATCTCTCGGTAAGCATCAGGTTGTTTCATCTGTCAGAACCCAGAACCTCAATGACACAAGTCTCGGTGGCGGTCAGAGACATACAATCGTTGCCGATAAGCCCGATATGCTTTATGCAATCATCAACTGGCTCCTTGAGTTTATTGCTGTTGACGGTAACCTTTCAGGTCTTCTTGAAACATTCGGTGTAGGTTCTCTCGGTGCAGAGGTAGACGCAATTCTCGGTGCTATCAACTCTGATGATGCTATGGCAGCTCTTGTTGAGCTCTTCCTTCCTCAGGACTATGCTCTTCAGGATTATGACTGGTACATTTCCAACGAAGAAGGCTCAAGATACAATCTTACAGCTTCTGACTTTGTATACCTCAAGTATGCAAACAACTGGACCAGAGAAAAGGCTGAGTACCTTTATAATAATGTTGACGCAATGGCTAACACCATCGTAAACATGATCGATCCCGAAATGCTCGCAGATTATAATGGTAACGTAAACCTTTATCTCCAGGATCTCATCAACTCAATGTTCAATAACGAAGGTATTATGAACGTTATTGATCTTGTAAACGGCATCGGTGAAGGCCTCGCAGGTCAGGATATGATCGTTAACCTCGTTAAGGATCAGATTTCCTCCGGCGGTGCTGATACAGGTGTT
>JAZORX010000245.1:0-6581 GCA_045656845.1 Acutalibacteraceae bacterium | reverse complement strand
CATCTTGCACAGCGACTTAGCCTTAAGCATCGCCTGACGCATAAGCTCCTCACTCTGCACACCTCTGCCGTCATCGGAAAATCCAGCAACATAAGGAGCCATAGCTTCCATATCAGAAAGCTCTTCACCTTTTTCGCCTACCGTTATCGTACCGTAGGGACGGACATCTATAACAGCGTCCTTCTCAATGATATCAAGCTGAACCTTAAGATTTTCAAAGCTATCCGGTGCAGGATTCAGGTTGGGCATCGAGCAGACGAGAGTGTATCCTCCGTGAGCACTCGCCCTTGTTCCTGTCCCGATTGTTTCTTTATAAGAAAAACCCGGCTCTCGCAAATGCACATGAACATCTGCAAGTCCGGGTAAAATATTCATATTTTCGCAGTCAATAACCTGCGCATTGTTCAAAAAAAGACAATTAGAGACAGCAGCAATACGGCCATCGGAAACAAGTATATCCTGCTTCTTGAATCTGCCGTCAATGTATGCTTTTCCACCTTTAAGAATGAAGTCCATAACCTGCTCCTTTCGGGATATAAAAACACAATAGTCTGCCTTTTTCTCAGCTCATTATTGAGAAAATCCTATCAGAAAAATTCTATCATAATCACTGATATTTGTCAACGAAAAGGGAGGATTTTATATATAAATAAAATCAGCCATTTTATGACTTTTTTTGTAATAAAAATCCAAACAATTTTCCCAAAAAGAACAAATCCGGCACCGTAAAAACAGTGCCGGAAAATCAACTTAAAATACTGCCGGAAGGAATGACCAGAAATCTGCAAATCCCTTCTCGCCGAAGATCATAAGAAGAGCGTCTGAAACGATGCCGAGAACAAGCTCAACAGCGTCCATTGTCGGATCTTCAACGGGAGGCTGATATCTGTCTTCCCAGATATTGTACTTAACATTAAGCTCGATGAGAAGGTCATGAAGAGCAAAGATAACTTCATCATCTGCATCACGGTCGTTGATTGTGCAATCGAGCATAGCTTCAGCGTCTGCTACTGCCTTATCAAGTCTTGCTGCGTCCTCTGCATCAAGAGTTGAACGGTCGATTGTAGCTGCATCGGGAAGGTAGTCTCTTGTAAGTCTTCTTGCAAATCTTGACTCATTGAACTGAGGATATGTATCCTTGCAGTCGTTTACAGAGTGGATATTACCAAGAGCAATTTCAAAAGCAAGGCTGAGAGCTGTGTTGTTATCTGTAAGCTCATGCTTCTGGCCTTCGAAGTACCATGATGTGTCCTCGAAATAGCATGTTGAAGCGTCGATTGAACCATCGGGTGAAACATTGTGTGCAGGGTCTGCAATGTATTCAGCGCTGAAAGACTGACCTGCAGGAACATATGATGTACCCGGTGCTGTTGAAGAAATCTGAATGATTTCATCAGAGTTTGTTGTGTCGTATGACTCAAAGAACTTGAAGAAGCCATAGTCCTCATCACCGAAAGCAAGGTTATAACCGCTGATGAAATAGAACTCTGTGCCATATGTATTCTGCTGATACATAAGTCTTTCCTCAAGGTTTGCCTGAGCTGCTGCGTATCTGTCTGTCTGAGCCTTTACATCAGCCATATCTTCACCCTGAAGATACTTTGCTGCAAACTCTTCATATCTGCCTGACGGGCAGAGTGAAAGGAATGATGTGTTCTGAAGGAAGAGTGTTCTTACAAGAGAATCAACGATATCGTCAAGAATGTTTCTGAGCTCCTGCTTAGGAAGAATTCTCGCTGCGATATTGATGATTGAACCAACATAAGGATCAACGAAACCAAGCTCACCGAGAAGGTTTGTATAAACCATAGCAGGTGCGTTATCGTCGAAGTCACCGAGCATAAGGTCAGCAAAAACATCGCTACCGTCCCATGCGCCTACGATACTGATAACCTTTTCAACTCTGCCTGCATCAGGATACTGATTGAGATAGTTGTTAACAACGCTTGCACCCATACTCATAGGAACAAGGATAACCTTCTGAGCACCTGTCTGAGGAAGAACGATATTCTCAATAAAGTTATTAAGACCTACAGCGTTCTGGTCAGCATTTGAGAAAACGGGATAGTTGTAGCAATATACATTCTCTTCACCGATTTCATCAAGAAGGAACTGACAAGGAATTCTGTCGTCAAAGATATCTCTTGCTTCTTCATCATACTGAGAAACAGGATACTCGTGAAGCGGAGTTACGACATTGTTGATGGGCTTGCCGTTTTCGTCACTGAGATGATCTGAGAAGAAAATCTTAAGGACATTGTCGATACTTGAAGAAGGAATGATATCCTTCTGAAGTGCAATTGAAGTAACAAACTCTGCTACAAACTTAACAAGGTTTGCCCAGTCCATAAAGCCGAAGCTTCCGAAATCTGTGTTGACATGAAGAAGGTTCCAGTCTGCAACCACGTTACCTGCATCGTCATACTTATAAGTCTGAGACTGACCGATACCGGGAACGAAAACAACAGGAGTAACCTCTTCTTCAGCAGAAACATTGAATGCAACCGTCATAGCAGAAAAAGCCATAACAACGCAAAGAAGAACTGCCAAAATTTTCTTTGTAACTTTCATTATTCCGACCTCCATAGTCATAATTACCGTTTTATTGTATCAAACATCACAAATAAAATCAATATGCAAAAAGAAATTTATGTAATCAATATATCATATAACTCCTCAAGCGAGCTAATTTCATATGTTGCATTATGTTCTCTTTTTTCACCCTTGTTGAGCCAGCAGCAATCCACACCATAATTCACGGCACCTGCAATATCCGAGCTGAGCGAATCACCTATAACAAGACATTTTGCCTTATCCTTTTCCGCTATATTATCAAAAACATAATCAAAAAACGCCTTGTGAGGTTTGTTATAACCTATTTCTTCCGAAATAAAAATCCCGTCAAAACATTCTGTCAGTGATATTCCGCTGAGTCTGCCCTGCTGAGCTTTTTTCGCACCGTTGGTTATAATGTACATTCTGAAATGTTTTCTGAGATCACGGCAAATTTCCTCTGCACCCTCAAAAACGAAACTACTCTGGGCCATAAAAGAAAGATAATCATCATTCGCCTGCAAAACATCCGCCTTAACACCAAGCGAATCAAACAATTCTGAAAATCTTTCATAAAACAATTGTGCTCTCGTTATTTCGCCTTTTTCCAGCGCCTTCCATTTGGATATATTTATCTGCGAATAAAGCTGCTTGTTGGCTTGCGTTGCCGGTATACCGTATTTTTCATAAAAGAGCGTGATGGCATTATCTTCGGCTTTGCCGAAATCCATCAACGTATCATCAAGGTCGAAAAGCAGAGTTGTGTATTTCATAACTGCCTCCAAAAATAAAAGGGCTGAAAAACAGCCCTTTTTATAAATTAAAGTTTGATTCTCGGGAAGTCTTCCTCTTTTGCACCCATAACTCTTGCAAGCTGAGTTGAAACTTCGCAGTTCTTATATGCCTTGCCGTTTACGAAACCTGCGTCCGGTGCTGAAACATAAACAGGAACGTTAACGCCTGTGTGGCTGCCTGTTGTGTAGTAATACTCGTCCTTTTCAGCGTTGTATGTGATACCGCCTGTTTCGTGGTCAGCTGTAACAACAACGAGTGTTTCGCCGTCCTGAGCAGCATACTCAAGAGCAACTTCGATTGCCTTATCGAATTCAACTGTATGCTTTGTTGAACCGTCAAAGTCGTTTGAATGAGAGAACTTGTCGATGTGAGCGCCTTCAACCATAAGGAAGAAACCGTCCTCATCGTCATCAAGAAGATCGATTGCCTTTTCTGTCATTTCAGCAAGGTACGGAGTATCAACGCCATCTCTTACCTCTGCAACATCGCCCCAATCGAACTGACCGAATGAACGTGAACCTTCTTCAAGAGCTTCCATTTCAGTTCTTGTTGTGAAGTATTCAAATCCGTTTTCAGCGCACTTTTCTGCTGTTACGCTTTCAGAAGCGCAACCCCAGACAAGAGTAAGATCAGATGTCATCTGGTCGTATGAAATATTCTTTTCTTCACCACGGGCAATTGCATGAGCTGAGAAAGAAGCCGGAGTTGCACCGCTTGTTTCGTCAGTTGTAACAACACCTGCAAGCTTACCCTGCTCAATAGCAAACTCTGAAAGAGAAACAGGATACTGCCACTTGTTTGCAAACGGGTTGAATGCAAAAACACCGATAGCACCGTTGTATGTTCTTACGCCGCAAGCGAGAGCTGTACCGCCTGCTGCGCTGTCAGTAACCTTATTTGTAAGGCTTCTTGTCTCTGACTCGCTGAGAACGGGCATTGTTTCCATAACAAGGTCAACATTTCTGAGCTTCTTTGTTGCCTCAAGAGTATTGAATCCCATACCGTCACCGATCAGAAGAATAACATTCTTGTATGTTTTGTACTCTGTTTCACCTGTTGCCTTTTCACCTGTCATACCGAACCAGCTTGAAATACCGATAAGGGCCGAAAGGAGAAGTGATAAAATTGACTTGATAGTTATCATATTGCTAACCTCCTGCTTTTTAATGGTAAGATTATACTACAACTGTTTTTGATTTGCAAGAATTATGAAAACAATTTTTTCAAAAGAGTATTGATAAACTCTGTATCAACATTGCCGTGATTGCGCTTAAGAGCTGCATTATTCTCCCAACGGACGGAAAGATTTTTTATATCTTCGTCGCTGAGAGTCACATTGACAGCCGGTGTGATTTTACTTACGAGAGCTTTGAATTCATCTATCGGACAGAGGATTTCGTCAAAGAATTCTTCCGTCAGTTCAGGCATAATTTCAGCGTTATAATCCACAAATTCATTGAGGAAAACAGCACATGCCGTACCGTGCGCTATGCCGTAATTTTCCGTCAGGAAATAGCCGAGAGCGTGTGGAAATGCCGTTCCCGTAACAGAAATCGCAAAGCCGCCGTAAATCGAAGAGTTATAAAGCTGCTCTCTGTCTTCCATATCAAGAGCATCGGTTGATTTTTCAGCAATCTTCTCAAAAACTTTCAGAAGTTTTTTTGTTCCCGTAACTGCAAAGGCTTTAGATATATCGTTTGCAGAACGGTTGAAAAAGCTTTCAACACAGTGAGCAAGTGCATCAACTGCCGTTGAACGTGTAAAAGAATCTGAAAGGCTGCCTGTATATTTCGGATCACCGAAAGAAAGAACAGGATAAGTAAGATCATTTCTGAAGCTTTTCTTGAAGCCTTTACTGTTCGTGATCACAGCAACGCTTGTCACTTCACTTCCCGTTCCCGCAGTTGTACCGACGGCAATAACGGGAAGAGGCTGATTTTTCCAGTTCATAGCATAAAGATCTGCTTCTGAAATATCGGGGTTTGCAGCAACAACAGCTATAGCTTTTGACGCATCAAGAGGAGAACCTCCGCCTATTCCGAGAATAAAATCAGCTTCATTTTCACAAGCCGATCTTCCTGCTTCGAAGCAGGATTCAACAGTAGGATTCTGCCTGATTTTATCATAGATTTCGTACTTCACACCCGTCTCATCAAGAGCTGAAACAACATCTTCGAGAGCACCGCACATCTTCGCTGAAGAAGCACCCGTTACTATCAGGCATCTGTCGCCGTAAGAACCGAGCTTTACGGCATTGTTTTTTACGCAGTCAACACCTGTTATAAGTTTTGTGTTGACAAAAAAGTTCATATTCATTTACATCACCACAATTATTTTAAACCAAAGGAATTGAAAACGCAAGAATAAAGTGATATATTATCAGTAACATATTTTATTGGAGTGATTTTATTGATAAGACGCAACGATGAATATAAGGTTGACATCCGTGAGCAGATGCGTGGTGGCAACGGCACTGTCAGAATAGAAAATTTTGTAAATGCAGACGAGCTTAACAACAAAGGCAGACTTTTCGGAAAAATCATACTTGAACCCGGTGCAAGCATCGGATACCATGTTCATGAGCACGATGCCGAAATTTTTCATATCATAAAAGGTACAGCGCAATACACAGATGCAGATAAGGTTATAACGGTCAATGCAGGCGACTCTATGCTCTGCCCGACGGGTACAGGACATTCAATTTCCAACGAGGGCAACGAAACAGTTGAACTTATCGCACTTATCGTTTATGAATAAGAGTTCTGTTAACAGATTAAAGCCGATCAAGGATTTTATAACCTGCCATCCGTTCCTTCTGCTTTTTGTAATTGCTGCAATCGTACATATCTTTCTGCCTGTCAACTGGGGTGACGACAAGGTTTTCAGAGTATCGACGGCTGTTCCGTTTTCACAATTTATGCAAGGAAAAGCAAGGCCGCTTACCGATGGACTGACCTTTGTTTTCAGCAGATACAACATACTCTGGCGAATATCCAACCCATTTGTCCTCGTCCTTATGGCAAAGTCGCTGACGGATCTTATTCCTGCAGAAAACAAAAAGCTCACAACCTTTCTTTTCTGCACACTTCCTCTTTACCCGACTATGGCAATGGTTGATGCCGGCTTCATTGCAACCAACATCAACTATCTCTGGCCGATAACCTTTGCACTTGTCAATCTTCTGGTCTTCCAGAAAATATACAGCGAAGGCTTCAGGATTTATTATATCCTCG
>JAZORX010000244.1:0-4932 GCA_045656845.1 Acutalibacteraceae bacterium | reverse complement strand
ACCTGAACAAGATTGTCTTGCTCAGGTATTTCAACTTTATATCTTTGCCATTTTGACATTAACCGTTTCTCAATATCTTCCGGCGTATAACCCTCACCAAGAGTTTTTAATCTTCTCGGTCTTTCAAATTTCGGATGTGATATAGTCGGATACTTTCGTTCAAAGTTAAAAGTGTATCCGAGTTTTCTCATTTCGGTATAAAAGCCTCTCTCACTTGTTGTTTTTAAAATGCACTCATCAATATCTCTTTTAATGATTGCATCTTTAGTCCACTCTCCGTTTTTCTCTGCCATATATAAGTCATAACTTTTATGAGTTCGCTTTTTAGGATTTTCAATTACGGACAATTCATATTCCCTGCAAAGTTCATCAGAGATTTGACGGAGGTTATAATAACTCTCCAAACAATCGTTAAACTTTAATTCGGTTTTCACACAAACTGAATTAACAACAATATGATTGTGCAAACAACCTGTATTAAGATGAGTGGCAACTACGCCCTCATAACCGTCAAATGCTTTGTTTAAAAATTCCTTTCCCAATTCGTGAACACGCTCAGGAGTGCCTTCACCGGGTGCAAAAGATTGAATAATGTGATAACCTAAATTTCCACCACGTTTATTCTTTCGTTCTTTTGTCCTCATCATTTCTTCATAAGCTGTTTCTACAGAAGTCAATGCTTTCGTATGTGAAACATAATATTTTTGTTCCGTTTTCAAATCATCAACAGTATAATTCAATGCATTGTGTAAATCCAAAAGTGCTTCTTCATAATTTTTATTTTCTGTTTTTAATTTGTTACCAACATAAGAAAGTGTTCTGTCCAAACGAGAACGAATTGGTATTATATACACGATTGCCATTTGCTGTTTCTTCTCATTTCAAATGCAGAATCCATTTTCTTTTCAAGTTTTTGCAACTCACTTAAATGCTTTTTTAACTCTTTCGGATTTAATATTCCGTTTGTTCTTGCAATATGAAGTATCTGATTGATGTTGTTTCCAAGTGCTCTTAACTGAAAAATTAATTCATCATAATTTACAGGCGGACCTTCAGGTGGAGTATAACCTAATAATAAATATCTGAAAAGATTTGTTTTCGAGATTTTTGTTTTGCAACAAACTTCGGTAAGATAGTTAAATTCATCTTCTGTCAGATAAACTACTACTCTTTTATGTCTTGTTCGCATTTAATCAAACCTCTCTTTTTGAACTTTTCAACTAATATTGCAGCAGTAATGTTTGATGAAAATGCCAAGGTTATTACTACTACATAAGCTAATGTGTCCATTGGAATCATCTCCTTTTCTTCGGGGTGTTAGGGGTGATAAACCCTTAACAAGCGGATTTGACTGTTCAAATCCAATGCTTGTTAAGACTTAGCCGCAGGCTTTTACCCTTTAATACAGTTCGTCGTAAAGATACTCTCGCTCTTCAGAGCAGTAGTCATCATCACAATCTTCATCGCAATTTTCACAAGGGTTTTCCGCCGAACTTTCTGCTTCGCAGACAATTGAATCAATATCGTTTTCAGTAAACTCAATAACATCTGTGTTGAATAAAATATCTTTTACTTTAGCTATTGCTTCGTCACCGCAACAAGCATTTATTCTCATAGGCTTTTTAAAAGTAACTGATACGGTTACATCATAAGATTTCATATTTAATTCCTCCGTTATCTTTCATAATCTTTATTTTTATTTGGGTTATATGCTATACCTCTGATTTGGTCATTGATTTTGAAAAATCGTTCAGGGTACTTAAATTGTTTTGAATATTTCTTTATTTGTTCATCGGATAAACTACCAAAATTTTCTCCAGAACAATCACATATAAAAGCTGTACCGGCAATAATGTCAATGAGCTGTTTGTTTTCATCATAAACTCCTCGGTTTAAATCTAAACCAATCATTTTTCCTTCCTCATTGACAATACAACAAACAGGTTCTTCAAAATAATATCCGGGTTGAATTAACCCGCCGACAACAGATTGCATACCTTCAAGAGAAGCATCTATTTCTGCTTCTCGGGCAACTTTTCCGGGTTCGAGTAAAACAACTTTAATTTTTTCAGGTTCATATTCTTTAGCATCAAAAACTACTTCCGAAAAGTTATCAGCATCAAGAATGTGTTCACCTTTATACCAATCTTCAGTTACAATCTGTTCTGCGTCTTCCTGAGTTTCTGCTTCAACTTCAACTTTCTTTTTTAAAGTTTCAGTTATTGTTACTTCAAATTTTTTCATTATCTACAAGCGACCTCCTTTTCAAAAGTTCTGTATGGTAGATTCTTTGAATAGCATAAATAGTCATTAACATCCTTACCTACAGGTACAAAATGTTTTTTTACTGTGTATTTATCTTTCAACAAATTACTTATTACCTCTGCAGCTTTACGGCCTGCAGAGTCATTATCCAAATGAAGATAAACAGTTTTCAGTTGTGGATTGTCTTTGAGTACAGTTTGTAATGAGAGTGGTATCTGTGCATTATTCATATTTTTTGTCGGCTTATATACTCCGGATAAAGAAACAAGGTTCTGACTTTTGAAATCAGAACCTTGCTCATAAAGGAGAGTTGCATAAGATAATAAATCTATTGCACCTTCAAAAATATGAATATTTGTATTGTCTTTATTTACTAACCGAAAAGGAAATGACTTATCGCTTCCATAAGCATCACCGATATATCTGTACTTTTCTGTACCACGCATCCCTGCATATTTAGGTTTACTGTTTTCATCATAACCTACAAACACAATATTGTTCATCGGCACACTCTGATAGAGCATACCGTTTTCAACGAAGAAAGAAATGACATCTTCATTAATTCCTCTTTTCTTCAAATACTCGATTGCAATATCATTGTTATCTGCTTTTGTAGGAAGTATTAAGTTTCTTTCTGTTCTCGGTTTTGGTTTTTCGTATTGTTTTCTTAAAGCACTTTCATCATTTGCAATTTGTGATACCGCTTCAATGAAAGTCATATCTCGCACTCTCATAAGATAATCAACTGCACTTCTACCGCCAATACCTCTTGACCACCACATCCACATTCCGTTTGAAATTTTCAAACTGTCGTGCGTTTTTGTAGTGTAAGTGTTCCCTGATATTCTCACAAGCTCGTCAGGTTCATAAGTCTGCAAATATGTGAGAAGATCCATTTCCCTTGCACTGTTGATAGCACTTTGAGAATAATATGCCATACTATCTGCTGTCCCTGTCTGCTCTTACTCTTGCAAGTTTAATAAGGTCATTCGCTTTATTCTCTATACAATCACGGATTTCATTCATATGGTCACCCTCGTGTTTTTCCCAAGCAAGGAATAATTTATCAAGAGGTTTCTTTTCTTTCAAAAGAGCTTTACACTGTTTTTCATTAAGGTCATTTTCTTCGAGTGACAATAATATATCTTCACGGATAACAATTTCGTAAGCATACTGAATAACATTCTCAGGAGTAGAATTTTTTAATGACTCTATAAATTCTTGTTGTTCAGCAAATATCTTTTCATAAAGTGCGGTATTTAATTGTTCAAGTGTCATAGCATCAATCTCCTTTACAAATCAATCAAATTGTAAACAAATTGTGAATTCGCAATATTTCTGTGTAGTTCTTTCGTTTTTTCGACATATATAATTGAAACTGAAAAAATTTTTTTACATAAAAAGTGTTACTTTTTTGCAGTTTAGATACTTTATATTATGAAGATAAAAATAAGGAGTGGTTAAAATAAAAGCCGGAAGAGAAATTACAGATGAAGTTGCAATATCAATACGAAGTCTTTGGCATATCGAATCAATGGAAGAAAAGAAAAAACTAATAAAGCATTATGATAATTTATATCGACTGTTTCTTCTTGTTAAAAATCGACCTGAGTTATTTAAGCCTGACGAGTTAGAAAAGTACAAGAAAAAAAGACAGGAACTTACTCAAGCAGAAGAAGATCTAATCAGTGAAATCTTCGTTGCTTTACATATGGGATTAATAAGTGTCCCTGTTGAGTATTCTGTTGAAGAAATGGAAGCTTATCGTAGGAAAGGTCTTTATTTTACAAAAGAAGAACTTGAAGATATGCTTGAGTGGCAATTTCATACAGAAAACCATAACCCTGAACTTGTAATATTGCTTGGCGATTATTTAGAGAAACATATATATTTTGACACCATTGAAGAAGCTGAGAAAGTATGGGATGAATATGCTGCTTCTCAAAAAGAAGAGAAACAGCATATCCCCACAATTTATCTCTCTACCGATTTATCTAAAACCGTCTTATCCCGTTCCTCTTGCTCTACTTCTCCATCGACAATTTCATTATCATGATGGTCCATATCAAGAAGTGCATTAAGCTCTGCTAACCTCTCCATTTTCTGTGAGAGTTCTTCCTCCTGCGGGAATGGTCTTTCAACCTCGGCTTTAGCATTTTCAAGCTGTACCTTTGTATCAGCAAGTCTTTCTTCGCAAGCGTCTAATTTTTCAGGCATAGAAGAAATAAGGTTATCAAGACGGGTAATGTTACCGTAAATATCAGCACCGAGAGATACAGAATGTCTGAGTGAACCTACAAGAGTTAATACATATTCTTTTTCAAAAGAATTGAATGACAGTTCCATATTAAAACCACGATATGAACCGATTTGTTTCGGGTCGGGTGATGTCATCGCCTTACAAGCAACCAATATCGCTGAACCTGCACCTTTCTTTTCGTCATAGGTAACATCTTCAACTACCATAGGTGAAAAGTTATCTGCATTAAGGAAGGTGTTTTCTTTTGCTCTTTGAATATCTGCATTGTACCCGGCAATTCTTTCTTCGCCTTGCTTTATCTGCTGCGGATAGAACTTAATAATTCTGTCTTCAAGGCTGTATCTCTGACTTAAATGGTTCTGTTTCAAAAGTTTGAGCTTTGACACTGCAACATCCAAATCCATCTT
>JAZORX010000243.1:0-6664 GCA_045656845.1 Acutalibacteraceae bacterium | reverse complement strand
ATCGTTCTTGAAAACATTTACGACATGGTTAAAGAAGAATTCGCTACACGCGGATGCTACTTCTTAAACGACAGAGAAACAGAGCAGGTAAGAAAGACAATCATCATAAACGGTGCGCTTAATGCGAAAATCGTTGGTCAGCCTGCAGCTAAAATTGCAGAACTTGCAGGTGTTACAGTTCCTGAAGGAACAAAAATCCTTATCGGTGAAGTAGAAAGTGTTGAGCTTTCTGAAGAGTTTGCTCACGAAAAACTTTCTCCTGTTCTTGCAATGTACAAAGCAAAGACATTTGAAGATGCACTTGACAAGGCAGAAAGACTCGTAGAAGACGGTGGTTTCGGTCATACATCTTCTGTATATCTTAACGAAGTAACAGAAACAGAAAAAATCAACGCATTCGCATCAAGAATGAAAACATGTCGTATCTTGGTTAACACACCTTCTTCACACGGCGGTATCGGTGACCTTTACAACTTCAAGCTTGCACCAAGCCTCACACTTGGTTGCGGTTCTTGGGGTGGTAACTCGGTATCAGATAACGTTGGTGTAAAACACCTTATCAATATTAAAACAGTCGCAGAAAGAAGGGAAAATATGCTTTGGTTCCGTGCTCCTGAAAAGGTATATATTAAAAAAGGTTGCTTGCCTGTTGCTCTTGACGAGCTTAAAAATGTAATGGGCAAGAAGAGAGCCTTCATTGTAACAGATACATTCCTCTATGAAAATGGTTATACAAAGGCTATTACAGATAAGCTTGACGAAATGGGTATCGTTCATACAACATTCTTTGATGTACAGCCTGATCCTACACTCTTAAATGCTAAAAACGGTGCTGCTCAGATGCAGGCATTCAAGCCTGATACAATCATCGCACTCGGCGGTGGCTCTGCTATGGGCGCAGCAAAAATTATGTGGGTGCTTTACGAACATCCTGAAGCAGACTTCATGGATATGGCAATGAGATTTATCGACATCAGAAAGAGAGTATATACATTCCCGAAGATGGGCGAAAAAGCATACTTCATTGCAATTCCTACATCTGCAGGTACAGGTTCTGAGGTTACACCTTTCGCAGTTATCACAGATGAACAGACAGGTGTTAAATATCCTCTTGCTGACTACGAACTTATGCCTAACATGGCAATTATTGTTACAGACTTCCACATGTCTGCTCCTAAGGGCTTAACTGCTGCATCAGGTATCGACGCTGTAACCCATGCAATCGAAGCTTACGCTGCAATGCTTGCAACAGACTACACAGACGGTCTCGCACTTAAATCCTTAAAGACAGTATTTGAATATTTGCCGAGAGCATACGAAAACGGTCAGACAGACGTTGAAGCAAGAGAAAAGATGGCTAACGCTGCTACAATGGCAGGTATGGCATTCGCAAATGCATTCCTTGGTGTATGTCACTCTATGGCACACAAACTTGGTGCATTCCATCACTTACCTCACGGCGTTGCAAACGCTCTTATGATTGAAGAAGTATTGAGATTCAATGCTGCTGAAGCTCCTGCTAAGATGGGTACATTCTCTCAGTATGACCATCCGCACACACTTGCTCGTTATGCAGAAGTTGCTGATTACCTTGGTGTTAAGGGTAACACAGATACAGAAAAACTTGAAGGTCTTATCAAGTTAATCAATGACCTTAAGGCAAAAGTAGGAATCAAAGAAACAATCAAAGATTACGGAATTGACGAAAAAGTATTCCTCGACAATCTTGACGAAATGGTAGAACAGGCATTCGATGACCAGTGCACCGGTGCAAATCCGAGATATCCGCTCATGGCTGAAATCAAGCAGATGTACTTGAACGCTTACTATGGCAAACACTTTGAAGAAAAAGTAATGCCTACTGCTAAGGATATCAAAACAAACGCAAAACCGGATGCCATCAAAGGCGTATATAATAAAGGCAAAAAAGCCTGAGTCAAATAGAATAGGAGGAATAAATCATGAAACTTGAAAGAGTAATTGCAGTTAGAAATAATAAAACAATTTACCGTGACGGTGACAGATGTGTGAAAGTGTTTGATGAACATTATTCAAAGGCAGACGTTCTCAATGAAGCACTTAATCAGGCAAGAATCGAAGAAACAGGCCTTAACATTCCTAAAATCCTTGAAGTAACAATGGTTGACGGAAAATGGGCGATTGTATCCGAATTTATCAAAGGAAAGACACTTGCACAGCTTATGGAAGAGGATCCTGAGAAGAAAGATGAGTACATTGAGCTTTTAGTTGACCTTCAGCTCGAAGTGCATTCTAAGAAATCTCCTCTCCTTAACAAGCTTAAGGATAAGATGAATCGCAAAATCAGCGCAGCTGATGTGGATGCAACAACACGCTATGACCTTCACACAAGACTTGAGGGTATGCCTAAGCACACAAAGGTTTGCCACGGTGACTTTAATCCTTCAAACATCATTATCGCAGAAGACGGAAAAGCATACATCTTAGACTGGTCTCATGCTACACAGGGTAATGCATCTGCAGATGCAGCAAGAACATATCTCTTGTTCCACCTTGCAGGCGACCTTTCCGGAGCAAAGACATACCTTGACTTGTTCTGCAAGAAGAGCGATACTGCAAAACAGTATGTTCAGAAGTGGATGCCAATTGTTGCGGCTTCACAGTCAGTAAAAGGTAACGAAAAAGAACGTGAGTTCCTGCTCTCTTGGGTAGATGTTGTTGATTACGAATAATATTTTGAAAGGATTGGGTGTATAAATGAAAATTACAGTATGTATCGGAAGCTCCTGTCACATTAAAGGATCAAGACAGGTTGTAGAACAGCTCCAGTATTTTATAAACGAAAACAACCTTGGAGATAAGGTTGAACTTGGCGGCACATTTTGTATGGGCAAATGTCAGCAGGGTGTATGTGTAACAGTAGATGATAACTTCTATTCAGTTACACCGAGCACCGTAGAAGAATTCTTTAACAAAGAAGTTTTACAGAAGGTGTGATGATATGTTAATTCAAATTTGCGTTGGTAGTTCATGTCATTTGAAAGGATCTCCTGAAATTGTCGAGTTACTCACCAAAGCAGTTGAAGAACATCATCTTGAAGACGAGATTACGCTTGCCGGTAGCTTTTGTATCGGCAAGTGTAACCGCGTAGGTGTAACTGTGCAGGTAGATGACGCGATACATACAGGCATCACACGCGAGAATTTCAAGGAATTTTTTAATGACAAAGTATTAGCGGTAATAGAAAACGAAAGGAAGTAACGGGCCATGCCAAATTGTTTAACCTTAAAAAAATCAAATTGCAAAAACTGTTACAAGTGTATTCGTCACTGTCCCGTTAAAGCAATTCGCTTTTCCGGTAATCAGGCGCATATCATCGGTAACGAATGTATTTTGTGCGGTCAGTGTTTTGTTGTTTGTCCGCAGAATGCCAAACAGATAGTGGATGAGACGGAAAAAGTAAGAGTGTTATTACAAAGCGGCAATCCTGTTGTTGTAAGCCTTGCTCCTTCATTTGTTGCAAATTACGAAGGAGTCGGAATAAATGCGATGCGTGATGCACTGCAAGAGCTTGGATTCTACGATGTAGAGGAAACTGCTATCGGTGCTACCATCGTTAAGAATGAATATGAAAGAATGTTAAAAGAAGAGGGAAGAGATGTTGTAATATCCTCTTGCTGTCATTCTGTTAACTTACTTATACAAAAATATTTCCCGGCAGAGCTTGAATATCTGGCTGATATAATGTCTCCTATGCAGGCTCATTGTCAGGATATCAAGAAACGAATTCCAAATGCCAAAACAGTATTTATCGGACCTTGCGTATCCAAAAAGGATGAAGCAGAACATTATGAAGGAATAGTAGATGCGGTTCTGACATTTGAAGAGCTTACCGGTTGGCTAAAGGAAGCCGGAATAGAGCTTAAAAAGAATATGGATTCCAATAACGAAAGCCGTGCGAGATTCTTCCCGACAACAGGCGGTATCTTAAAGACAATGGCTCAGGATGCACCCGGATATACCTATTTGGCAATTGACGGGGTAGAAAACTGTATCGATGCGTTAAAGGATATCGAAAGCGGTAAAATCCACAAGTGCTTTATAGAAATGTCAGCTTGTGTAGGAAGCTGTATCGGCGGTCCTGTTATGGAAAAATATCATCGTACCTCTGCAATTAAGGATTATATCACTATTTCCAATTATGCAGGAGAAAAAGACTTTGATGTATTGCAGCCAAACCCGTCAGAATTAACGAAGCATTTTGAATATATCGAACACAGACTTCAGATGCCTTCTGAAACAGAAATATTCAATGTCTTAAGACAAATGGGCAAGTTCAAGCCATCAGATGAACTTAACTGCGGTTCCTGCGGATACAACACATGCCGTGAAAAGGCTATTGCTATATGTCAGGGTAAAGCAGAAATATCAATGTGCTTGCCGTATCTTAAAGATAAAGCAGAATGCTTCTCTGATACCATTGTTAAGAACACACCTAACGGCTTGATAGTACTTAATGAAGAACTTGAAGTTCAGCAGGTGAATGAAGCTGCAAGAAAAATAATGAATATCCGTTCAAGCACTGACGTACTTGGAGAACCTGTAATCCGAATTATGGATCCTAAAGATTTTATTGAGGTTAAAAATACAGGAAGAGATATTCGTAACAAGAGAGTGTATCTCGCTGAATATAAGCGCTATATCGAGCAATCAGTTGTATATGACAGAGATTCGCATCTTCTGATTGGTATTATGCGTGATATTACTGATGAACAGAATGAGCGTGAAAAGAAAGAAAGCATCAGCAGACAGACCGTTGAGGTTGCAGATAAGGTTGTAGATAAGCAGATGCGTATTGTTCAGGAAATTGCATCTTTACTTGGCGAAACTGCAGCAGAAACAAAGATTGCTCTTGCAAAGTTAAAGGAGTCGATACAGAATGAATGATTTATGTGCAGATATCGGCTGGAAAAGTGTTAACCATGTTGGTGAACAACTTTGCGGAGACCATGTTGAAATTGTAGAACAGAACGAAAACTCAACTGTTATTGTTCTTGCAGACGGTCTTGGAAGCGGAGTAAAAGCAAGTATTTTATCTACGCTCACATCCAAGATTATCTCAACAATGATGGCAGCAGGACTTCCTATTGAAGAATGTGTTTCGACTATTGCGGCCACATTACCTGTTTGCTCGGTAAGAGGAGTTGCTTATTCTACATTTACTATTATTCATATCATAAACAATGAAACCGCAGAGATAATCCAATATGATAATCCACAGGTGATTGTTCTTCGTGATAATGTGAATTATGATTATCCGAAGACTGAAATGAATATTGACGGAAAGAAGATATATAAAACAGTTTTGCGTCTCAGAGAAAACGACATATTCGTTGCAATGAGCGATGGTTGTCCTCATGCCGGAATAGGTCTGGCATATAACTTCGGTTGGAAGAGAGAAGATATTATCGAGTTTATGGAAACAATGTCGGTAAGCGGTCTTACTGCAAAGAATCTTTCCACGATGCTTGTTGATGAATGCGACAAGCTCTACGGACATAAACCCGGCGATGATGCAACAGCATGTATTGTTAGAATAAGAAAACGCGAACCAATGAATCTTCTCTTCGGACCTCCTTCAAATCGTGATGACTGTGACAGAATGATGTCTTTGTTCTTCTCGAAAGAAGGTAAACATATTATTTGCGGCGGTACAACATCGTCAATCGCTGCAAAATATTTAAGAAAACCTCTGCAGGCAACTCTTAATTTTGAAAAATCAGATGTTCCGCCTATAGCAAAACTTGAGGGCGTTGATTTGGTGACTGAAGGGGTTATCACAGTAAATAAAGTTCTTGAATATGCAGAAGATTATCTTGGCAAGAACGAAATGTATGAGCATTGGAACTTCAAACGAGATGGAGCTTCTCTTATATGTCAGCTTTTGTTTGAAGAGGCAACAGATATTAACTTTTATGTAGGCAGAGCGGTTAATCCTGCTCACCAGAATCCGGATCTTCCAATCAATTTCCACATTAAGATGAATCTTGTTAAGGAACTTTCAAAATGCCTTAAGAAGATGGGTAAAAGAATTAAGGTAAGTTATTTCTAAGGGGTGTGAACAATGAGAAAATTTGATACTAAAGTTCAGCATTTAAAATATAAAGTGCTTCGTGAAGTTGCAAGACAGGCATGGAAGGACACACTTCTTGAAAATCTTCTTGAAATACCGAAAATGATTGTACCCGGAAAAACCTCAACTATGCGTTGCTGTGTATACAAGGAACGAGCAATCCTTTCAGAAAGAGTAAAGATTGCAATGGGCGGAGACAAAGAAAATCCGAACGTGATTGAGGTCATAGAGCTTGCCTGTGATGAATGTCCGGCAGCAGGCTATGAAGTAACAGATTCATGCAGAGGATGTCTTGCCCACAGATGCGAGGATGTGTGTAAAAGAGGAGCAATTTCCTTTGACCACAACCACGTAGCACATATTGATAAATCAAAGTGTGTGGAATGCGGTGCTTGTGCAAAAGTTTGTCCTTACAGCGCAATTGTAAACCGTAAACGTCCTTGTCAGAATGCTTGTAAAATAAAAGCAATTTCTATCAATGAAGACAATGCTGCAGCAATTGATAATAATAAGTGTACCGCATGCGGTGCTTGTGTATATCAGTGTCCGTT
>JAZORX010000242.1:0-4481 GCA_045656845.1 Acutalibacteraceae bacterium | reverse complement strand
GTCAGATTGAAGATTATCCGTGTCCCTTCGGTGATGAAGACTTCACACCTGCAGAGAATCAGGGTAAAGCGTTTGACTCTTTCCTCAGGACATACAGAAATGAGCGTTTCTCAATATATGTTCTTGTTTTCACAATTCTTTTCCTTGGTGCTCATCCCTATGCACAGAAGAATGGTGCAGACACAATAGCAGAAGAGATTCACGATCATTCTTTCCCGTATCCGCATAACTGTACAGAAAAGTGTCCGAAAGCCCCTGTTGGTGGATATGACCGTATATGGAATATCACACCGCAGAGCATATGTACTCTTTTCTATAATTGCTTCAAGCGTGATGAAAGAGCTGATATTGTAGAGCTTCTTATGCTGCTCGATTCTTATAAAACTGTTCTTAAAACAAAATATCAGCCGAATTCTCCTGAAATGGTGCTTGGTTTTGATGATTCATATGATGATTTTGAAGCTCAGCAGAATACGAATGCGAGATATATCAATAATGTCACATCTGTTTCACAAGGATATTCTTCATCCGGTACTGGTTACTCACCGGCCAACAGCGGGCAGTACGTTAATAATAACGCTTATACCGGTTATAACTCGAGTTCTTCTGTATATAACGGTCAGATAAACCAGAGTTATAACACGAATGTTTACAATAATACAACCTCCGGAAACCAGAACGCAAAAGACAAGAGTAGCGGAAGTCGGGTTTTCTTATGGGTTATAATTCTTCTTTGTATATTTATTCTGACTATTTTCCTGATAGTTTCAGCATATAACGAAGGCGAAATCAGTTTGGCCGTAAAACCAATAATTGAAAATTTTTGTAGTTTAAATCTGGGAGGATAAAATTATGTCAATTGAAAATTTAGGCCCCGGCGATTTTGGCAGGGGAACAAAAAAGAGATTACCGATCTGTTTCTGTCTTGATGCCAGCGGATCAATGGAAGGCGAAAGAATGGATAGCCTCAACGATGCTATTCAGACATTCGTAAGCATTATGAAAAACGACAGTAATGCTTCAGCTGCTGATATTGCTGTTGTTACATTCGGTGGCTATGTAGAGATCACAAAGCCGTTTGCATCACTCAGTAAGCAGGATATTCCTTTTATTGAGTCGCGTTCACACTCTCTTACTCCTATGGGTGGCGGAATCAATGCAGCTCTTGATTTGCTTGAACTCAGAAAGGTTGGCTATAAAGAGCGTGGAATCAAATATTATCAGCCGTGGCTTGTTCTTATCACTGACGGTAAGCCCGAGGGTGATAACTCTGCTTATGAAATTGAAGATGCAATCAGACGCCTTAATGTGCTCGAGAGAGATAATAAACTCGTTGTCTTCAATATCGCAGTCGGTGATGAGGTTGATATGAACACTCTCGCAAGAACATCTATGAAAAGAGAAGCTCCTATCAGAGTTAATGAAGCAAACCTTAAAGAACTTTTCCAGTTCCTCGGCTCAAGCTCATCAAGTGTTATCAACGGAAACGGTATCCAGCTTGATCTTCCCGGAGACGATAATCTTGATGTTGTTGATGTATTGCCCGAAGGCGTTGAAATCGATCTTGATAAATGGTGCTTATAAAAGAGGCGATTGCTTATGAAAATTGTAACATGTAATTTCCAAGGCAGAAAACATTCAGAGCGAAATGAACCTTGCGAAGATAGTGTATTTTATCTTCAGGGATCTGATGTTACTACTGTTGCGGTAGCTGACGGCGCAGGAAGCAAGAAGTATGAACACGCTAAAGACGGTGCTGATGCAGTTACAAAAGCAATATGTAATTTCTTTGAAGCTAAGTTTGATGATTTCTTTGAAAGCTCAAACGAGCTTGAGCTTCGTTCTGTTGTTCAGACAATCTGCCATAAAGCTCTCAAAGAAAGAGCAGCTGAGCTTGAGCTTGATTCAATCGAAACAATGGCAAGCACCTTGCTTGCAGTTTCAATAAAAGGCAATAAACTCATTTCTGTTCAGATTGGTGATGGCCTTTTAGGCAGACTTTTCCATAATGAACTTGAAACAATCACAATGCCTCAGAATGGCGAATATGCAAGCTCAACTTACTTTATCAACAATGCTGATGCATATAAAATGGTTCAGATAAGAAAGATGTTTTTAAGCGGAACATCTCACTTGTTCCTTATGTCAGACGGCGTTGCGGACTGTATGTTCAATGATTTTAACGGTAAATTCAATGAATCACTTAAAAGCCTTCTTGAAACAGCAGACGAGCCTAACGGAGAAAAAAAGGTCGGAGAGGCTATCAAAAAGTTTATCGTTGACGAAGATCCTATGTCTGACGATTGCACCGTGGCTATTGTGTGCTTCAATGAGCGTAAATGTCCCGTTGAAACTGAGACACTTCAGCCTCCTAAACCTACAGCGGACCCTGTAGCTCCCGTTGCTCCTGCTGTAGCTCCGGCTGTACCTGTTGCTGCACCTGTGGCTCCTGCGGTTGCTCCTGTAGTTGCGACTGACTCAGTGAATGTTCCTCCTGTGAACAATGTGGCAGATGCTCCGGTGTTGTCTCCTCAGTATGTCGAGCAGCAGCCTAAGACCGTTTCTTTAAGCAGTGCAGTGGCACAGGAAGCTGTTGAAAATGAAGCTCTTGAAGAGAAGAAACCATTGAACTGGAAGCTTATTTCAATAATTGCAGGTGGCGTTCTTGCTGTTATACTTGCTGTTGTTCTGGTGATTGTATTTGTTGGTGGATCGGATAAAGACGACAAGAAAAAATCAAACGATCGAGAAAAAATATCTGTTTCGAGCGTGATTGAGACATCGTCTACAACTCCTGCGATTTATCCCGGCATAACAACGGAATCATCGAGTGGCCCTACAGTGCCTTCTAATCCAAAGGAAGAGACTTCTACAGAGTCTCAGACAGATGCAACTACAACCACAACTACAACTACACCTACACCTACACCTACAACTACAACTACACCTGCAACAAAATGGTGGCAATAGTCCAAATGGTTTGGCAGATGTATTAGGAAATATATTAAATTAATGATATGAACTTATCAGTTTCAGTTAGATAAGGAGAGATAAAAATGCCTTCAGACAATTCAAAATACGGTATCTCAAAAGCAGATATCGAAAGGGCTGCTTTTGGCGATTTTGATGACTATGAACCGGATGATTCCGTTCAGCAGGGTCCGAGCATAGCAAATGTTCAGTCTGTTCCGAACAACGGCCCGGTTGATGTGTATTCAAATGTTCAGACTGACTATAATAATGTTGTATTCTGCACTTCTTGCGGTGCTCAGCTTCCGGCAGATTCTCTTTTCTGCACATCCTGCGGAGCTTCTGTTAATCCCGGCTATGATGACGGTCAGCAGCAGTACAATCAGCAGAATGACCAGCAGTACGGTCAGCAGTACGATCAGCAATATGATCAGCAGTACGGCCAGCAGTATGGCCAGCAGTACGATCAGCAGTATGGCCAGCAATATGATCAGCAGTACGACCAGCAGTATGGCCAGCAGTACGACCAGCAGTATGGCCAGCAATATGACCAACAATACGGTCAGCAGTATGACAATGGTCAGTACGGCGCTGCTGTAGACGGTAATGCTGTGTTCTGCGTTTCTTGCGGAAATCAGGTTCCTGCAGATTATCAGTTCTGCACCGTCTGTGGTACTCCTGTCGGCTCAGGTTACGATGACGGTCAGCAGCAGTATCAGCAGTCTTTTGATAACGGACAGATGTATGATGACGACAGCCCGACAATTGCAGCTGATGCAGTATTAAACGGTGGTCAGTATGCACAGTATGCCGATGCAGGTGCTTACGGATACGATGCTCAGCCGAATCAGTATCCTGCAGCAGATTCTCTTGTTTTCTGCACAGGTTGCGGTGCTCAGATTTCATCTTCACTTAAATTCTGCACATCTTGCGGAACTCCCGTTAATCCCGATGCGGGATATGCTGCTCAGCCTGCTCCTGCAGCTAAGGGTGGCTTATTCTCAAAGCGTAAAAAGAAATAATCAGGTTAAAGTAAAACAGACTTTGCTCAGATGCAAAGTCTGTTTTTTTATGTACACTTTATGGCTTGTTGGTTTTGAAAATATAAAAATTCCCCGACTGTCAAGTCGGGGAATAAGATCAGAATGTTACGGGAATATTGAATCCCTTGAATGCGTATTTAACCATCATTGTAATATAGAAAACAACCTTTTCAGTAAGTGCTTTATAATTTGCAGTTATGTTGTTTATATTGTTCGGAACATTAACTGTACCGTAACCGGGAAGGATACCGTTGTTATCGTCTACACCGTCATTGTCATAAGCAAATTTGTAAAGCAGGGGAGAGATAAGACCGAGAATTGCATATTCTGCAGCATTAACTGAACCGAACACCTTGATGCCAAGCTGGGTAAGCTCCTTGGGTATAGATTCAATTCCCATACCTGCAAGTGCTTTGTTTGCGAGGTTTACAAGATAAAATGCATCGAATATACCTGCGAAATCATCTC
>JAZORX010000241.1:0-14999 GCA_045656845.1 Acutalibacteraceae bacterium | reverse complement strand
CTGTCGGCTTCTCTGTGGGAGCCTCTGTCGGCTTCTCTGTGGGAGCCTCTGTCGGCTTCTCTGTGGGAGCCTCTGTCGGCTTCTCTGTGGGAGCTTCTGTCGGCTTCTCTGTCGGAGCTTCTGTCGGCTTCTCTGTCGGCTTCTCTGTCGGCTTCTCAACTACAGGAACGTTGTTAACAACATCGTAGTCGCCTGAGCAGTTTGTAACTGCCAAAGCGATATCTTCCTTAGAGATCTCTGCACCTGCAACCTTGTCGAATGTGAATGTAGCAAGTACTGAACCTGCTTTATCAAATCCCTTTTCAACAGCTGCTGAATACTTACATGTTGAAGCTTCAATAGCCTGAGCTGCAGCTTCACCCATAGCACCTGCCATTGCAATATCCATGCTACCTGTTGCCTTTGAGCAACCTGTGATCTTAGCATTGTTATACTCTACAACAAAGTCAATTGCTGTGAATGAGCCCTTATCAAGCTTAACTTCAATAACAACCTGTGAATCGTTCTGGCTAGCAAGGTTAACAGAAACTGTCGGGCCTGTTGCTGCGATAGCACCTGTGATCATTACAACAGCGATGCTGAGAGCAACTGCAACAGAAATAACTGCTGATAAAATTTTAGCAATTTTATTCATTTTAAATCACCATTTTCTCCTTTATAGATTTGCGCTTTTGCACATATATTTAGACATCTGCGATTAGGCGAAACCGCCGATGAGCTAAAACTGAATTAATAAATGAAATTTGAATACTCAGTAACTGTTCTTGTTGTGGTATCAGTTACCATTGAATAAATCAGGATATAGCTTGTTACTGATATAACAGTATCAGCTGTTGTGTTGATTGAAACAAACTCACCTGTTCTTACATCGATAACACATGAAATGGAACAATTACGATACTCCATGTTGTTTATTGTAACCGAAGCAGGAATCTGGTTTCCCGTTGTAGCTTCAAGCTCTTCCTTCATTGTTTTGTCAACAGTTGCTTTGTCAGGAAGGTTGAGCAAAGAAACAATCGGGCTGCCTGCCTTAGGATCTTTTTCATCTTTGAAGGTAATATCTATCTGATAGTTACCGTTATCAAGCTGCTTGCATGTGATATCCTTGAACTTTGCAACATCAGTGATCTTGCACTCGGGAAGAAGGTTTGCAAGTGCAGTCTTGTCTTTGACAATATTCTGATAGCGGCTTTCCTTCATAAGTCTCTCTTTTTCAGCCTCAACATCTTCTTTAGACATAAAAGAAGTAGCTGAACCTGAGATTTCTACATCAGTAGCCTTGCTTGTGAGAATGATTTTATATGCCGGAACTTCTTCTCTTGCTTCCTTAATAGTCTTTGTATAAAGAGCAAGAATTTCAGCCTTTGTCTGTGGCATCTGAACCTTTACTTCAAGCGGAAAAATTTTTATGTTTCCGACTGAATACTGAAGGATAAGCAAAGCATCGGATGAATTAACCTGGCTGTCACCGTTCACATCAGCAGCAGTAAATGCATCACCTTCAAGAACGGCAGACCCTACCGAATGTTTGAGAGCTGCAAGTGCGTCTGAAGAGTTTATAGCATCGTCAGCGGTAATATCACCATACTTAACAACGGTCGCAGCTTCCTCTGCCGAAGCAAAAGCCACACAGCTGAGCGCCATCATAGCAGCGAGAGCCACGGACATAAACTTTTTAAATACTTTATTCATTTCTGTCATTTCCCTTTCATAGAGTTAAATATAATCCATATGCATGCATGCCACACCATATGTAGTGCATTATATTCGGGTTAATTATATACTAAACCCGGCTGCTTGTCAATAGGAAATGGTTCCACTGTTTGTTCAAATTTTAAAAAATATTTTACATTGACACTGTTGTGTTTTTAATGTATAATAAACAAGAATATAATCTTTGATGAGGAGGAACATAAAAATGAATAGCAAAAGATTCAGATCATTGCTCTCTCTTTTAATCGCATCCGTGATGATTTTGTCTTGTTTCGGCATCAGCTCTTCTGCCGCTGATGTTACACTGGTCAAGAAACCCACCAAAACGGTTTTTTATCAGGGCATTGATTGGTCTTACAACAAATCAAATACTATTTCCATAGTCGGTGGCAGCTTTGATATTTCAGGCACGGTCCTCTCCTACAAATCAGAGCAGGTTTCCTACGCCGTTAACAAATGGCCGAATATGTTTTCAAAGCCTGAAGGCGATTCATGGAAAGTCGGCAAAAATACAATGCGTATTTACTGCAACGATTTCCCGTCAGATGTTTATGCTGCAGTGGAGGTTAATCTCGTTGCCATAGAAAGCATCAAGATTATTTCTGTCCCCTCAAAAACAATTCTGATGCAGGACAAGGATTGGGTGCTCAGCGGTCTGGGTGATGTTGAATTCACATCTCTTGATCTTAACGGTCTTAAAATCGAAGCTAAGTACACAGACGGTACAACCAAGCAGATTTCTTACGCTGACAACAAGCTCATCGGATGGGCCGTTCCTGTTGGTGTTGATTCTCTTGAACCGGGTGAAGCAACACTCTATGCAACCTTCTGCGGTCTGCGTGCACCTTTCAAGGTTATCTTTGCTGCTAAAAACGCTCAGCTTCCCGGAGATGTTACGCGCGACTTCAGAATCAATTCACACGACGCACTGATGGTCCTTCAGCACGCTGTAGGAATGATCAACCTCGATGCTTCTCACCAGACGCAGGCCGATGTTGATCGCAGTGGCAGCATAAATTCTTCCGATGCTTTGAAAATTCTTCAATACGCTGTCGGACAGGTAGATTCTTTGTATTAATCATTAAGGAGGAAACAAAATGAAATTTTTCAGATCAATTGTTTCAATCGTTCTTACCCTTTCGATTGTTATGGGTACTGTAGCAATGTTCACATTCAATGCTGCTGCAGCAAACTCTCTCGGCGACGTTAACAGCGACGCAGCTATCAACTCTTTTGATGCTCTTATCATTGTTCGTTATTGCACAGGTTCAGAAACTCTTACTGACGCTGAAATCAAAGCAGCTGACGTTGACGGTAACAAGAAAGTAAATTCAACCGATGCTCTTTATATCCTTCACTACGCTGTAGGAAAGATCAGCAGCTTCCCTGCAGGCAGCCCTGTTGACTCCGGCCGTGTTGAGATTATCGGTGGTTTCTGGTACGACCCTGCTACAGGTAAAGTTACAAACCCGGATGGTTCAGGTTTGCTCGGTTTCTCATATGACGCAAGAGAAGGCGTTTTCTACGCTTCAAGCAATGCATGGCAGAGAACATTCGGCTATACATACATTTACGATATCGCTGCTCCCCTTATTATCTGTTGGTTTGATACAACAAGAATCTTCTTCGAGTACGACAACAAGGAATGGATGATCCAGCTTTGGAAGGGTCAGTACGGCTGGGTTCTTATCGGTGCTGAAATCGGTCTCTATTACCGTGACTTCGGTGACAACACACTCATTGATGAAAACGGTATCAACTACTTCAAATGTGCTGATGATGAGCTTCTCATCAAGATGAGTATGACTCTTTACAGAAACAATAAAACTCTCTTCTCAAGAGGTCAGCAGTATTCATGGTGGCTCACAGGCTTCGTTCCGGGCGCTCTCGATGGTTGGGGTGCAACACCTGAAGCAGTTCAGCAGCTCACTCTTGACTCAAAGCTTACATTCACAGACGCTGATATGATGGAAGCTTTCATCAAGGGACTTGAAAATGTTGACAGAGTTGAGCATAACTCAACATTCTCATCAAGACCTTACAAATTTGAAAAGGGCGTTAACTATCAGGTTAACAGAGCACAGAACTCAGTTACATTCACATGGCAGTAATCGCATAAAACAAGGCTCCCGAAAAGGGAGCCTTAATTTTTTTGCATATTTAATTTTTTCTTACTAATCCTGATTTCACAGGTTTGGTTATATAGATGTGTTTAACAAACTTTTCAAGTGACGCTGCAGCCGATCTCGCTTTCGATTCATCGTCAAAGATTCCGTAAACTGTCGGGCCACTTCCACTCATACAGGCTGCAAGCGCTCCGTGACGGTTTAGAGTTGATTTTACCGGAACTCTCTCAGGAACTTCTATAAGCTGTTCAAAGACATTCTTTGTGCGTTTGCAGATTTCATAGAGATCTCCCTGAGAAGCTGCATAGAGCATTCCACAGGTATCAAGATGACGGATATTGGTCGCCTTGTCAAAAGCTTCAAACGCTTCTTTTGTTGATACTCCCCTTTCGGGCTTTGCAAGAACGATGTAACAATCATCAAGCGGAGGTAAAGGTGACAGAATTTCGCCTACATTCTGCGCCAGGCGTGTTCCACCCGTCAGACAGAAAGGTACATCTGCTCCGACCTTCAGACCGATTTTGCAAAGTTCCTGCTCGGAAAGATCAGTCTCATAAATATCATTAAGAGCAGCAATAACAGCAGCGCCGTCTGCACTGCCACCTGCCATACCTGCTGCAAAAGGAATTCTTTTTTCAATATGAATCTTTATACCTTTATTTTTAATCCCCGTAAATTTAAAGAAAGCTTCTGCTGCCTTGTATGCGATATTGCTTTTATCGCAGGGGATACCTGCTTCATCGGATGTGATATTAATCGCTCCTGAAGAATCCGTTTCAACAGTTACGGTATCGTAAAGATCAACAGACTGCATAAGCATAAACAGGCTGTGGTATCCGTTTTCAAGACGGGCAAGAATATCAAGCATAAGGTTGATTTTTGCCGCTGCGTCGTAAACCACTTTCATTTGCACACCTCACATTAACACAGATTTCTTTTTTATTATATCATCTTTATCCTTTTTTGAAAAGTGAAAGATGGTATTTTTTTAGCTTGAAAATATGAGAATATAAGTGTATAATGAGTATGTATATTTTTTTCGGAGGTTTTTAATATGACAGAAGTAACAAAAGATATGATTATCGGCGATATTCTTGACGCTGACGTCGGCACTGCAAAATTTTTCCTTGAAATGGGTATGCATTGCCTCGGTTGCCCCTCTGCAAGAGGAGAAAGCCTTGAGATGGCTTGTCAGGTTCACGGTGTGGATGTTGACGAACTTGTTGCTGATATCAATGCTTATCTTGCAAGCAAATAATGCTTAAGCTCAAATCAAGACTGAATATGGCGGCGCAGATGGTAAGGAAAGGTTCAAGGATTGCCGACATCGGCACAGACCACGCCTACCTTCCCGCCTCGCTCATACTCGACGGTGCAGTCCCCTGTGCCATCGCTGCAGACTTGAGAAAAGGTCCATTGGAAAACGCTCAGGCAACCGTTGAAAATTACGGAATTGCCGAAAAGGTTGAACTGCGTCTTTCCGATGGACTTAAATGTATCGGCCCTTCAGAGGTTGACGACATTGTTATTGCAGGTATGGGTGGAATACTTATCTCCGAAATTCTTGAAGCTGCCCCTTGGGTAAAGAATAAAAATATACAGCTGGTTCTTCAGCCACAGTCGCACGACGAGGTGCTGCGCAAGTGGCTCTGGGACAACGGATTTGAAATCACAAAAGAAGACGCTTGCTTTGAAGACGGCAAAACATACATATGTATGGCATCTGTTTATGCAGACAAAACGTCTGAGCACAGCGATACAGAAATCCTGCTCGGTGGTTTTGCAGATAAAAACGACGACGCTGCAGTTTCATTCTGTGAAAAGAAACTGCACAGAGTAAGGGTACGCCTTGATGCACTTAAGAAATCCGACCCGGACAACGAAGAAATCGCAACACTTGAAAAAATACTCAACGAGGTGAAATAATGGCAACCGTAAGAGATTTTTTTGTATATATCAATTCTTTTGCTCCTGTTGAAACTCAGGAAGAATGGGACAACAGCGGTATGCTCGTAGGCGACATAAACTCTGAGGTTAAAAAGGCTGTTGTCGTATTGGATATCGATTTGTGGTCAGTTGAAAAAGCAAAAGAGCTTGGAGCAAACCTTATAATCAGCCATCATCCCGTTATTTTCAGCGCGATAAAAAAATTCACAAAAGGTTGTGTACCATTTGAGCTTGCGTCCAACTCTATAAACGCAATCTGCTGCCATACTCCCCTTGACATCGCTGACGGCGGCACAAACGATACTCTCGCTGAACTTCTCGGATTCAATGCTTATAAAGGTGAAAACCCTATTCTTCGCTTTGCAGATATTGATGAAACTAACGCAGAGTCACTTGCCGGCCTGCTTGCCTCAAAGCTCAGCACCAAGGTTCGTTTTGCCGATAGTGGAAAGCCAATCAGCAAAGTTGCAATCTGCACGGGTGGCGGTGCATCTCTGATGTACGAGGCAGGAAACATCGATGCCTTTATCACGGGTGACGCAAAGCACAACGATTTTCTCGATGCACTCAGTGCAGGAATTTCCCTTTTCGCTGCAGGACATTACGAGACAGAATTTCCCGTTGTACCCGTTCTGAAGGATAAGCTTCAGGCAAAATTCAAAGACATTGAAATCATTGATATCAGGCAGGAAAACCCTGTCAGATTCTCATAAGGAATAATACTATGGCACTTGACGGCATACTTCTTAATCTTGCAAAAAAAGAAATACTCGACGGCGCACAATTCGGCCGTGTTGAAAAAATCCACCAGCCTTCGCGAGAGGAGCTGGTTATTCATCTGCGCACAAAAAGCGGAGCAAAAAAGCTCCTTCTCAGTGTGCGTGCAAACAGCCCGAGAATTCATTTCACTCAGCACGCACCCGAAAACCCCGCAACACCACCGATGTTTTGTATGCTGATGAGAAAAAGACTGGTTAACGCTACTCTTACGGATATCCGTCAGGCTGAGCTTGACCGTGTTCTTTACATCGACTTTGACGCAACAAACGAAATCGGAGACAGAGTAAAGCTGACGCTATCCATCGAAATTATGGCAAAGCACAGCAACATAATACTTTTTGACGGCGACGGGAAAATCGTTGATGCTCTCAAGAGAGTTGACCTGAGCCAATCAACGGTAAGGCAGATTCTTCCCGGCTTCAAATATACCTCCCCTCCTGCGCAGAACAAACTGAATATTCTTGAGCACTCAACCGAAAACATCATTGCACAGATCAAATCATTTGAAACAAAGACGCTTTCCTCTGCTATTCTCTCTTCTTTGCAGGGCATTTCCCCTCTTACAAGCCGTGAGATTGCAGGCGAATTTTCAGAGTTTTTCGTCGATGAAGTCAGCGATGCAGGTTTCGACATTCTGAAAGAAAGAATAGACGAACTCAGAAACACGATCTTAAACGGAAACGGCATTGCCTTTATGCTCAAGGACGAAACAGGAAAACCTGTTGACTATTCGTTTATGCCGATAAAGCAATACGGCACAAAATACACATCAGTAGAAAAGGAAAGCTTTTCAGAGCTGCTTGATGAATTCTACTTTGAATGCGACAGACTTGACAGGACGAGGCAGAAAGCTCAGGATCTTGTTAAATTTCTCAACTCTGCAATCGCCCGTATTTCAAAGAAGCTCAGCCTTCAGCAGACTGAACTCAGGCAATGTGCAGACAGAGAGAGTCTTCGCATCAGCGCAGAGCTTATCAACGCAAACCTTTACCGACTTGAAAAAGGTGCAGCTTTCTATGACCTTGAAAACTATTACGATGAAAATAAGCCTATAAGAATCAAAGCTGATCCTTCAAAAACGCCTGCCGCCAATGCACAGAAGTATTTCAAGGATTACCGTAAGGCGAAAACAGCCGAAGCAATGCTCACTGATCTTATTGAACAGGGGCAGAACGATCTTCAGTATCTGGAAACAGTTTCTGACGCTCTCGACAGAGCGTCAACCCAAGCTGAGATTGAAGAAATCCGTAACGAGCTTGTTTTCAGCGGATTTATGAGATTCAAGAAAAAGAATAATCAGAAGCAGCCCAAGCTTCTTCCACCGATGGAATACAGAACAACGGACGGTTTCAGGGTCCTCGTCGGCAAAAACAATATGCAGAACGATAAGCTTTCGCTGAAAACTGCTTCAAAATCCGATATGTGGCTTCATACGCAGAAATTCCCCGGCTCTCATGTTATAATCGTCAGCGACAACAAAGAGATCAGCGACGATGCAATAGTTGAAGCTGCTGAAATTGCCGCATATCACAGCAAGGCAAGGGATGCAAAGCTCGTACCAGTTGACTACACTTATGTCAAGCATCTCAAAAAGCCTCAGGGGGCACCTCCGGGCAAAGTCATTTACCATGTTTATTATTCAGTAAATGTTACCCCTGACAAAGAAAAGATCGATAAAATGGAAGTTAAATAAAAGAAACACTTGTAAATTCGGCATTCCCGTTTTTACAAGTGTTTTTTGATATGAAATTTTCTGAAAATAAACTATATGTAAAAGATCCGTATAAATTCGGGTTTGTGGGGATGAACCCGAAAAGTAATAAGTAAGAAGTAAGAGTGAATAAGTGAGGGGCTGCGACGCTAATTTTTAATGCCTGTCTATAATCGTTCTTGTAGGGCGTGACGCTTGCGACACGCCGTAAAATATTGCAGAATATTGGTTCGTCGCAAAGCGTCGAACCCTACGAACCACGATTCGAGCGACTCCGTAGGGGAACATATTATGTTCCCGTTAAAATAATTCGAAAACCACGGGCAGATGATATCTGCCCCTACGGACACAGAGAAAGATTTTTCATGATTTAAAGATATCGACAAACCCGAATTCGTCGGGATGTTATGTGTTTTCAACAAGCTGAAACATCGGCTTGATTGGTGTTATCTTTTCTTTTTTCTTGAATTAAAATCTTCGTTAAGATTTTTGCTCCAGTCAGCCTGCATCGGTGCGCAGGCTCTCATATTGCTGACAGCAGCCGAAACTGTGCTGTAAAGGACATCCGTTCCTTTACTGTCTGCGTGATAATTAACAGCTCTGTCTGCACCTATTCCGAAATTCTTTGCAGTTTCAACAGCATCAATATTAGCTCCGATGAAGATAAATTCCCAACCATATTTTTCTTTTTCCTTTTCGATCATTCTCTTGACCTCGGAGCTTGAATACTTATGGCTTGCGTTTTCCATTCCGTCCGTTGTGATAACAAACATAGTATTCTGCGGCACGTCCTCGGGACGGGCATATTTATGAATATTTGCTATATGATGAATTGCAGAGCCGATTGCATCAATGAGAGCCGTACTGCCTCTTACGAAATAGTCATTACCCGTCATCGGTCTTACCGAGGAAAGTTCAACTCTGTCGTGAACAACCTGCGTTTCATGGTCAAAAAGTACAGTTGAAACATAGCACTTGCCGTCCTGCTTTTTCTGCTTTTCAATCATAGAGTTAAATCCACCGATTGTGTCTGCCTCAAGACCTGCCATTGAACCGCTTCTGTCAAGGATGAATACAAGCTCCGTTGTGTTGTTTCTGATTTCTTTTTTCATAATTAATTCCTCCAAAAATTTAATGTGGTTGCTTGGTTTCTTAACCTTACAACCACATTATAGAAGAAATTAATTAACTTAAGGTCGCTTTGAAAGCGACAAATTAAAATTAAACTTTTTCTTTCCACTCAGCCTCTTTAAAACCAACGAGGACGAAATCATCGCCGATGAGCAGAGGTCTTTTGATAAGCATTCCGTCCGTTGCAAGAAGAGAGAGCATCTCGTCCTCACTCATTCCCGGCAGCTTATTTTTAAGATCAAGCGATTTATATAAAAGGCCACTTGTATTGAAGAACTTTTTCAGGGGCAGACCGCTTTTACGATACCATTCGTTCAATTCTTCAAAAGAAGGATTGTCGAGCTTGATATCCCTGAGTTCATACTCAACATTGTTATCATCCAACCATTTTTTAGCCTTCTGGCAGGTTGTACATTTCGGATAACAGATAAAATTCATACAATTCACACTCCAAGCAGACTCTGGTCAAAAGCAAACAGAGTCTCGTTGATTTCAAAAATATTATAGTTTCCGTTTTTAATAAAGTACTCGATAATGACATCGAATTTATTACTGTGTGAGAGAGCAAAGCCTGCCTTTCTGAGCATATCCTCTGTTTCATAAAGGCTCAGTTCAAGCGCAATCGCAAAAGCAATCGCTGTTGTTTTCTTCGGTTTATAGTTTACATCATTACGAATTTTAGAAAAGAGCTTACGGTCGATATTCGCTTTTTTATAGCATTCTGCATCCGTCATACCTTTTTCGTCAATCTTACGAAGGAGCATCTGCGAAAAGCTCTCATCAAGCTCGAAATCAAACGAAAGCTTTTTAGCGCTATATGATGCCGAGACCTGAGGTGCACACATTGGTGGCATAGGAGCACGACTGCACTGAACATACGGTTCAGAAAACTCTTCATTACAGATTCTTCGGTTGAGTCCCCTTCTTATCAGGTTTTCATCAACATAGTTGTTGTCAATATACTCCTGCACATTGTTAAAAAGCTTAGAGCTGAGATTAAAAACAGTTGCATCAAAAACTACCAGATAAACAAGCATATCATTTTCCATAAGGAAAGAGCTGATTGTATCAATCGCAACTCTGAGTGCTTTATCTTTAGGATATCCGTATGCACCTGCTGAAATCAAAGGAAATGCAACGGACTCGCAACCGTTAGCCTTTGCAAGAGCGAGAGAATTACGGTAGCAGGATTCAAGCTTTGATTTTTCACCAAAAATGCCACCGTGCCATACAGGCCCTACCGTATGAATAACAAACTTGCACGGAAGATTATACCCTCTCGTTATCTTCGCATCTCCCGTTTTGCAGCCTCCGAGGTTTCTGCATTCATTCAGAAGACCCTCACCTGCTGCTGCGTGGATAGCGCCATCAACGCCTCCACCACCGAGCAGAGTTTCGTTGGCTGCGTTGACAATCGCATCGCATTCAATCCTCGTTATATCCTGACGGACAATCTGAAACGGCATATCAATCTTCACCTCCGAACAAGGTTTCGGAAATAAACTCAACGGTCTGCCTTACCTGCTCCTCAGGCGTTATCGTCGGTTTTCCGTCACCTTTCTGCTCGCCGTAGCTGCCGAAATATGCGTGGCAACCACCTTCAATGCAAAGTTGGCTGAAATCATCCGGGAGATTCGGTTGATACTTTTTAACTTTTTCCATATCGTCCCAAAGTATTTCATCCTCGCGGGCAGTAATCTGTATAACATCAAGTCCGCTATCGTTCAGATTCTCAGTCGAAAATGACGCCAACAGTATAAGACCTTTGAGCTTATCAGTATTTTTTGAGGCATAGCTTGCAGCCATTGAGCCACCAAGCGAATGTCCGCCGATATACCATTCCTTGATATTTGTGTATTCTTCAAGAATATCATCTGCAGCATTGATATCAAAAACAGCAAGATTGAAAGGCATCTTCACAAGCACACAGAAAAAACCTTCTTCTGCAAGAGATTTCATCAACGGTGCGTAAGCTGTATATTCGACCTTTCCACCCGGATAGAATACAATTCCACACTTCGGCTTTTCGGGAGTAAAAACCATATAATCATCGTTTTTCTGAATCACGGTAACGGTATCATCAGAGAATGTTGCCGCAAGTGCTGCATCGTTGGCGTGATAGTAGTCAGAAACATATATACCAAAAGCTGTGCAACATACAATGATGAAGCACAAAAGCGATATCAGAAATATCTTAAGCTTTTTACTCATCTTTTTCAAAAAATCACCTCGGAAAATTATATACTTTAATGACCAACAACACATAAGTCTGAAATGCAATATATCACGCACATTCGAGCAGTTTTCTCTTTGCCATACGCGCTTTCAAAGATTTTTAACGAAGCCGAGGCGGAAAGATACCTTTCAAAACCTTATGGCCTGTTGGTAATTAAAGTATATTTTAATGATAGCAGATTTATATTAACTTTTCAAGTTTTTACATTTTCTTGACGGTCGTTTTAAATGATGCTAGAATATAAAAGTCAGGAGTGATGAATATGAACGATAACGGTAAATTCAAGAAAAAAACCATAATAATTATGCTCGTTGCGATTTTCATAAGTATATGCAGCCTTGCATGGGTACTGATTTTCCGTGGCGATGATGCTTATCAGGAAACAAACAAGGCTTTTTATGATGAAACAGCTGTAACATATACAAAAGCTACGAATTCTGAAAACCTTACAGACAGTGGTGACACATCCGATATAAAGGTTACCGTCCCTGTTGATTTCATCCCCGAAAGCATCAATGCGGATTCCCAACTCTCTCAGGAGCAGAAAGACCTCGGCTTCAAGTCAGCTGTGTATGACGGTCAGAGCTCCGTAACATACACAATGTCAAAGGAAAAATACAGGCAGTTTCTTCTTTCCTACAGATTTGATATCACAACAGATATCGAAGACGCACTCTGGAGAATGTATCCGTATTTCAAAGAGCTTGACTTCAACGATGATCTTACCCATTTCACAGTAAGGGTTAACAGAGCCGAATTCAACACATCAGAAAGCGACGACATCGCTGATCTTATTGCCGGTCAGGCTGAGTTTTATCAGGCTTTTGCAATGTTGAACGCAAGCTGCACTGTTGTGTTTACCGACTACGAAACAAGCGCAACCATTGCAACGGTAACTCCGTAAAATAATAAGCTCTTGCCCGAAAGAGCAAGTGATAAAATTGCAGGTGTTTTCTTATGGGAACTCAGAATATATTAGTTTTTCTTGCTGCAAGTATGCTTTGTATGTGCTTTGGCTGGGGTATGCGAGGCTCTGCAATCGGTGGGGAAAAAGGTGCAATGTTGCCCGGTGCACTATTGGGTGTTGTCTGCGTCTGGTATACCGGTTCAGAGTTGCTTATGGAAAATGTTTTTCTTTTTGCTGCAGCCTGTTCACTGGGATATTTTTACGGTGGCATAGAAACATACGGTTCAACAATGGGACTGATTCTTGAGCACAACAAGCCAAGGTATAACCCGTCGCTCGGCTATCTTGCCCTCGCATTCAAGGGTTCTCTCTGGGGTGGCCTTGGTGCAGGTTTCCTCGGAGTCAGCTTTTCTGCAGCAAGCGGCGTTGTTTATAAATGGTACGATTTTGTTGTTTTCTTTGCTCTCGTGCCTCTTCTTCAGCAGATAGGCTATCGAATCTTCAACACACCTTATGATCCTGAAAACGGCAAAATGCCGAAAATATGTTTTTCAGAGAAGCGCCGTGAGGAATGGGGACGCAACCTGATTGTCGTCGCAGAGCTTTTGCTTCTTATGACCCTGCGCAGAGATATTTTCGGTATACTTATGTGGTCATCGGGTTGTGTTGCAGGTGCTGTAGGCTGGGTTATCGGAATCGCCATTTACGACAAGCAGCTGCACCCTCTTAAAAACGGAAGGCGTATGTTTGGTAAGCTGAGCATTTACAATATGATTGACGGCTGGAAGATAATGGAATTCACTCAGGGTTGCTTTAATGGTCTGATTATCGGCATTGCTTTCATACTCGGCTGGCCGATTGCCTCAAAGAATCTTGAAAAAGCTGAAGCAGTTGGAGAACTCTGGCACATTCTGCCTGAAAAAACAGACACAATTTTATCGTGGACATTCTGCGTATTGATCATCTGCACAATGTTCCTTTTCATTGCACACGAAAAGAAAAACAGCCGTTTGAGCAAAATCAACGAAAACACGCTTGAGCTTTTTGAGCGACCGTGCTATATGGTTGCTCCTCTTTGCCTTGTTATGCTCGGCTCAACAACAATGGCAGAATTAATCTGCTGTTTTTCAATGTATTTTGTTGTTGCGCAGCACGATGCTTTAGAACGTTTCAAAAAATTCAAGCACATCAGGCTTATCCGTGCACTTCTGATTCTGATTGGTGTGGCAATCCTTGCCATACAGGCATTCAGAGGTTTCACATTATTTGAAACATGGATATTTTACTGTTTCGGATATCTTGCTTTCGACTTCGCTGTTCTTCTTCACCCAAAAAAGATCAAAGAAATCCGTCGGAAATCTGCCAATATCAAGGAGTTTGCAGTTAACCTCGGCAGCCTCTCAACTGTTCAGCCATTTTTCTTGCTGACAGCAATGCTGATGCTGATTTTCGGATATATAAATTTCTGACCATACAAAAACACCACTTGCATATAAAAAGCAAGTGGTGTTTTTCCTGTTCAGTTAAAGCTTCTCACCCAATTAAGCAAAGAGCCGTGATGAGTATTTTCACGCACCGTACCCAACATATAATCGGTTACGGGACCATTTTTTCTCATTTTTTCAAGAATCGCTTCCTGAAGCTCCTCAACAGTCATTTCTTCATAAGGCTTATTGAGATTCAACGCAGACTTTTCTTCCTGATTTTCCGAAGCTTCGCAAGCTTTTTCTGCTACCTTTACGGGTTCAGGAGGATTGTTGATTTCAATTGCATTTATCGGAGTAAAATCCTTATCTGCAGACCCTTCGGAAATCCATATTTCACCACCGTTTGCAGGAACTTTAACGCAGATACATCCGTCTGAAACAGCTATCTCTTCGCCTGACAGTGCTCCGACATATCTGTTGAAGCTGCCGCAACGAAGGGTCATATTGACATCACTGTCTGAATTATTGACCGTTACGATTACCGACTCATTTCCGAGGGTTCTTTCGTAGGCAAAATGCGTCGTCTGCAGCTCAAGCTCTTTATAATCACCGTAGCAAAAAGCAGGTGTATTCTGACGGATTTTTCCGAGTGCAGAAATGATTTTAGTGTAAGGGTTAGTGTTCACCGCATCCTTATAATCGTCATAGCTGAGTGCAGGTCTCAGTGAATCGTCTGAGCCTCGTTCCTTTCTTCCCTCTATGCCGAACTCGGATCCGTAATAAACGGACGGAATTCCCGGCAAAGTATAGAGCATTATATGCACAGGCAGAAAATGGGCCTTATTCCGAAGCTTCGTGCAAATTCGCTCGACATCGTGATTATCGACAAAAGTATAGAGCTTCAGCCTGTCTCCGACCATACCGCTGACATACTTTATCGTATGAGCAACTTCAAAATAGTTATGGTCATTATGAGCTGAATACAATGCCTTATGAAGCATATAGTTTGTGACTGAATGAA
>JAZORX010000240.1:0-7388 GCA_045656845.1 Acutalibacteraceae bacterium | reverse complement strand
CATTTTATTTAGCGTTACCGACAAATGATGAAGCTCATCTTCCTTGCTATCCGAAGCAATTTCAATTCTTCGTGTAATGTCTTTCTGATGTGAAATATCGTTTGCGGTTTTTACAATATTGTTTACAGGTCTGAAAGCACGCTTTGTAATATAGTATCCACCAAGTGCTGTTAAAAATAGGATAAGCGGAATTAAAATAAGCATAATTGAAACAGCAGACCTACCTAAAAGCATTGTGGAATTAACAGATTCCACACCTCGTATCCAAAATCCACCACGCATTCCGGGCGGTCCCGGTGTTCTAACATCATAAACAATATATTCTTTTCCGTCAACATCTTCTCTGCGTGGAACACCTTCTTTAAACGGGATGTTTACAACATTGTAATTATACTGCCCGACAAGATATTTCCCGTCAATCTCATAAATGGATACATTTTTAAATTCTTCTTTATTTTCAACTATTTCAAACACACCGGGCTGCCTTTTAGATAATTTTTCCGTCACCTGTGTAACCTGAAGAATAACATCTTTTTCAACACTGTCTATGGAAAGTTGATAAGAAAGTCCGCCGACTAAAGAAAGCACAACTAATACAAGTACAAACATAAGTGTTGTGTACCATATTGTTATTCTTGTTTTTATAGAAGTAGGCTTTTTCATCTTAATCTTCCTTTATCACATACCCCACATTTTTTATGGTATGTAGCAATTTTTTCTCATAGTTATCATCAATCTTTTTACGCAGATGGTGGATATATACCTTTATAACATCGCTCGAACCCTCGTATTCATAGTTCCAAATATTTTCTTCAATCTTTTCTTTTGATACGATAATGCCTTTATTTCGCATAAGGTATTCAAGTACAGAGTACTCCTTTGACGAAAGCTCAATTACTGTATCTCCACGCATTACAACTCTTGTTGTTGTATCTATGCTTAAATCTGCGATTTCAAGCACGGTGCTCGTTACGTTCTCTTTTATGCGAAGCATTGCTCTTATTCTTGCTGAGAGAACATCAAAAGAAAATGGTTTTGTAAGATAATCATTTGCTCCGGTATCAAGTCCCATTATTATATCTTCATCCGAATCCTTCGCCGTGAGCATCAAAACAGGAGTTAATATTTTCTTATCACGCATAATACGAAGAACATCAAAACCATTAATCTTCGGCATCATAACATCAAGTATAATTCCGTCATATTGTGTGTTCTCTATATAATATAAAGCATCTTCGCCATCAAAGCAACTGTCAACTGTATAACCGATTTTTGTCAGTCTTTCCGTTAGTGTTTTATTAAGATGCTTTTCATCTTCAACAACCAAAAGTCGCATAATCTCACCTCTTTTGCTTCATTAATTATATCATATTATATCTTAAATTACAAGAAAACCAAACATTTTTATAATATTTAAGGTGTGACGAGCTTCGGTGTACTTCATATCAATTTGAATATATCAAAATTCCCTTGAAATATAAGGGGTTTTGCATCTTGGATGATGCAAAAAATTACCCTAATGCCAACTTTGATGCCGCATTGAGAAAATTTACGTGAACTGCCCGAATCTCAATGTGGACTCACTTTTTTGATATGTTCATGATACATTCAATCGATATCAAAACGAAACAGTTCATATAGGTATGAAATTTATAAAATCCATTGACATTGCGTATTTTCTTTGATACAATATGTAGCGTGCTACATTTATAAAAAAAGGGGGGTATATGCCGTGCCTAAGAAAGATATCGGTTATCTTATCAAAAACATAAATGATAAGTTAAAAGTTAAAGCTGATGCAGATTTGAAGCATTATAATCTCACTTTGGCACAAAGCCGTGTGTTTGCATTTTTACATAAATGCGGAGGACAAGCAACACAAAAAGAAATCGAGGTATTTTTGGAGGTATCGCATCCAACCGTGGTAGGCATTGTTTCAAGGATGGAACAAAACGGTCATGTTGTAAGCCGGACAGACAATCATGATAAGCGAAATAAAATTGTTAATTTAACCAATCAGGCAGAAGCTCTGGGAATGAATATGGAGCATAATATTTTGGCAAATGAACAAAAAATGTTGGCCTCTCTTTCCGATAAAGATATTGAACGATTGAGGAAAATGCTGCTAATAGTTTATAAAAATCTTGAATAAGTAAGCCGGTAGTATATCGGCTTTTACTTAAATTTAATATGTAGCGTGCTACACTAAGAAGGAGGACATTATGATTAAAACATTAGCAAGGAGCCTGCGTGAACATAAAAAAGGCTCTGTTTACACCATTCTTTTATCCATACTTGAAGCGGCTTTTGAGATTTTAATACCGCTTTGTATGGCAGAGGTAATTGACAAGGGCATTGACCCGGGTAATATGAGTGCTGTTTGGAAATACGGTATCGCACTGTTGTTATTTGCAGCGTTTCAGCTTTTTACCGGAGTGCTTTCGGCGCATATCGCAGCTAAAACATCGGTAGGTTTTTCTGCAAATTTAAGGCAGGATATGTACGATAATGTTCAGACTTTTGCTTTCTCAAACATAGATAAGTTTTCAACTGCTTCTATCGTAACCCGTTTAACCACCGACGTTACAAACATTCAAAACGCATATCAAATGCTTATCCGTATGGCAATTCGCGGTCCGGTTATGCTTTTGTTTTCAATGATAGTATCCTTTCGCATAAATAGCACGGTATCATTTATTTTTCTTGCGGTTATTCCTTTGATGTCGCTATTGCTACTGCTGATTATCAAAAAAGTAAATCCGATTTTCAACCGTGTTTTTCATACCTATGATGAACTGAACAACGTGGTGCAGGAAAACGTGCGAGGAATCCGCGTTGTAAAGTCATTCAATCGTGAAGATTACGAAATCGATAAGTTCAAGGGAATATCAAAGAGTATTTATAATGATTTCGCAAAGGGCGAAAGATTGCTTGCTTTTAACTCTCCCATTATGCAGTTTTTTATGTATGCATGTATGATACTTATTTCCTGGATTGGTGCAAAGGCGATTATTGCAAGCGGAAACAATCCTGCTTTGGGAATGACAACGGGCGATTTGACCGCTTTGTTTTCCTATGCAATTCAAATTCTTATGAGCCTTATGATGCTCTCAATGATTTTCGCTATGATGACCATATCCATTGCCTCCATGCGTCGTATTGCAGAAATATTGGACGAAAAAACCGATATAGCAAATCCTTCTGATCCTGAAATGATGGTAAAAGACGGCTCTATCTGTTTTGAGGATGTTGATTTTATTTATGCTTCCAAAGCCGATAAAAAGGTGCTTGATAATATAAATCTTTCTATATTTTCAGGAGAAACTGTGGGCATAATAGGCGGTACCGGTTCATCAAAATCAAGTCTTGTTCAATTAATTCCCCGCCTTTATGATGTAACGGGAGGACGGCTCACCCTGGGCGGCATCGATGTGAGAAAATATGATCTCGATGTCCTTCGCAATGCTGTTGCTATGGTACTTCAGAAGAATGAACTGTTTTCAGGAACAATTAAAGAAAATCTGCGTTGGGGCAACGAAAACGCTACTGATGAAGAAATAGAAACCGCTTGCAAACTTGCTTGTGCTGACGAGTTTATACAAAGTTTTCCCGATAAGTATGATACTTATATCGAGCAAGGCGGAACAAATGTATCGGGCGGACAAAAACAGCGACTTTGCATTGCCAGGGCACTCCTGAAAAAGCCAAAGGTTTTGATATTGGACGATTCAACAAGTGCAGTAGATACCAAAACCGATGCGACTATTCAGAAATCTTTTGCAGAGTATATTCCTGATACTACTAAAATTATTATTGCTCAACGTGTAAGCTCAGTGCAACACGCAGACCAGATTGTTGTTTTGGACGACGGCAAAATAGCTGCTGTCGGAAATCATACAGAGCTACTGGAAAATTGCAATATTTACCGTGAGGTATATGAATCACAGAAGAAAGGAGACGGAGATAATGAATAAGAAAGAAAAAATGCCTCCTATGGGGAAAATTCCCGAAGGTATGCCACCTAAAGCCCATTTCGATTTAAAATCTTTCGGAAGATTGCTTTCCTATATGAAAGACTATAAGGGTCAGCTTATTTTTGTTGTGATTTGCATATTGCTAAGCGCCATTGCCTCTGCCGCTTCTTCACTTTTTTTGCAATCACTTATTGATGATTATATTACACCTTTACTCGGCAGTTCCGCCCCTGTCTTTTCGGGGCTTTTGAAAGCTTTGGTTGTGATAGGTATATTTTATCTGATAGGTGTACTTTCAACTTTGTTTTACAATCGAGTTATGGTTACGATAGCGCAAGGCACACTTAAAAAAATCCGTGATGAAATGTTTGAAAAAATGCAGCGGCTTCCAATTCGTGCATTTGACACTCGTACACACGGGGACATTATGAGCTTATACACCAACGATACTGACACCCTTCGTCAAATGATTGCAATCGCTATGGCACAGCTTGTATCTTCGGTATTTACAATAGTTGCGGTATTTGTAAGCATGCTCGGTATCAGCGTATGGCTGACCATTGTTGCAGTTGTTGTTATATTTTTGGTTTTGCAGATAGTGAAAGCGATAACAGGTAAAATAGGCGTATTCTTTATGATGCAGCAAAAAACACTTGCAGATGTAAACGGCTATGTGGAAGAAATGGTAAACGGACAAAAGGTTATCAAGGTATTTTGCCATGAGGAAAAAGCAAAGGAAGAATTGCGGAAGAAAAACAAAGCCTGGGCAACCAGTGCAGCAAGCGCAAATGGTTATGCACACTCTATGATGCCTATGATGAATGCGCTTGGATATGTTCAATATATAATAATTGCAATTCTCGGTGCGTATATGGCAATCGCAGGGGTAACAAATCTTGGACTTACAGGAACAGGTCCGCTTACTCTCGGTATGATTGCTTCTTTCCTTACGCTGTCAAGAAACTTTACCGGTCCTGTTTCGCAGATTTCAAATCAATTTAATTCTATCGTCACAGCACTTGCCGGAGCTTCCCGTATATTTGCTTTTATGGACGAGATACCTGAAACAGATGAGGGGTATGTAACACTTGTTAATGTCAAAGAAGAAAACGGAGTAATAAGCGAAGTTAAAAACAGAACCGGAATGTGGGCATGGAAACATCCTCATCACGACGGAACTGTTACTTATACAAAGCTTGAAGGAAGCGTTGTTCTTGACAAAGTGGATTTTGGATATGTTCCTGAAAAACAAGTTTTACACGATATTTCACTTTATGCCGAACCCGGACAAAAGATTGCCTTTGTAGGTGCAACGGGTGCGGGAAAAACAACAATCACCAATCTGATTAACCGTTTTTATGATATTGCCGACGGTAAGATACGTTATGACGGTATTAATATTAATAAAATTAAAAAAGCAGACCTTCGCCGTTCTCTCGGTGTTGTTCTGCAAGACGTAAATCTGTTTACGGGGACTGTCATGGATAATATAAGATACGGTAACCCATATGCAACTGATGATGAGTGCATTGCTGCCGCAAAACTTGCTAATGCTGACGGATTTATCCGTATGCTCCCCCAAGGGTATAATACTGTTTTAAAAGGCGACGGCAGTGGACTTTCACAAGGACAAAGACAGCTTATATCTATTGCGCGTGCCGCAGTTTCAAATCCGCCGGTTATGATTTTGGACGAAGCAACATCCTCCATTGATACACGAACAGAAAAGTTAGTTCAGGAAGGTATGGATAAGCTTATGAAAGGCAGAACGGTTTTTGTGATTGCGCACAGACTGTCAACGGTTAAAAATTCTGATGTTATTATGGTGCTTGACAAAGGAAGAATTATCGAACGTGGAAATCACGAAAAACTGATTGCTGATAAAGGAACATATTATCAGCTTTATACCGGAGCATTTGAGCTTGACTAAATTGGAATGAATATTTGATTTTACAAATGCCATTAAACTATTCCATCACCTCAAATCCTTACGGGACAAAGGTTTGCAGAGTTGGACTGGCATCAGCGATGCCAGTCCACTTATTTTTGACCTGAAAATGCCATATTAATGCCAACTTCAACTACAAAATTGAATGTTGGTTGAGATTTCAACACTTTGACCAACGTGGCATCCTCATATTTTGCATTTTAAATACCAAAAACCCCTTGGCAGTAGGTATTACCTATTGTCAAGAGGTTTGAAATTCATTGTTATTTCAAGGTTTTACATTAACCAAAATATCTCTTTAAAAGACCTTCCAAGCCTCTACCGTGACGAACTTCGCCACACCTTATGAATTTACTCTTTTGATGCGTTCTGATTATTTCTTTCCGGCATTTTCCATTCACCGTTATTTCGATTTCCACCAAAACCGCCCATTCTAAACTGTCCCAAATCGGAAAGATTTAGATGTGATGCATCAACAAGCTTTGAAGAATCTGTTTTCTGACCTTCCGATGTTGACGGGATGGTTCCGTTAAGTTGACCTTTAATACTCTCAGCACGGAGCATTACTGCATCATATAAAACCTCTATGCCTTTTGTATATTCCTCATAGGTGTACATACTGTTCGGATCGGTTTTTACAAGCTCGTCTATCTGAGAGGTAATTCTGTTATATGTTTCTTCAAATTTACCGCCATACAGATATTCATTTACGAGTTTTTCGTAATATTCGTGATAACGAGCCTTATATTCTTCGTTTTCTAAAACAAAATCGAAAAGCTTCGTTCCTTGCCATAAGTCATCAATAGGTTCATTGATAACGGTTGTTCCGTCAGCACGATGCATTCCGCCAAAAGCAAGGTTGTAATCCCACGGCAAAATGCTGATTTGACCATTTGCTTCAAACAGATAATAGTTATGAGCCATAGACCCGCTTAAACTATCGTCATTGACAGAGAAGTTATGAACCGCCATATACTTTAATACTTGATCAACATCAATATATTTTTCAATATTATTTTTTTCGTGAACATTCTTAAGTGCTTCAACAACTCTCTTGTGGTCTGATTTCGTACTGTCAGTAACCTCACCATTCCATATCGTCTGATAACTATCTAAATTATCATCGGTATAATTCAAATTACTTCCGCCACCCATACCACCGAAGAATCCACCACGTCCGGCTCTTTCGCCGCCGCCAAATCCACCATTAGGGAATTGATTTCTTTCTCCTTGTGCAGATTCGTTTTGAGTATTTGTTTCAAAGTTTGGCATTTGAGGTCTGTTTTGAGCGCCATTTTCAAAATTCTCCGGCATTTTAAATCCACCTTCGGGCGGTGCATGAAAATTATTGCCCTCTGCTTTTTTGTCGCCATTGTTATTGCCACGTCCCATATTTTCAGGCTTATATAAATATCCCTTTTCCATACCGTAATTGCGTAGCATAAAACTATCTTCAACGGCTTCAA
>JAZORX010000239.1:0-18522 GCA_045656845.1 Acutalibacteraceae bacterium | reverse complement strand
CTCAGAAACAATGGATATGGACCCGATGACAATCAAGGGTGTATGGGGCTTCAATGCAACTGAGCGTCCCGGTGCTGTTTACCTTGCATCAGTTCTTGCTGCTCACGCACAGAAGGGTCTTCCTGCATTCGGCATCTACGGCCACGATGTTCAGGAAGCTGACGAGTCAGAAAACATTCCTGCAGATGTTGAAGAGAAGCTTCTCCGCTTTGCACGCGCTGCAGTTGCAGTAGCAACAATGAAGGGCAAGTCATACCTTCAGATCGGCTCAATCTGCATGGGTATTGCAGGTTCATCAATCGACCCGAACTTCCTTGAGGAGTATCTCGGCCTTCGTGTTGAGTCAGTTGACGAGGTAGAAATCATCAGACGAATGACAGAGGGCATCTACGATGAGGCTGAATTCCAGAAGGCTCTCAAGTGGACAAAGGAAAACTGCAAGGAAGGCTTTGATAAGAACCCCGAGTTCGTAAGAAAGTCAGACGAGCAGAAGGAAAAGGATTGGGAATTCGTTGTTAAGATGATGGTTATCATCAAGGATCTTATGAACGGCAACAAGAATCTTCCTGAAGGCTGTGAGGAAGAGATGGTTGGTCATAATGCAATTGCTGCAGGTTTCCAGGGTCAGCGTCAGTGGACAGACTTCTATCCCAACGCAGACTTTGCAGAGGCTCTTTGCAACACTTCATTTGACTGGAACGGTGCTCGTGAGCCATACATCCTCGCAACAGAGAATGATGTTCTCAACGGTATCTCAATGCTCTTTATGAAGCTGCTTACAAACAGAGCACAGATGTTTGCAGACGTACGTACATACTGGTCAACAGATGCTGTTAAGCGTGTAACAGGCTACGACCTTGAAGGCAAGGCTAAGGATGCTGACGGCTTTATCCACCTTATCAACTCAGGTGCTTGCTGCCTTGACGCTTGTGGTGAAGTTAAGGATGAAAACGGAAACGCTCTTATCAAAGAGTGGTACAATATGACTCAGGAAGACATCGACGCTTGTAACAAGGCTACAGAGTGGTGCCCTGCAGATAACGGTTACTTCCGTGGCGCAGGCTACTCTTCAAGATTCCTTACAAAGGCTGAGATGCCTGCAACAATGATCCGTCTTAACCTCGTTAAGGGTCTCGGTCCTGTTGTTCAGATCGCTGAAGGTTACACAGTAGCACTTCCTGACGAAGTTTCAGACACAATCTGGAAGAGAACAGACTACACATGGCCCTGCACATGGTTCGCTCCGAGATGCACAGGCGAAGGCCCGTTCAAGTCAGCATATGACCTTATGAATCACTGGGGTGCAAACCACGGCGCAATTTCTTACGGTCACATCGGTGCTGATATCATCACACTTTGCTCAATGCTCCGTATCCCCGTAACACTCCACAATGTTCCCGACGAGAAGATCTTCCGTCCGGCTTGCTGGAATGCATTCGGCACAAAGGATCTTGAAGCAGCAGATGTAAAGGCTTGCGAAGTTTACGGCCCGCTTTACAAATAAGATAAAAAAATTCCCGTAGGTTTTTCAAAAACCTACGGGTTATTTTTGTTACATAGCTTCCAATATAATACCTAAACATAAAACAAAAAGACCTGCAACAAGAGGTAAGCATATAGAGAGGATAAAGCCTGTAAGGGCACCTTTGCCGCAGCTGCCTGCCTTCAACGGCGATGAATCCTTCCAGACAAGGTAAAGAATAAGACCTATCAACGGGAAGAAAAAGCTGAGAACGGCAAAACCTGCATTGGGTGCATCGTATGGGTCAGCAGGGTTTCCGTAAACCGGCACCTGATAGACCGGCACCTGATAAACAGGTGGCTGAGTATATATAGGCTGCTGATAGTTAGGCGGCATCGCGTTTGCAGGATTACCTGCAGCCATGCAGTTAGGGCAGAGATCTGTCGGTGAATTTTCGGCAATTGCCTGTCCGCAACGAACACAAAAACGCATTTTAATTTCTCCTTAAGCTTTTTATATACTAAAAGTATAAAATGAATTGCAAAATTTGTCAATAACTGTATGTGAGGTTGAAAAAATGTTTTTGTAATGGTATACTGAAAACAAGCTTTTGAAAAGGAGGCGAGGTAGTGAAAAAAGTTCTTGTTTTTATAGAGTCACTTGACGGTGGCGGAGCCGAGGCAATATTACGCAATATGGTCCGTGTTATTGATAAGAGCAAATTTGACATCACTGTTGTAACGGAAACGGACGGTGAGATATACACAGACGAGGTAAAGGCACAGGTGCGTCATCGCTCATTTGTTAAGAAGAGCAAATCTGCAATCAGGCAGATATTCAACAAGGCGATTATAAAATATTCACTTCTTGCTTCGGAAAAGGCTGTGCGTAACAATCTCATCAGGGGTAAATATGATGTGGAAATAGCTTTTTGTGAGGGCTATGCAACCAAGGTTATCGGCAACTCGGGCAGGGAAAACTGCAAAAAAATTGCGTGGGTGCATACGGATGTTGTCAACAACCCCTGGAGCGAAGAGATTTTTGGCGGCGCAGAAAACGAAAGAAAATGCTATGAAAAATTTGACTCTATCGTCTGTGTTTCAGAAACGATGAGAGAAGCGTTCGTCAAAAAATACGGAATGGCTGAAAAGGTTCAGGTTGTCTACAATGTGATTGATGACGACGAAACCCGTAAAAAGGGAGAGGAAACAGCTGAACTTGGTCTGCAGAGTCCGGTTTTTGTTCTCGCAGGCAGACTGACAAAGGTGAAGGGTTATGACAGACTGTTGCGTGTCTGCGCAGCACTTCGCAATATGGGTTACGCTTTTTCTGTTGCAATTCTCGGAAAAGGCGAGGAAGAGGATAATATTAAAAATAAGATCACAGAAAACGCTCTTCAGGATAGAGTGAAGCTTTTCGGCTTTCAGGAAAATCCTCATAAGTTTATCAGCAAGGCAGATGTTTTTGTCTGCTCGTCCTATGCCGAGGGGTATAGTACGGCTGTCAGCGAGGCTGTGATTCTCGGTGTTCCTGTTGTGACGACGGAATGCTCGGGAATGAGAGAGATTTTTGGCGATGAAGAGTGTGGAATAATCTGCGATAACGATGATGAGGCTCTCTTTAATGCAATGAAAAAGGTGCTGGACGAGCCTGAGTTGCTTGAAAGATTCAAGGCCGCAGAGAAAAAAAGAGCAGAGGATTTCAGCATAAAGTCAAGAATAAAAGCCGTCGAAGATTTTATTGAAAATATATAAAATATCCTGCCACTGTTTTATATGGTGGCAGCTCTTTTTTGTGTAAAGTCATTGACTGAATTTGTCAATATATTGTATAATACCTGTATATGTATCCGGGAGGCGAAAGATATGATCAGAGAAATACGATCAGCTGTTCTTCATAATACTTTCAAAGCATTCATTTCTGCAGAAACTGCGGTTAAGAAAATGGGCGGTGGAAAGCTTGTCAGCAATATCTTTGATGTTGAGCCGAAATATGTCGGCAGCAGCGTCAGGATTTTAAAGGAAACTGACGATACAACATATATCGCAAAGTACGATGCAAAGGGCAGAATTGACAATAAAAATTTCAAGATAATGGTCACAACCGACCTGCATCTCTGGAACAAAAAGGATCTTGTCAACAAGTCGCTTGATATGCTTGCAAGGCATCTTGCAGCAGAAAAGCCTGATTTGCTGCTTATTACGGGCGATGCAATTCTTACGGATTTCCAGCAGCTTGACTGTATCCAGTTTGGCAGGTTTATGGAAAAAGCAGGTGTTTATTGGGCATACTGCTTCGGTAACCACGAAGCGAGAGCTGAAAAGGAATTTCACAAGTACTTTATGCTCAAAAATATCGAGAGCTTCCCGCATTGTCTTTCAAAGTTCGGTGATCCTGAGCTTTTCGGCTTCGGCAACTTCAAGATAAACATTATGAATGCCGATAACACAATCAAGCAGAGCATTTTTATGTTTGATTCAGGCAGAGATGCAATCCCTGAGCATTGCGAGGCTCACGGTGTGCCGACTGACCTTCAGGGCTATGATTTCATCAAGCAGGGTCAGATAGACTGGTACAAAAACAGCATAAAAGAGCTTGAGGCTGAATACGGCAAGTTCAAGTCAATGGTTCTTATGCATATTCCCATCAAGGAATATGAAGAGGTTGCAAAGCCTGACGGAAACGGCAACTATATTCCGACGGGTGAGGCTGAAATACTTTTCGGTGAAATGCGAGAGGATGTCGGCTCATCTGCACACAACAGCGGCCTGTTTGATGCTATTCAGGAGCTTGGCAGTACAAATGCTGTCTTTTCAGGACACGACCACCTCAATGATTTCTGTGCACTGTATAAAGGCGTTTACCTCGTTTATGCTCAGTGCAACGGATATAATACATACACAGCAGGCGAGAGATTCGGCTGGCCCGAAGAAAAATGGGTTCAGGGCGTTACAATGGTTAATGTCGCAAAAGACGGCTCTCTCACATTCAGACAAAGATTTAACAGAGACTATCTCTGAGAAAGGAAAGGTGCGAAGTGAAACCTTATATTTTAAAACCACACCTTACAAGAAAAATTACATTTATGAAAAAGGACGATCCCCGTGTTCCGCAGGCTCTTTTTGAGACTGTGAACGTGGCTCCCGACCTTAAGGGCTTCCCGTATCCTCTTCCCTCAAAGAAGAGCGACTACACCTGCTTTGCAGAGGGTAACAACGGCGTTATCTGGTACGGTGCAAAGACAGGCCTTACCCGTTATGACGCAAAGGCTGAACGCCCTGAAGATATTATTATGTTCTTCAGTGCACACAAGCATCTTGATGATGACGAAGTAAAGGCAATTCTTCCCGAGGGAGACAATGTCTGGGTGCTCAACGGCGAAGACAGCGTTTCTTACATCGAGATGATTATGCTCACATCAGAAGAGCGCGGTGATCTTCTCCGCGAAGAGTCGCACAAGTATGTTATGCGCCGCGGTATGATCTGCCATATGAACACAACAGAGCCGAAGAAGATTGAAACTGCACTCGGCTACACATCCTGCGACAATGACGGCACATTTACAGCTGACCATTTTGTAGGAGAGGTTTACAGATACGCAGTTCTCAAAAGAGAACTCGGCGAAGACCATCCGAAGACGATTGAAGCAAGAAAATTTGCAACTCTCAACTCAGAAGCTATGCTTCTTCTTACTTACATTCACGGCAGAGAAGAAGGCTTTATTGCACGTTCATACCATGTAACGGGCGAGCCTCTTCCGAACGACGGTCATTTCTATCAGAGAAAAGGCAATGTTGCAACATGCTGCGAAACTCACGAGTCAAAGAAAACGGGCAGAATTGGCGAGGAGGTTCCTTGCACATATCCCATTCCCGAGCGTCTTGCAAAGCTTTACCGCGACCTTGGTTATACTGATGACGATGTTGCTTATAAGGCAGATACAAGCAGTGATGAAGTTACAAACCACTTCCTTCACTACCGTATTGCGCACGATTTCCTCGGCGAGGGCGATCCTGAGCTTGATGAGCTTATCAAGGATTCCTGCCGCAGAACAATGACTCATATCATTAACGGTAAATTCGAATTCCTTGAGCATTCAGGTAAGCCGACAACATGGGCAAAGTGGAGCAAACGCTACTTTGCACAGGCAGGTTCAGGCTATGTTGACGCTCCGCTTAATGCAGCAGAGCTTCTTATGTACCTCAAGGTTACAATGCACGTTACGGGCGAAGAGGGTATCTGGAAGGAAACTTACGATGCTCTTATCGCTGACGGCTATGCAGAACTTGCAACAAAGCATTTCGACCGCTTCTTCCACGGTGCTATGAGCGTTGGCGCATCACCTGAAGAAGATCTTATGTATGGCGACAACTTGCTTGCACTTGCAACATTCTGGATGCTTTGTACTCTCGAAGAGGACGAGGATCTTCTTGCAACATACCGCAAGTCGTTCAAGACATGGTCAAGCACACTTCTTCGTGAAGTGCAGCCGGGTTATGCTTTCCCGATGCTTGCAAGCTGCCCTGACATCGAGCTTGATTTTGAGCGTATGGCAGACTGGTTCTACCGTCATGAGATTACACGCCATGCTGCTCTTGTCCGCCTTGAGCGCCATGATGTGCCGATCAGAAGACTTCGCCACGGTGCAGATGTAGACAAAGAGATTTCTGTTCTTCTTATGCCCGATGAACGTTCAACAGAAAAATTCGACCGCAACCCGTATCACCTCCTTCCGAGAAGTGATGCAAGAAACTCACACTATGAGGGTTGCTATCCGTATACATTTGCTTACTGGGTAGGCAGATACCATGGCTTTATTGCAGAGGAGGGACAGAAATGAGCAAAATCGCAGTTTTAAATGAATTCAGCATCGAAGCTGTCAGAGATGCGCTTCAGAAGCTTGACGATTTCAAAAAACTTGTTGTAAACGGACTTACAGCATTTGAGCTTAACGAGCTTGAAAAAATAGATCCTGTTCTTTTCGAGGCTGTTGCAAAGCAGATTGAAAACGACAGATGGTATCCGAGTGTTGGTATGTGGATGAATGATGACAGTGAAATGTCAGAGGAAAAGCTCATCCGTAATGTCCTTTACTCAACAACATATTTCAAAGAGAAGTTTGATAAAGAGTACAGAGTTTTTCAGGGTGCAAGGGTTTATAACGACTCTTTCGTTCAGGTAATCTATACTGCAAACTTTGACGCTTGTGTTCTTGACAGTGAGAAAGAGACTTACTGGCTTGATAATGCTGCTTATACAAGAACTCTCGTTTATTCTGACCTTGAAAAGGTTGACATCAACGATATCGACGATGATTTCATCAGAGAGAATGATTTTGAATCAATTGAAGATGAAGTTCTCGCTGTTTATCAGACAGATCTTGACCTTAAGAGCGTTAAACAGCCTGTTTACACAGGAGAGGCAACTGAGGCTGAAAAGGCAGTGCTCAAAGCTGAAAGAATCTGCGTTCAGGAAGGCAAGAAGGCAGAGGAAGAGATTCAGAATTGCTGGATATCTATCTTTATGGGCGAGGACGAGGTTGCTGTTGATGTTGCAGAAACAATCATCGGCGAAGCTGAGATTGACGAGAATTTCGTTAAATTCAACAGCGATGAGGTCAAGGTTCTTGCGATCAAATATACTGAGGACCTCAGCGGTGATGTTGTTATCCGTATAAAGGAAACAGCAGGCAGGGAAAAGGCTCTGACGGTTATGTGTGATGCGATTGATGCAGGCTTCCGTGCAGAAATTCTTCCCTACGAGATTCAGACATTCAGAGTAGATAAAGAAGGTTTCGTCGAAGAAACACCGATTTTTGAATAAAAAAGAAAACCTACGAAGCGTAAAAACTTCGTAGGTTATTTTTATACTATTGTGCCGCCGCCGACAACGATATCACCGTCGTAGAAGACAACTGCCTGTCCTGATGCAATTGCACGCTGAGGCTCGTCAAAAACCACGCTGACATTTCCGTCAGGAAGGGGAGTGAGAGTTGCCTCGGTTTCTTTCTGCTTGTATCTGACCTTGGCTTTGACTCTGATCGGCTCTGTCGGCTTATCGATCGAGATGAAGTTGACATCCGTTGCCGTAAGCTCTTTTGAGAAAAGGTCATCGTTTGAACCGAGTATAACCTCGTTTGTTTCAAGGTTTTTACCTACAACATAGTACGGTGCTTTCGCAGCAATGCCGAGTCCCTTTCGCTGACCGATTGTGTAGTTGATAATTCCCTTGTGCTGAGCGATTATGTTTCCTTCAAGGTCAACGAAATTTCCATTTTCAAACCTGAAACCGCACCAGTCTTCGATGAATTTTGCATAGTCTCCGTCAGGCACGAAGCAGATATCCTGACTGTCAGGCTTATCAAAGTTGATAAAGCCCTGCTCCTCAGCAATTTTTCTTGCCTCGTCCTTGCTCATTGAGCCGAGAGGGAAGAGAATGTGGCTGAGCTGCTCCTGAGAAAGAGAATAGAGAACATAGCTCTGGTCCTTTGTCTCGTCAGCTGCTTTTCTGAGAAGGTAACGGCCTTTTTCTTCGCTGTATTCAACTATTGCATAATGCCCTGTAACTACATAGTCAAAACCGAGCTCGATTGCTTTTTTGATAAGACCGTCAAACTTGATATAACGGTTGCAGTCGATGCAGGGATTGGGTGTCCGTGCATTGCGATAAGCATCAACGAAACGGGAGATTACGCTTTCTTTGAAATCCTCTGAATAATTATAAACATAAAAGGGCATTCCGAGCTTTTCTGCAACGCTTCTGGCTATTTCGATATCTTCTGAAGAGCAGCAGGAAGCTTCTCTCTGCGCCTCGGTTGCATCGCTGTGAAGCTTCATCGTTGCGCCTGCAGTTTCGTAACCCTCTTTATTTATAAGATAGGCAGCGACGGAGCTGTCAACTCCGCCACTCATGGCAATCATAGCCTTTTTCATAATTCTGTCCTCTGCTTAGTGTCCGCAGGATTCGCAACCGTCGCAATGACCGCCGCAAGCACCACCGAGAAGAGAAGGATCAAATTCAATGCCGTTCTTTGTATAATAGTCAGCAAGAGCTGCCTTGACAGCCTGCTCAGCAAGAACGGAACAGTGGATTTTTGCCGGGGGAAGTCCGTCAAGAGCTTCAACAACTGCTTTGTTGCTCAGCTGAAGAGCATCCTCGATTTTCTGACCCTTGATCATTTCTGTTGCCATTGAGCTTGTTGCGATTGCTGATGCACAGCCGAATGTGTTAAACTTAACATCCTTGATGATTCCGTCCTCAATCTTGAGGTAAATTTTCATAATATCTCCGCACTTTGCGTTGCCTACCTCTCCGATGCCGTCTGCATCTTCCATCTTGCCGAGGTTGCGCGGGTTTTCAAAATGGTCCATAACCTTTGCGCTGTATGCCATATCAGTTTTCTCCTTTCATAATCTTTTCCCATACGGGTGACATATCACGAAGTCTGTTCACCACGAGGGGAAGCTGCTCGATTATATAATCTATTTCTTCTTCCGTGTTATATTCGCTCAGGGAAAGTCTCAGAGAGCCGTGAGCAATTTCGTGAGGAAGACCGAGCGCAAGAAGAACATGGCTCGGGTCAAGTGAACCTGAGGTGCAGGCTGAGCCTGATGAGCCGCAGATTCCCTTAAGGTCGAGGTAAAGAAGGAGAGATTCGCCCTCGATACCCTCGAAGCAGAAGCTTACATTGCCGGGAAGTCTGGGTGAACGGCCACCGTTAACTCTCGTTCTGGGAATGATTTTAATGATTTCGTCAATGAGCTTGTCACGAAGAGAGCTTACATAAGCGATGTTTTTATCCATCTCTTCGCAGCTTTTCTTAAGAGCGACAGCTGTTGCAACGATTGCAGGTGTGTTGGTTGTGCCGGGACGCTTGTTTCTTTCCTGAGCGCCACCCTGCATAAAGCCGATGAGAGGGATACCCTTACGGCAGTAAAGAGCACCGATTCCCTTTGGTCCGTGGAATTTATGAGCAGAGAATGAAAGCATATCAATATTCTGCTCCTTGACATTTATGGGAAGATGGCCGACAGCCTGAACTGCATCTGTATGGAAATAAATTCCCTTTTCTTTGCAGATTGCGCCGATTTCCTCGATTGGCTGAACGGTGCCGATCTCGTTGTTTGCATACATAATCGTAACGAGGCAGGTTTCGTCCTTGATAGCTTTTCTGAATTCATCGATACGGATGTAGCCGTCCTCGTGAACATCAAGATATGTTACCTCAAAGCCTTCTTTTTCAAGCTTCATCAATGTGTGAAGAACAGCGTGATGCTCGAATGAAGTTGAAATAATGTGTTTTTTGCCTTTTTTCTCACCAAGACGGGCAGCGTTGGTAATCGCCCAGTTGTCAGATTCGGTACCGCCTGATGTGAAGTAAATTTCGTTTGCGTCAGCGCCGATGCATTCGGCAATGTCCTGCCTTGCCTGCATAACGACCTCTGCTGCAGCTTGTCCTGAATGGTGCATGCTTGAAGCGTTGCCGTAATTATCCTTAAGGCAGCTTACCATAGCTTCAAGAGCTTCAGGGCAGAGTGCTGTCGTTGCAGCATTGTCTGCATAAACTGTTTTCATAAAATAGACCTACTTTCTTTCTTTGATCAGGATTTAAACAAAGTTGAAAGCTTAATAAATCCTACTTATGGTATTTTACCATCAGAAAAAATTATACTATAAGACCTTTTCTTTTTCAACTTTTAATTGATAGAATAAACGGGTATAAAATGCGAAAAAACTGTATAAATTTTCCTTAATCTTCAGCTTTGTGACGGAAGTTGCCAAGTTATACAAAAAACATTGCCGTAAAGAGGAAAAGTTTGTTGTTACAAAAACGGATTGTTATGGTATAATCATTAAAGTTTCGTAGAAGGAGTAAAAAAATGCAGGAAAATAAAATGGGCGTAATGCCCGTTAACAAATTGATTATAAATATGTCCTTGCCGATGATGATTTCAATGCTCGTGCAGGCTTTGTACAATATTGTGGACTCTGTCTTTGTCGGAATGATCAGCGAAGGTGCGCTTACTGCCGTTTCTCTGAGCTTCCCTGCGCAGAACCTTATGATAGGTGTTGCGACGGGTACGGGTGTCGGTATCAATGCTCTTGTTTCCCGTTCTCTGGGAGAAAAGAACAGGGAAAAGGCAAATAACCTTGCTAAAAACGGTGTTTTCCTTGCCGTGATGAGCTCGGTTGTTTTCTTCCTTTTCGGTATTTTCGGAGCAGAGTTTTTTATGAGATCCCAGACGGGTGTTGAAGAAATTGTACAGTACGGTAAGGATTATCTCAGCATTGTCTGCGCACTTTCTTTCGGAATTTATCTTGAGATAACATATGAAAGATTGCTTCAGTCAACAGGCAAAACGATGCTCACAATGTGCACTCAGGGTATCGGTGCAATTGTAAACATCATCCTTGACCCGATTTTTATTTTTTCTTCGGAGGAGTCTTTCCTCGGCTTCGGCTTTGGTTTAGGTGTAAAGGGCGCTGCAATTGCTACGGTTGCAGGTCAGATTATTGCTGCCGTTATCGCTATTGTCCTCAACACAAAGAAAAACAAGGAACTGAGCGTTAACTTCAGAGGCTTCCGTCCTGACGGTAAACTAATTGGTCAGATTTATAAGATTGGTGTTCCGTCGATTCTTATGGTCGGTATCGGCTCGGTTATGACCTACAGTATGAATAAAATCCTTATAACATATACACCGGGTAAGGAGACGGCGGCAACCGTTTTCGGTGCCTTCTTTAAGCTGAACAGCTTTATATTTATGCCGATCTTCGGTCTTAATAACGGTGTTATTCCGATCATCGCGTATAACTACGGAGCAAGGAAAAAGGAAAGAATGCTTAAGACAATCAAGCTTGCAGTTATTTATGCAGAGTTTTTCAGCCTGTTGGGTGTTCTTCTTTTTACAACGATTCCGGCAACTTTGCTCAGCTTTTTCAGTGCATCCGAGGAGATGCTGAGAATCGGTGTTCCTGCGCTGAGAATAATCGGTTCAAGCTTCGCTTTTGCAGGAATCTGCGTTGCACTCGGTGCAAGCTTCCAGGCGCTCGGAAAGAGCTTTTATTCGATGATCGTTTCTCTTATCCGTCAGCTTTTAGTGCTTACTCCCGTTGCATATTTCCTTGCAAGGTACGGTGAAAAAATCGGCAATGAGCACCTTGTATGGTTCTCATATCCCGTTGCTGAAATCTTCTCTCTCATAGTTTCAATAGTATGCTTTGTCGTTGTTTATAAAAAGATTATTTCAAAGGTAGATAAAGTTGAATTCTGATAAAAAGGTCGTGTTCCTCATGGAAGACGACCTTTTTAATTATAGTGACCAAAAAGCTATAATTTTTTTATAGAAAATACAGATTGATTGATATGAAAGTAAATGATATAATTTTGGTATGCAATTATGAGAAAGGGAGATTTCAATGGCGACAAAAAGCGCAACCCTCAGCAATGAAACCCAGAAGCATGTCAAAACGAATGAATTTATCCTTTACCTTGTCGGTGTATTCTTTTACACAACGATGACGGGTATGGTAGGCGGCAACAGAAACGCATACCTTGTTAATGTTTTAAGATTGTCCGAGGATCAGACATCGTTTTTTAACCTGATTACGGCAATTATTCCGTTTGTGCTCAATTTCTTTATCGTTATGTATATCGACGGAAGAAAGATGGGCAAGAGTGGCAAATTCAGACCCATCGCAATGCTTGTGGCTGTTCCGATGGCGATTGTTATGATGCTTTCTTTCTGGGCACCGAAGGGCCTTTCGGGCACTATTCTTATGATTTATGTTATAACCCTTGCTGTTCTCTGGTCGATTTTCTGCACCTTCGGAAACTCGATCAATATGATTGCAAATGTTATGACGCCTAACCTCAAAGAGCGTGACAAAGTGCTTTCTTTCAGAAGTATTTCGTCTGCAGTCGGCAACTCAGCTCCCGTTGTTATTGTTCTTGTTGTCGGACTTATATGGAACAAGGATAATCCTGCGCTTATTAATGCTGTTACGGGCACAAGCATCCGAAGCGTTGAGGGTCTTCAGTACATAATCTCAGCAGCTCTTTGCAGCGTAGTCGGTGTTATTACCGTTCTTCTCGGTATGAAAATTGTCCGTGAAAGAACAGTTTATACTGCAGAAAAGAAAAATCCTCTTGTCGGATTTGTTGATATCATTAAAAACAAATACGCGTGGACAATTATTTTTTCGGAATTTCTGAAGAGCTTCAGAGGAATTGCCACATTTATGGAAGCATTCATCGCAGCTGCAGTTCTCGGTGATATTTCAAAGAAGATTCTCTTTGTTCTTCCCGTAGGTATCGGCACGGCCGTAGGTATGCTTATAATCAACTTCCTTCTTAAAAAGTTTGATGCAAGACAGCTCTATATCGCAAGTGGTATCTATTCGCTCTGCGCAAACTGCATCGCATTCGGTGTCGGCTATGCTTATTTCAGAACAGGCACAGCAATCCTTCAGGTTGTGTTTATTATTTTCCTGTTCCTTATCGGTCTTCAGTTCGGTGCATCAAACCTTCTTCCTTCAATGTTCCAGGCTGATGTTCTCGAGACTATCGAGCTTGAAACAGGTAAACGCTTTGACGCATCGTTCCCGTTTGTTATCGGTGTCGGTACACTTATCAGCGGCACGATTGCAAGTACACTGGCTCCGATTATCCTCTACGGTGACGGATCGATCATCGGCTACATCCAGCCGACCGACCTTGTTCCGAACCCAGTTCAGAGCTTTGACACAAAGGTAACTCTTTTGTTCTTCTACACGATAGTTCACGGTATTATGATGTTCCTTGCAGGTGTACCGTTCTTCTTCTACAAGCTTACGGGCAAAACAAAAGAAGATATACACGAGAAGGTTCTTGCAAGAAGAGCAAATAAAGAATATAAATAAAAGCAAAAAGAAACAGCGAAGATGTTTTATGCATCTTCGCTGTATTTATTTTTATCAGCTCATCGGGAAAAGAGTGAATCGACCTAAGCTCGGAGTAAGGATAGTTGAAATGAATTTTGCAAGGTCTTTTGCAGGTATACGGTTTTCAGCATTGAGCCATTTCCAGACAACGGATGTCATACCTGCTGTTGTGAATTGGGTGCAGTATTTTGCCAGTTCACTTGAAGATTCAGATGTTATGTCAACGAATCTCTCAACATAGGCGGTGAGGGTTTCGCCGACACCGAAGCCGCTGTTTTCGCTGAGAATAACAAGGAAAGTATCACGATTGTTTTCGATATAAGTGAAAGCATCAAGGAAAATCTTGTTCATCCAGTCAGGGCTTGCATTGTGCTTTCTGACGATTTCAGTTATCTCGTTACCGATATCGTTAAGAATATCGTTGAAAAGTTCATACTGAGAGTCGTAGTGGTGGTAGAATGTGCTGCGGTTGATATCAGCTGTTTCGCAGATTTTTTTGATGCTGATATCGTGGATAGGTTTGTCCTTCATAAGCTCGATAAGGCTTTGCTTGAGTAGCTCACGAGTCATTTTTGCACGCCTGTCAAGTGATTTTACCGGCATTGTTATCCCTCCGAAAATTTTACTGACCATATTTTAGCATAAATTTTTCAGAAAGTCAACACCGTGTATGATAATTAAACTTGCGATGCATAATGTTCAGTATGAATAACAATACACAGTGCGTCCTATAGGATACACTGTGTATTAAAGCTTTTAAATTAAATCCCAGATTGAGAATTTATCTGTTGCAATCTGAAGAATTATCAGAGCGTCCATAGAGTTGACTTTGCCGTCACCGTTAACATCGGCAGCAGCGATCTTTTCGTCCGTAAGGGTTATTTTTTCTACACTGTACTGAAGGACGATAAGTGCATCTGCTGAGTTGATTTTTCCGTCAGCGTTTATATCAGCTTTTCTCGGACCACCGCCGACGGCAACATAAAGTGTTTCTTCAAAAAGAGAGTTGTCGCTGCGAAGGATAAGCTTAGTGTATCCCGGGTTGAGAGCTGTTATCGTTTTGCCGTCAAAGCTGATGACGCTTTCATCGTATTCTGCCGTGATGCTGAAATCCTGAGGCAGATAAGGCTCTGCACTGATTTCGAGAGCGAAGCTTTCACCGCTTTCAATGTTGATTTCGTTTGCATTAACCGTAAAGGTGAATGTTACGCAGTCAATACCTTTTTCTTTTGCGAAATTTTCGGCAGCTGAGTTCGGGTAGCAGATGATTGTACCGTCAAAGCCTTCAAAAGCGTCATCGGCAATTTCGGTTATATATCCGGGAATCTCAACAGTTTTTTCATCTGCGAGGTATCTGACAAGCTTAGTACCTTCGATAACAAAAGAATCAAGCTTCTTCGGGCAGATAACCGTCTGTGTCGGCTGAGAGTTGAGATAAAGTGTATGTTCTCTGCCTTCGGTGATGTCGATTTCAGCTGTCCAGAATTTAAGGGAGTCTGAGGTTTTCGCAGTCATTTCAACAGCCTCTTTATCGCTGACGAGTGAAAGTGAGCTGACATCTGATGAGGTTGCAATATTGACAGAAACTGTCTTTGAATAGCTTTCAGCAGGATATTCGACGCTGAATACACGGTTGGTTTCTTCCTTGTATTCACGGACGAAAACTTCAACCGTGCCGTATTCAACAGAGCTGTTGCCGTCAGAATAGAAGAGATTGATTATATGCTTGCCGGGCGTTGTAAGGGTTGCCTTAATCGTGGTGACATTTGCTTTGTCTTTGGCTCCGAATTTAACATTTGCTCCGTTTTCATAGAGAGCAAAGTATCTGACGATACTGTCTTTGTTGACTTCGATTGTGAATGCTTCGCCTTCGTTTATCCACTTGTTGTGTCGTATACCGTTGATAAGCTTAACCTCGTCTGCGATTTCTGAAAAATTAATTTCAAATGCTTCTGTTTTGTGCATATCGGAATAAACGGGGCTTATTGTAAATTTATAGTCTGTACTGTTGGGTATGAGGTGTCTTATGGTAGAAACCGTATAGTCACCAACAGCTCTTTTGTAAAGATAAGCCGGGGATGCCGTGGTGAAAGTCGCTGTAGAAGAGTCGGAATTGGTGAAAATGATTTTAGAGGGATTTCCTTTTGTAACGACGAGAAGTGTGCTTCTTGAGTTTGTTCTGAATATTCCGTCCGCAGTGCAGGCGATGACACCTGCTGTTTCGTTTTCAGCGTCAGAAAGACCTGCAAGAAGAGAGTTAAGCCTGCCGATATTTGTGACCTTTGCTTTGGATTCTTCAGTCAAAGCATCGTATGCGATTTTTGCTTTGAAAATATCGCCTATGAAATGGTTACCTTTGATTTCCTTCGGCAGCTTCTTGATCATTGCGACAACTTCTTTGTGATTTTCTCTCGGATTCACCTGAATTTCGTATTCTTTGACGGCGTTTTCATAACGAAGGACGATAAACGTTTTACCGATCTCGTTTGTTATTTTGTCGTAAGAGAAAAACTGGTCACCGATCGCATCTTTGACATAAGTGTATGCAAGCTGTGCTTCGACCTTTTTCTCCGTTCCGTCGCTGTACCGTGCAGTCAGTTCGATTTCATCGAGGTCGAGCGCTTCACCTGCATCGTATGTGAACTTAGGAATATGAGAAGAAACGAAAAGCTTGATGATTTCGTTTTCCGTTATGCAATATGAGCCGAAAAGCACATCTGAGTTTTTATCATAGCAGACCGCAGTGATAACAGTGTTTTCTCTGATCTTCGGAAGAACGATATCAGCAGCTTCACCTGTCGGCTTGTATGTTGTGCAGAGTTTACCGTCGGCAAAAATTTTAACAAGGGCAGGAATTTCGTCTTTAAAGCTGATACTCAAAGAGTTGTTTGCTTTATCAAAAGAGAGCAAGAGCTTGTCTGAATTGACATAGTCCATATTTGAAATTCTGTTTGCCATTGAAGCGTATGCGCCCGGCATATCTGTAAGAACGGAATCAAACCAGTTGATTTTGTATTGCAGCCTGAGCTTTAAATCAAGTGCGTTTTCTTCAAAACTGATCTGATTGTTCCATATATAGTCGTTATACTCTGCAGATGAACGGATTTTTTCGATTGAAGAGTCTATGTCTCCACCGTCTTTTATAAGGTCATAGATGTCCGTGTATCTGTATTCAAAGTAAGTTTTTCTCAACTCCTGAAGGAAAACAGGGTCTGAAAGCAGTCGGCAAAGCCAGTTTGTATTAATAGATGTCCAACTGAAAAATGTTGATGTAAGGGTGTTGTCCATATCCCAGACGGGGCCGTAAACGAGTTTGCCGTCAACATCCTTGCTCATCCATGTGCTTGTACGGCCGAAATCAAAGTTTTCAAAAAGCTCATTGAGAAGAAAGCCTTTTACAAAAGATTCAAGGTCGATAAAATCGGTATAACGCATGGTTTCACCGTTATATACCGTGCAGAAATCTTCAGCGAATAATGCGTCCTCAAAAGCCTGATAATAACCCTGAATGGAGTTGAGCATATCTTCACTCATTACTTCGGGAGTGTCAATGCAGACATAAGCTCCTTTTTTTGTCGTGAAGGTGTATTCTTCAACCTGACGGACTATTTCTAGAAGATATCCACCGTTGATATCGGGGATTTCGATATAATCCGAAACGGTGTATTCTGTTCCTTTAAAAGCAACCTTGTTGCTCGTTGTCCAGCTCATATCCTCTGCCATAAGGTCGATAAGCTCATCACGCTCGTCCTTTGTCATTGAGGATTTGTTTGCGTTGTAAATAGCTTTCGCTGCGTCCTCGGCAAGGCCTTCCCAGTTGGTTATTTCAACACGGTCATCGTCAACCCTGATGTGTTCGCAAAGCTGATAATTGCCGACGGGTACACCGTTGAGCACGAGGTCGACCCAGACGGTTTTCTGGTAGCCAAGTCCCATATCTGCAGCGAGGTTATATGAAAGATGATTTCTCAGAAGGCTTGTGTCAAACGGATTGGAAAGAAGCACCCAGTGTTTGTTCTTACCCATACCGAAAAGGTCTGCTTTTGACTCGAGCTTAAGTCTGTACGGCTTTTTAGCAGCATTCCAGGTTGAGTTGCCTCTGCCCCGTATTTCTGTTTTGCCGTCATAAAGGTAGTCGTCGGTATTGAATTCAGCGTTTCCCTGAATTTTTATATCAGCGTTTATGTACTTTTCCTTCGAAACTATTTCCTGATTGTTTTCTGTGTCGATATATATAACGGGCAGGTCGCTGATAAACATTTTGGCAGTGCCGATTTTACTGCCGTCGGGTCTGAAAACATCGACGCTTACAGTAGACTGAAGGTCGTATTCAGCAGGAGTATAGGATGCAGAATCATTGTCGATTCTTTTTCCGTCAATGTACCAACGATAGATAAGGTTTTCTTCGTCGAGACCATCAACAGTTACTTTAAGAGGCACACCTACCTGAGCAAAGTCTGAGTCGAAAGAAATTTCGCCGCAGGCTTCATCGTTCAGTATGGATATATAGCTTTTGGCAGGAACAGTTAAAACCGTAGCTGAAAGAAGCATTGTTGTGCAAAGTAATATTGCAAGAATTTTCTTCACAAAAAAACCTCCCTTATGATTTGACTTATATTATACATTTTCAGAAAAATAAAGTCAAATTTTTACATCGACAAAGTCTGTCAGAATTTTCTTGAAAATAACGATCAAAAAATGGATTTAAGTCTTGCGATAACCTTGACCTTATACAAAAAAATTGGTATTATATTTTATATATAATGTTAGAGAGGCTGTGGCTTTATGATTAAGATTGCACCGTCAATTTTATCCTGTGATTTTTCGAAAATGGGCGAGGAAGTTGCCCGTATGGACGCTTGCGGAGCAGACTATATCCATATCGATGTTATGGACGGTCATTTCGTGCCGAATATCACCTTTGGTGCGCCCGTTGTCAAGTGTATCCGAAAGAGCACAAAGAAGGTTTTTGACTGCCATCTTATGATAAGCGATCCTCTTAAATATGCAGAGGATTTTGCAAAAGCAGGAGCAGATATCATAACCTTCCACATCGAAAGCGACAGCGATCCGTGGAAAACCATAGAGACTATCCGCAGCAACGGTGTTAAGGCAGCTATATCCCTTAAGCCCGCAAC
>JAZORX010000238.1:0-9251 GCA_045656845.1 Acutalibacteraceae bacterium | reverse complement strand
TTGCAAAAATTCTTCATAATAATATTCAGGACTGGTCATCATAATAATCACCTCGCACACATAATAGCACTATCATTTTACCTGTGCAATAGCACCGCAAGCCCACAGTCCCGTAATGCGTACTGTGAAAGATGTACATTTGCAGAGATTATGATATAATGCAATCGTAGACCATATACAACGTGATGCAGTCAAATCAAATGATATTTATACTACACGAAGAATATTGAATTTGAACTGTCTGTGTTTACGAGTATAAAAAAGAAGCCAAATCGCTTACCGTCGCACCTAATAAGGGTATAAACGATAGTCTCGATTTGACTTCGAACAACAGTGTACCACCTACATCTGAAAATGTCAACAAAACAACACAGAAGTCCGGTCATAGCGACCCGGGCTGGTTCGGTGATTATAAGTATAAGAAATAAGAGGTGTAGTTATGCAGCGTGAATTCAAAGAATTGGATAAAGTGAGAATTAAAAGTACGGGTGTAATCGGTGTTATTGTTAATATCACACTAGCAGGTACGTATGATGTTGAGAAGTGGGGAAATGAAGGACCTGTGTATTTTAATATCCTCAGAGAAGATATGGAGCATGTTGAATAATTAAAAATTTAGTTTATTTAAATTATGAAATGAGGGTAATAAAATGTACGCAATAGTAAAAAATCCCGATGAAACTTTCTACACTTCAACAGTGTTTTGCCATGTAAGAAAATTAAATAAGCATGGTTGGTTTGATGTTGAGTCAGAGTATTACATCGTGTTGAACCAAGTAAAGACTAAGTTGATAAAAGTAATGAATCAACCAAAAGAGTTGCGTTATCTTATGCCACAAGTTCTTGAACTTGATACGGATATGACGAACTGGATAGAAACGGATGGGGAAATTCATTTGGGTGTTATTGATTTTCTTTCTGATATTGATTTTGATTCAGATGACTGGGTTGTTACGCAGGAGTTAACAGAGCGTTGTATTGAGATTGATGCCCGACACAAATACGTCGAATTTGCAGATATAAAAACCGAAACAGATATCGAAAATGTCCTTTGGACTACAGGATATTTCCACGACGGTTATATTGACGATGGCAAAGAAGAAGGGGACAGATTGTATCTGCGTTTCAGTGGTTTAATCGGTTGCGATCTGGAACTTTGGTTTTCTGATGATGTTGAGCATAACATAGATTCGTTTTCTCCAGATGATTTTGATCCTGATATTTTCGATACTCCGGAGTGGTACGATGTAAGTATATTTTTTGAAGACGGATATATTTATCTGGTAAGAGATGCAGTGACTAAACGAAGTGAAATTCACGAGCTCAACCAATACGTACGTGCCCGTAATTTAAAATATCGTATCGTTCCTATTTACAAGGAAGGTTGGCAGTATATAATTAAGTAAGCTTGATTGGTTTTAGTTTATACTAATTTATGAAATGAGGAAAATAAAATGAAAACTAAAGCAGAAATATTGACGGGCATTGATGAAATAAAAGTTAAAGCAGAAAACGCAAGCTTTCTTTCAAAAACACAGGCTAGTGATGTGACATGTTGAAATAATGATAGCCGAGTACGTAATATCGTACTCGGCTTTTGTTGATTGTTGAGAATGATTTTTAAAAGGGATATAATGCAATCAATCTGAACAGAAGGGGATGAGTATATGCCCGACCTTAATGATTTCTATGCATTCAAAATGACATCGGGAGACAACTCTGGTAGAAATTCAAATAGCAGTGCCGGTTGTGGTACAGTAATAATCGTCCTCTCCGTCATCGGTTGGACGCTGTGGCTAATTTGGAAGATATTTGGGTGAAAATTATCGTTTTCTGAAAAATAAGTAGAGAGTATTTCGGTCTATTTATAATTTGAAGTTTCGAAAAGATTTTAAACAGATTGATTACAATTGACTATATTTTTAAAAAAGTTTATACTACCATTAGTGGGAACATCGATTTCAAAAACTTGGTAACAGCTTTACATAAAGGATAATACTTATGATTAAAGAACTTATGCATGATCCGATTTTTCTCAGTCTGAAATCGGAAAAAGCTACAATTGAAGATTTGCAGGTGGCAGAAGATTTGCTTGATACGCTTATTGCACACAAAGACGGTTGCGTAGGTATGGCTGCTAATATGATTGGTGTGCGCAAACGCATTATTGCTTTTGATAATGAGGGGACATATATGACTATGTTTAACCCTGAGATTATCAAGAAATCAGAGCCATACGAAACAGAGGAAGGTTGTCTTTCTCTGCTCGGCGGTCCCCGTAAATGTAAGCGCTATAAAAGTATAAAAGTGCAATGGCAGACAGCTGAATTCCAGACACGCACCAAAACCTTCACAGGCTTCCCTGCACAGATAATTCAGCACGAAATTGACCATTGTAACGGAGTTTTGATTTGATGGTTAAATTAAGATACGGAGATGAGTGATTTGAATATTACATTGCTTAAAAATAATATTGAAAAAGCTGCTCGGTACGACCTTGAAAACAACAAAGTGTTCGGCTCGGCTTATTGTGTTATCCAAGGCAGTGACATGATTTATAAAAAATGTTTCGGAACCGTTTCTGCAAACAGCTCTCAGCTTGTTACCGAAAATACAATATTCCGCATGGCTTCTATGACAAAGCCCATTACAGCGGCTGCAATACTTATTCTCGTTGAACGGGGACTTATTTCTCTTGATGATAAAGTATCCGAATTTTTGCCTGAATTTAAAGATATTCATATCACACAAATCACACAGAACGGTCTTACGGATTTGGGTAAGGCGCAGAATGAAATTACTGTTTGTAATCTGCTTACGCATACCTCGGGAATCGGCAGTGAGCCTTTAAAAGAGCAGAAAATGACTTATGAAGACAAAAAAAGCATTGATTCCGCAGTTGAGTTCTATTCAAAAATCGGTCTGGATTTTGAACCGGGAACTAAGCAGCAATACAGCCCGTTTGCCGCTTTTGACGTATTGACGAAAATCATTGAGAAAGTGAGCGGAACCGATTATCAGGATTTTTTAGTGCAGGAAATTTTTGAGCCGTGCGGTATGGTGAACACCACGTTTACTCCCACAAGGGAGCAATGGAACGCAATGATTGCCATGCATAATAAGATTGACGGCAAAAACTGCGATGAGAAAATGAATGATGACTGTGTTTTCTCCGATTTTCCCAAAACACATTATCTCGGCGGAGCAGGGCTGGTATCAACACTTGCCGATTATTCAGAGTTTGCAAAAATGCTTCTGAACAAGGGACAAACACCTATAAAACAGATTATCAGCGAAGATACCTTCAGGTTGTTACATACACCTTTTGTTTCCGATGATATAATGCCTTCGAGTGAAAGATGGGGGCTCGGTGTCAGGGTGATAGTCAGAGAAGATTATGAAAATTTGCCACTCGGTGCTTTCGGCTGGAGCGGAGCTTACGGTACGCATTTCTGGATTGATCCCACAAACGATATTGCCGCTGTGTATATGAAAAATTCACTTTTTGACGGCGGAGCAGGAAATGAATCTGCGCGCAATTTTGAAAAAGCAGTGAAGGATTCGTTGATTCATTCTTAATATGGAGTATTAATATGATAGCTTATACATACAAAGATCATGGAAAATTTGAGCTGACGGACAAGCCTGTTCCCGAAAATATTGAACCGACAGCGCTGATTGTTATGGGCTATCCGTCCGAGGATGCCAAGCCTATTGAATTACACTATTGCATTCTTTGACGACGCTTTCCGTATATGTCGCAGAATCGAGGTAAGCAGAAATACATGTCCTCAGAATAATAATGTCTGAAAAATATATTGTATTTTGATTTAGTTTTGTTATACTTAAAAAAGAGGTGATGGGTTTATGCTTATTCAAAGAATTATCAGTTTCTTTCTGGCTGTTGCTACATTTTTTGGCCATATTTTTACCTTTCAGAAGCCGTTGAAAGAAACGGACTACGAAATTTCAACGCAAGAGGTTGTGCGCGATATGGATAAATATGCAGGCATTCATTCTGAAATAAAGGATTGCGGTGGAGTACCTACACTTTATATCAACGGTGAACCGCACGCTGCCGTTGCATATATGACTTATCTGGAAAAGTTCAATGAATATGACGATTTTGCGGCTGCGGGATATAAATTCTTTTCAGTTCCCGTTCTTTTCTCAGGCAGATGGATAAGCGTAACAGACGGACTGACACCGTTCAAAAAAGGTATTTTTGACGAAAAGGGCGCTCCCGATTATTCACTGTTTGACGAGGCTGTTGAGAAAATTCTTGAAGCTTGTCCCGATGCTTACATAATCCCTAGAGTCAATATCAGTATGCCCGTCTGGTGGGAGGAAGAAAACCCCGATGAACTGAACATAAAAGATGGCGTACCCTGCAGAGAGTCTTTCTACTCGCAGAAATGGCTTGATGATGCATCTCAGTTTTTGCGCGAATTCACGCGATATGCAAACTCAAGCCAATATGCCTCACACATTGTGGGTTATCAGATAGCAGGCGGACAAACGGAAGAATGGTTTCACTTTGATATGAACGGTGGCTACGGTGAATGTGCAAAGCCGGCTTTCAAGGCGTTTCTTGAAGAATATTATCCCGAAGTTGAATACAAAGGTTTGCCTGACCTGACCTTGCTTAATAAAAAAGTGGATTATTTTAACGACGAGTATCTCACTCGCTATATAGAATTTGCAAACTTCAAGATTGCAGAGTCGATAAGTCATTTTGCTCAGATTGTCAAAGAGGAAACGGGCGACAACGTTGTTGTCGGCACTTTTTACGGTTATACACTTGAGGTAACCAACTCCCTGCAAGGCAATCACGCACTCAACTATATCTTAAAGGATAAAAATATCGACTTTATATGTTCACCGAATTCATATATTGGCACTCGTTCTCCCGATATGGACTGGACCGAAATGTATCCTGCTGATTCCGTTCGTCTGCACGGGAAAATGTGCTTTCAGGAATGCGATATAAGAACACACCTGACGGTACCTCTTTCTCAAAAAGACCCGTCAACCGACCCATACGGACTTCTTGAAGCTCCTGTATGGCAGCCGAGAGAATCAAAATATCAGGCCGTCAACGAAATCAGAAGATCGTTTGCACGTCAGCTTATAAAAGGCAATGCACTGTGGTGGTTTGATATGTGGGGCGGATGGTACGCCGATGAAGATATCATGAACGAAATGGCAACCTACAGAAGTATTTATGAGCAAAGTATTACCTATACAGACAGAAGTTCGAAGGCAGAGGTTGCGGTATTCGTAGACGAAAGTGCATATAAGTATCTCACAAACGGTTCAATGCGTAATATTTTCTTTAATCAGCGCAAAGAACTTGGTCTTATGGGCGCACCGTATGATATATATGATGTTTATGATTTTGAAGAGGTTTACAAAAATTATAAGGCAGTTATTCTGTTATCAAATGCAAAAACAACTTATATGGAAAATGCCCATAAACTTTGCAAAACAAACAAGGTTCCCTATATTATGACCTCGAGCTTGAAAGAAAAATTCACCGTGAACGAGCTGAGAGCTTTCTGCGAAACAAACGGAGTTCATATTTACTGTGAAACCGATGATATTATTTATGCAAACGAAAATTATATTTGCGTTTATGCCGTAACTGCAGGCGAAAAGACTATTGATCTCGGTAAGGAAAGAGATGTCAGCGAGTTGCTCGGCGGTACTTATCAAGGCGTTACAGACACCGTTACCATCGAGATGCAAAAGGGCGAAACAAGACTCTTCAGACTTGACTGATTTTACAGCTTGATTCAAAGCGGAATTCAGCACTGAAAAAACATACAAAACAAAGAAAAAGCCGGGGAACACCTAGTGTTTCCCGGCTTTGCTTTTTAATTGATCTTACTCTGCAACATCGAAAGACTGATAAATTTTATTTATGCACCTCTGAAGATTTAAAAAAATCGAAATCTTATACTGCGGTTATTGTGTACAAATCACTTGCTTTGAATGCAGTCGGATTCATATTACAATTTCGCAAACAGATTTATAAAATCAAGAATTTTTTCCGAAAGCATATCGATAAAGTTTTTAAAGAAAACGGAAATTTTAAGAACTGTCTGATTTGTAACCTCATTTCCTTCAACAAGAAATGCACCGACATGGCTGTATTCAATCTCAGCGGTGAAAGTTGCAATTTCTTCTGCAGTACCTTCTTTTATAATTTCTCCCGTCATAAGGTTAGTTACCGTATAGGTTTTGTAATGCTTGAGATTACAAGCTCTGAACGGAACCGTTATCTCTCCGACAGTTGAATCGGGGTTGTTGTTTGCAACAATCAGAACAGCCTTATTATCCATAAATCTTGCATAATTCTGAAGTGTTCCAAAGCCGGATGTTTTGACCCCGCAGATGTTGCTTCTTCTGTGATTCTGGGGGAAGTATTCGAAAATTTCGCTGTATGTGCGGCGGATGTTAATCATCTTTTTGACATCCTCTAAAAAAGCAGCATTTTCTTCGTTTTGCGCTTCGGAAAAGTCAACGGGAAGGTCATAAAGCACGCCGTTGGGATTTGTTGCGTTGAACTCATCGCCCATATACCAGATGGGAATGAATGGTGCAAAAATTGCAGAGTAACCTATCTTAATGCGATCACCTTTAACGTAACGGCGCTGATAATCATGGTTTGTTATGCAATGAGTATAGTAGCGCGAAGTTCCTTGTTTCAGCCTCTTTCCGTTTCTTGCGTAATGGCCGATACCTTCGCCGCTTTTTACGGAATCAACAATGTTGAGGTAACCGTCGGTGTAAAAGTTTAAAGGATTCTGGTAAAGGCCTCCTCTGTCGGTTACGGAATAATCAAAAACACCGTCCTGCTCAAAATCAAAAACAGAGCTTCTTGAACTTGTATCCTCTGAAATAAGAACGATATTTCTGCCTTTTTTTGCGAGTTTTTCACGGATAATTCTGAAAGGCTCATAGCCGGCATAATTGGGTTCACAGTCGCAGCGATAACCGTCAGCACCCGTAACAAGAATGTTATTGACGAGCGTTTCGATAAACCAATTCTGCAGCTCTGTATTGCTCCAGTCAAACGCAATATTGCCCCATGCTTCGCCGTTGAACCATTCGGGATGCTCGTTGAGCAGCGGTGCGGTTTTGACAACGCCCCATGTTATAACATCAAGAAAAACATAAATTCCCTTTGAATGAGCGTAATCTATAAATTCTTTTACAATCTGCCAGCCTTCTTCGTAATCTTCAGTTCCCGTAATGGCAGGGTCGAGAGTGTGCGGTCCGCAGTTGCTGTATCCGTTTCCGATACCTCCACGGTCATAAATCGGCGAAAGCCAAATTCCGTTAACTCCGAGGTCTGCATAGAAATCAATAAGATCGTAACATTCGGGTAATGTGCCGCCGATTGAAGCGGTGTCAGGGCGAACCTCAACAATAATCAGCGAATCGACCCAATCAGGTGTGCCGATAAGACCGTCTGTATAATCAAGTCTTAAATCTGCGGAGTCACCTTCGTGTTTCAGTAAAGCGGAATTATCAATGCTGCTTTGACCGAAAGCAACCGTATTTGCAGAAAGCATAAACAACAAGCAAAAAACAAGTAACAATGATATGATTCGCTTTAGTCTGTACATATATGATTCATCCTTTTGATTTTTTTATTATGATAAATTCAGGTTTGTCCGTTGTCATTATATAGTATCGGAAGAATTTCAAGCAGGTTTCTGTACTCAACACAGCAATGCTTTGCCATAGATTTTGCTATATTGTCGTTGATTATAATTTTTCGCAGCAACGGATTCATGGTTTTCCCAAGCCAGAAACGGCTTATCATAAAAAGGCCGTCTTCTGTCTGCTTGAATATATGTGCCATTTCCGTGTGCATAACCAAACCTTTGAATACGCCCACATGACCGCACACAATCAACGGAATGTTGTTTTCTTCCATTATCTCTTTTGAAAATCCGAATTCTTCAGGCGTTACAAAATCTATTCTTAACGGAAGAGTTGCTTTGCCGATTTTTTCCAAAGGATATTGAGTGTTCGGCTGAAATTCAGGGCAGGTATTCTGATTAAAATATTCTTTCTGATTTTTTGAATAACCGATACCCCGATGTTCACCGGGAAACCATACCTTATAACGCTCATCTGCCTGAGGATGCCACCAGAACCACCACTTAATCATTTCGGTTGTTATACTCGGCATAGGGCAATACATAGAAACAAGATAACTGCCGTTACTCATCTTTTTGTAGCCGACTTCTTTTTGCAGTTCCTCGGATTTCAGTATATCATTTATTTCTTTAAACGGTGTCAGCGTTATCTGATTTTTAATTAAAGCGGTTTTTATATCATGCGGAATTTGGGGCAATTTCTTTTTCATAAGGTTTTCTATGTTCATAATATACCTCATCAAAAATGTATCTGTAAAAATTATATCATAAACATATAAAAAAACAACTTGATATTAAATTTTCTTTGCGGTTGTCATTGCAGCAACCGCTTTTTATAAATCCGAACAGTTATGTTTACAGAGCATATATTATAAAGAGGTGTTTTTATGAAACTGAACCAATATTGTCCTAACGCAACAGCAAACATAAGGGGTACATCTGCCAATCTGTGTCTGCACGGACAAATCAGATTTTATCAAAGAGAGAACTTTGTATTGATATCAATAAATATCAACGGCTTGCCCGAAACATCATCGGGGTTCTTCGGATTTCACATTCACGAAGGGGACAACTGCAACGGGAATGACTTTTCAGGCACAGGTAATCACTATAACCCTACAGACGCACCGCACCCGTTACACGCAGGTGATCTTCCTCCGTTGATACGGTGCAACGGCGGCGCTTACCAGAGTGTAGCAACAGACCGATTCAACGTGCGGGAAATCATCGGACGAACAGTTGTTATTCACGATATGCCTGATGACTTCAATTCGCAACCCTCAGGTAATGCCGGAACAAAAATTGCCTGCGGAGTGATTTGCAGAGCATAAAACTTTATGTCCGAACGGTTGAGAATTGTTTCAATATTCAGGTTCGGCTGCTTAAAAGATAAAGCAGTTTTTTCGGATAGGCTTATTTAATTTGTTACAAGTATTCTGGTTGTTTCACTAAGCTTTGCTTATTACTGAAAATTCGCAATCCGTTCCGATTTGCTCAATCTTAACGGACGATGATTCGCCATTTAAATTTACGGTTATTATATTACCGTTTCGGATTGCTGTCGCCGTGAGAATAACT
>JAZORX010000237.1:0-10718 GCA_045656845.1 Acutalibacteraceae bacterium | reverse complement strand
TGTTCATTGAAAATGCGTCTGCAATTCTTGCAACCTCTGAGCCGATTTTACCATATCCGATAAGACCGATGGTTTTATTAGCAAGCTCTACAAGTGGTGTTTTCTGAAAGCAGAAATCACGGCAATTGGTCCATTCACCATTGTGTACAGCTTCGCTGTGTACACCTACCTGATTATATATTTCAAGTATAAGTGCAAAGGTCAGCTGAGCTACAGCTGAAGTGGAGTAAGTCGGAACATTGCAGACAGTAACACCGTTTTCTTTGGCAGCCGCAGTATCGATTACGTTGAACCCCGTGCTGAGCATTCCAATATATTTTAGTTTCGGAAGCTGATCGAGTATTTCCTTTGTAAATACAACTTTGTTGTCGATTACAATTTCTGCATCCTTGCATCTTTCAATAATCAGGTCTTCAGGTGTATAGTCATATGCGGTTACCTCACCGAATTCATTGAATATTTCCCAGGAAAGATCACCGGGATTGGTTGTATATGCATCTAAAATTACAATTTTCATTTTGTACCTCCGTAATCGTTTTATATGATTATACTATGTAAATCATAGTTTGTGAAGTGAAATATGATAATTATTTGTAAGTATTACTTAAATATTATTGACTTTGTTTTAATATAATGATAAAATTTTCACATAAATGGGGTGGTGTGATGAGTCCTTTTTTCGTTTATAAAGAAATCAAAAAAGCAAAAGTTAATAACGAAAGAATAACTATTGATGAATTAAGCAGACGGTGTAAGGAAAGAATTCGTCATAGATATGTCGTGATGTCCAAACAGATGTTTCAGTGTGAGCAATGTGGTGGATTTCCACGACATTGGGTCAAAGGACTAAAATTTCACAGTTGGTTTACTTTGTGGTTTTATAAACCACCTAAGCAGACTGATTTCACATTTGTTTCAATTTCACCCGAAGACCTGGAAGAACCAATGGATTTAGCTGAGTATCTTGACGGTAAATCAGTATAATATAATTTTAGCGGAGGATATTATTATGTCAGAAGTAAAAAAAGACTGGTATAAGGAACTTGTAGTATACCAGATTTGGCCAAGAAGCTTTTGTGACAGTGACGGCGACGGAATAGGTGACCTTAAGGGCGTTTACTCAAAACTTGATTATCTCAAGGAACTTGGTGTTAATGCGATCTGGTTTTCTCCTGTTTATCCGACTCCGAATGCTGATTACGGATATGATATTGCTGACTACAGAAACATTAATCCTGAATATGGTACTCTTGATGATTTCAAGATGGTACTTGAAGGTGCTCATGAACGCGGAATGAAGGTTATTATGGATCTCGTTGTTAACCATACTTCCGATGAACATGAATGGTTTAAGGAGAGCCTTAAAGGTGAGGATAATCCTTATCATGATTATTATTTCTGGCGTAAGGGTAAGGATAATAAACCACCCAACAACTGGCTTTCAACTTTTGAAGGTGGAGCATGGGAATATAATGCTGATCTTGATAAGTACTACCTTCATGTTTTTGCTAAAAAGCAGCCTGACCTTAATATGGACAACCCGAAGGTCCGTGAAGAGGTTAAGGATATAATGCGTTACTGGCTTGATATGGGTGTTGACGGATTCCGTGAGGATGTTATCACATTCATTTCAAAAGCAGAAGGCCTTCCTAACGGTTTTCCTCTTCCTGCTGCAACAGGTATCGAGCACTATAAGAAAGGTCCTCATCTTGATGAATATCTTAAGGAGTTCAGAGAAGATGTTATCAATAAGTACGACTGCTTCGTAGTTGCTGAAGGCCCTATGATGACAACAAGCTTCGCTCTTCCGTACATAACTGAAGGACCAAACAAAACTCTTGACATGATGTTCCACTTCCAGCATATGGAAGCTGACTGTATGGTAACTGATTGGATCAAGGTTCCGTTCAGCCTTAAGAAGATGAAGGGTGCGTTCTCTAAATGGCAGTATAAGCTTCATAATAAGGGCTGGAATGCTCTTTATATTGAGAATCATGACCATCCGCGTATTATCAACCGTTACGGTAGCCTCGATTACCGTGTAGAAAGTGGTAAGATGCTTGCAGCCATGTATATGCTTCAGTGCGGTACTCCATTTATCTATCAGGGTCAGGAAATCGGTATGACTAATGTTAACCTTTCAAGACTTGATGAGTTCAAGGATGTTCTTACATTCAATAATCATAATCTCTTTAAGAAGCTTGGCTATAATGAAGAGAAGTTTGTTAAGCATGCAAATAAAGTAAGCCGTGAGACTGCTCGTTCTCCCGTACAGTGGAGCGCTGAAGAAAACGCAGGTTTCACTACAGGTAAACCTTGGTTTAATATCTGCGATAATTATAAAGAAGTCAATGTTGAAGCAGCTCTCAATGATCCTGATTCAATTCTTCATTTCTACCGTAAGCTTATCAAGTTTAAGAAAGAAAATCAGGTTGCCATTTACGGTAAGTACAAAGAGTATTATCCGAATAGCTCAAGTCTTTATGTTTATGAAAGAGTTCTTAACAACGAAAAGCTCCTTGTGATCTGTTCGTTTAAGGAAAATTCGGTTCGCTTTAATGCTCCTAAGGGATATGATCTTACAAAGGGCGAGCTTATTTTCAACAACTACAGCGATAATAAAATTGTTAATAACGGATTTGTTACGAAACCTTATGAAGTTAGAGTATACAAATTCTGATAGGTGTATTCAGAATGAGAAATGCAATTAAAGTAATATGTTTTGTGCTTGCAGTGCTTTTGGCCGGAGCATCAACCTTCTATTTCGCTTTTATCTGGGATATGAATGAATTTGTGTTTATAGATGGTACTGAAAAGGGAACTGTAATAATTACAGATTATATCGGTTCAGATAAAGATGTTAAGGTGCCGAAAACGCTCAGAGGTAAAAAAGTTGTTGGTATTGACAGCAAGGCTTTCAGTGGCCGTGATATAACTTCTGTGGTTATAGGTGGAAACGTAAAAACAATTGGTGAAAATGTTTTTCAGAATTGCAAAAATCTGCAGAGTGTTGATTTAGGCGCTTCTGTTGAAAAAATCGGAACGATGTCATTTGCTGATTGTACTGCATTGACTGAAGTCAAATTTTCACCAGTTCTTAAAGAAATTGGCTATATGCTTTTCAGAAACAACACAAAACTTACTGACATCAATCTTAACGGAAATGCTAATTTCAAAGTTGTTGACGGTGTGATTTATAATAGTGATATGACCGTGATTTATGAAACTTTGTTATCAGCTGATTTGTCTTCATATTCACTTCCCAAAACGATAACAGAGCTTAAGCCGATGGCTTTTTATGGTCAGGGAGAATTGAAATCGATCAGTCTGAACTCAGGAATAAAATTTATTCCTGACGGTTGTTTCAGTATGTGTACAGGTCTTACAGAGCTTACACTTCCCGAGGGCGTTTCTTCGGTTGGTAAGCTTGTTATCGTTGGAAGCAGTATAACTACTATAAAAATTGCTAAGTCAGTTAAAGTGATTGATGATTTGGCATTTGAGCATAACGAAGTGCAGGTATTGGATGAAAACGGAAATCCGGTTCAGGACGAAAACGGTAAAGTGAAAAAAGAGAAAGAACATCAGATATCTATTGTAACTGTTGATAAATCTTTTGCAGCAAGCTTTGCCAGAAGACATGAATATCCACTTCAGATTGTAGATAAGTTTTAAAAATAAGGACGGATTTCTTGATTGAAATCCGTCCTGAATTTTTTATTCGATTATTTCAGCTGTCCAGTCAAATGAGAAAGTAGAGTTAACATCAACTGATTGGATGGCTCTTTTTTGTGAGAAATCATCCTTTTTATCGTAGTCATCGTTAATTCCGTACCAAGGTTCAATGCAGACATATTCTGCACCAGGTTTTGCCCAGATTCCGAGATAAGGAGCCTTGCCGAAATTAAACTTGACAATTTCCTTTCTCTGGTTACTCTTGAGATAAAGTGTATCAGATTTCATACCTGAGAGCACATGAGCGTCCTTGTTGAAAACATCGGCAGTGATTTCAAAGATTTTTTCATTATCAAGAGTAGGGTAGTGTATGCCGTCAAGAATAGAGTCGGGGTTGATCTTTTCACAAACGAGAGTCTCGTTTTCTTCAAACTCGAGGTAGTCGCCGATTTTGCAATTGAAACCGGGATGTGCACCGATTGAAAAGTATATTTTTTTATCATCAGCGTTTCTTACATAGTGTGTAACTCTGAGAGATTTTCCTTCAAGTCTGAATTCAATATCAAGAATAAATTTGTAAGGATACTGTTTAAGTGTTTCCTCACTCCATGTCTGTGTCAGGATGAGATAACCGTCGCCCTCTTCCTTAAGTTCAAAATCACGCTTTCTTGCGATACCGTGCTTTGCCATTTCGTACTCAGTGCCGTCAACTCTGTATTTATTGTCCAGTATTTGACCGACAATGGGGAAAAGAATAGGAGACTGGCCGTACCAGACATCAGGGTTGCCCTGCCAGAGGTATTCAATGCCTGTTTCTTTTGATTTGACTGAGGATAACTCAGCTCCGTATTTCTTAACTTCAATTGTAAGAAATTCGTTTTCAGCTTTAAAGATCATTTTAAACACTCCTTTGTTTTAGGTTAAAAATATTATAAACAATACTTCAAAAAAAATCAACTAAAGATATTGATATCTGTAGATAAAAATGTTATTATATACAATATATTGGGTTAATATGAGTTGGTGTTTTTTTATTGAAAATCTTTCGGAGGTATGTCATGGCTCCCAAAAAAAATACTGTTAAAAAAGTAGGTTCTTCGGCTGTAAGTAATAAAAACGGAAGAAAACCTGCTAAAAATACTTCGGGTAAAAAATCATCTGCTCCGAAGAAAAATATTGACAAAAAGAATAAGGGGTGGCTTGAGGAAAACAGGCAAAAAACTGCCGTTATTTTGGGTGGTATAGCGATTTTGTTTCTTGCAGCTACTCTTATCAAGGGTGAGTCACTCTGGCTTGGTTTCCATAATGCTATCTTTGGTTTCTTCGGAATTACAGCGTTTGCTTGGCCTCTTATGCTTTTGTATGTTACGGTTGTGATTGCTTCCGACCGTTCTATGATTTCAGCCCGGTCTAATATTATAGGTGCTTCGCTGTTTGTGTTGCTTCTTTCAGGTTTTGTCCATCTTGTTTCCGGTATTGCAGATGTAGGTGATATTGGCGAACAGTTTTCTGCTGTGTGGGAAATGAGAACTGAGATAACATTCGGAAGTGGTGGTATTACCGGTGTTATTTTCGGTGGAATACCAGAACTTCTTTGTGGTAAGGTTGCTGCTATCATTGTTGTTCTTATTCTTTCAATTGTCGTATTTATGATTGTTACAGGTACTACGCTTCTTGGTATTTATATTTTTATTACAGATTCAATTAAAAAAGCCCGTGCTGCCAAAGAAAAAACGGTTGAGCGTTTACACGAGGTTAATGAAAACAGATTTGCTAAAAAAGAAAGAAAGTTTGTGCCTGTTGACCTTGGTCCTGAATTCGAAGATCAAAACGAACCTATGTACATTGAAGAGCTTGTCGGAAACGCTCAGAAGGTAGAAACGAAGCCGAACAGAAAAGAACCAAAGCCCTTCATTGATATTTCTACAGGTGAAGTGGTTGAAGAAACACCTGTTCAGATCGATGATATTATAAAGAAGGTTCACGGTGAAACTGAGAAGAAACCATCAAAGGTGATGGATGAGATTAAAAAAGTTAATATCAAGGTTAAGAGTGTTAAAGAAGATAAAGAGTCTGAGAAGAAGGAAGATAAATCCAACTCAAAAGATGAAACAGATGATATCGAAGTATCAACTTTTAAGGTTTATCAGAAACCGGGAGTTGATTGTCTTAACCATGCTGTGAACAACAGCTCGGGAAATTACGAAGAAGAGCTGAAATACAATGCTACAAAGCTTGTTGATACCCTCAACAGCTTTGGTGTGTCAACTAAGATTGTTGATATCTGCAGAGGTCCTTCGGTAACCAGATATGAGCTTCAGCCTGCACCCGGTGTGAAAATCAGTAAGATTACAGGTCTTTCTGATGATATTGCACTTGCTCTTGCTTCTGCGGGTGTAAGAATTGAAGCTCCGATTCCCAATAAATCTGCTGTTGGTATCGAGGTACCAAATAAAAATAAGTCGATGGTTTCTTTGCGTGAAATCATTGAAACTCCGATCTATCAGAATGCAAAAAGTAAGCTTAACGTTGCACTTGGTAAGGATATTACGGGTAATGTTATCTGTGCTGATGTTGCTAAAATGCCACACTTGCTTATTGCGGGTACAACAGGTTCAGGTAAATCTGTTTGTCTTAACTCGATGATTGTGAGCATTCTTTTTAATGCTACACCCGATGAAGTAAAACTTGTCATGATTGACCCCAAGCAGGTTGAATTTACCGTGTATAACGGAATTCCACACTTGTTGGTACCTGTTGTTTCTGACCCTAAAAAGGCTGCGGGTGCTCTGGGTTGGGCTGTTACAGAAATGCTTCAGCGTTATAAAATGTTCTCAGAAAAAAGCGTCCGAGATATTAAAGGCTATAACAAGTTAGCTGATACTGATAATACGATAACACCTATGCCGCATATAGTAATTTTTATCGACGAGCTTTCTGACCTTATGATGGCGGCACCCAATGAGGTTGAAGATTCAATATGCCGTCTTGCACAGATGGCCAGAGCTGCAGGTATGCATCTTGTAATAGCTACGCAGAGGCCATCCGTAAATGTTATTACAGGTGTTATTAAAGCCAATATTCCGAGCAGAATTGCTCTTTCTGTTTCTTCTCAGATAGACTCCAGAACAATCATTGATGCTGCAGGTGCTGAAAAACTCCTGGGTAACGGTGATATGCTCTTCAGTCCTGTGGGCATTTCGAAGCCCATCCGTGTTCAAGGATGCTTCCTTTCTGATGAAGAAGTTGAAGGTGTAGTTAAGTTTATTAAGAGTCAGAGCGATGAGAAGAAATATGATGAAGGTGTTATGCAGGAAATTGAGCGTCAGGCTGCTATGGAAACAAGCAAAAAGAGCTCAGCTTCTGCAGCTTCATCCGATGGTGATGATTCTTCTGGTGATGAGATGATGCCGAAGGCTATTGAGGTTGTTGTTGAGTCCCAGATGGCTTCTACAACTCTTCTTCAGCGTAAGCTTAAGCTTGGTTATGCAAGAGCTGCCCGAATCATTGATGAGCTTGAGCAAAGAGGAATTGTTGGTCCGTTTGAGGGTGCAAAACCAAGAAAGGTTCTTATTTCCAAGCAGCAGTGGATGGAAATGAATGCACTTGCAAATTTATCAGCTCCTATTGAAAATCCTATTGAAACTGACGACTATGATGAATAAAGTTTAAAGAGGTATCCTGATGTTTTTACCTATAACCGCAAATGAAGTTAAAGAAAGAGGATGGGACAGCGTCGATTTTGTCTATGTGACTGGCGATGCTTATGTTGACCATCCCAGCTTTGGTGCGGCTATTATTACAAGAGTGCTTGAAGCTGAAGGGTACAGAGTAGCTGTTTTAGCGCAACCAAGATGGAACAGTGTTGAAGATTTTAAACGCTTTGGCCGGCCGAATTTAGGCTTTATGGTTTCGTCAGGAAATATAGACTCTATGGTTGCTCACTATACAGCTGCCAAAAAACATCGCAGTGCCGATGCATATTCTCCTGGCAAGGTTATGGGGCTCAGACCGGACAGAGCTGTGATAGTTTATTGTAACAAAATTCGTGAAGCTTACGGTGATGTACCGATAATTATCGGTGGTCTTGAAGCGTCTCTGAGAAGATTTGCACACTACGATTATTGGGATGATAAAATCCGTAGAAGTATCCTGTTTGATTCTCAGGCTGACCTGATTTCATACGGAATGGGTGAAAATCAGACGATTGAGATTTGCCGACGCCTTTCAAACGGTGAGGATATTTCAACAATTACTGATGTTCGTGGAACTTGTTATTCCTGCGATGTTGTTGATACTCCGTTAACAGGTAAAGAATGTCCTTCATATGAAAATGTTTTAAAAAGCAAAAAAGAGTATGCTGTTTCCTGCAGAATTCAGCAGGACGAGCAGGACCATATCAGGGGTAAACTTATAAAACAGCGCCACGGCAATAAAATGCTTGTTCAGAATCCACCGATGCCTCCGCTTACACAGGAAGAGATGGATTGGGTGTATTCGCTTCCTTATGAAAGAACATATCATCCTTCTTATAAAGACAAGGGTGGTGTTCCGGCGATTGAGGAGGTTGAGTTTTCAATTACACATAACAGAGGCTGTTTTGGTGCGTGTAATTTCTGCTCAATTGCTTTTCATCAGGGCAGAGCTATTACAACCAGAAGCAAGCAATCAATCGTAAATGAAGCAAAGAAGCTTGTTGATAATCCTGATTTTAAAGGTTATATTCACGATGTTGGTGGTCCGACGGCAAACTTCAGGCGTTCCAGCTGTCTCAAACAGGCTGAACACGGCTTGTGTAAAGGTAAGAAATGTCTGGCGCCTACGCCTTGTAAAGCGATGACTGTAGACCACAGTGAATATCTCGATATTTTAAGAACTCTTCGTGAAATACCGAAGGTGAAAAAAGTATTTATACGTTCCGGAATCCGTTATGATTATATGCTCAAGGATAAGGACGATACATTTTTCAGAGAACTTGTTAAACATCATGTCAGTGGTCAGCTTAAAGTAGCACCTGAGCATTGTTCAGCAGTTGTTCTTGATAAGATGGGAAAGCCTCATATTGATGCTTATGTTGAGTTTTCAAAGAAGTATTTTGAGTTGAGTGACAGTGTCGGAAAAGAACAGTATCTTGTTCCTTATCTTATGTCATCTCATCCGGGTTCAACGCTCAAAGAAGCTGTAGAACTTGCTGTGTTCCTGAAAAAGCGACATATAAGACCTGAGCAGGTTCAGGATTTTTATCCTACCCCCGGAACTATTTCAACCTGTATGTTTTATACCGGATTAGATCCTTATACAATGCAGGAAGTCTATGTTGCCAGATCTGCGCATGATAAAGCTCTTCAAAGAGCGTTATTGCAGTATTATGATCCGAAAAACAGAGCTTTGGTTGAAGAAGCGCTGAGGAAAGCAGGACGAGCTGATCTTATCGGAACTGCTGATAAGTGCCTGATAAGACCTGCAATGAATAAAAATATACATCCGAAAGGCACCAGAAGATATGGAAAAAAATAAGAAGTTGGTAAAATTCGTATATTCTTTTTTTACTATTTTATTAGCTTGTACTGTTGCTTTTACCGGTTGTGTTTTTCAATCTGAACCAATCCCTGACGACACTATGTTTGTTAATTTTATAGATGTCGGTCAAGGTGACTGTACACTGATATATACAAGTAATGCAGCTGTTCTTATTGATGCAGGTGAAGCAGAAAATTCTAATCATATTATTGATTTTATAAAAGACAAAGGAATTGAAAAAATAGATTATTGTATCGCAACACATCCTCATTCTGATCATATCGGAGCTTTACCCGAAGTGTTTAAAAGTTTTGAGGTTGATACTGTAATTGTTCCTGAACTTTCTGATGATATCGAGCCGACAACCAGGACTTATGAGAAGTTTCTTGACGGTCTTGAGAATGTTAACAATATAATCTTTGCTGTACCAGGAGATTCTGTTGAAATTTCTGATCTTGAAATTGAGATTCTCGGTCCGCTTAAGGAATATGATGATCTGAATCATATGTCTGTAGTGTCGAAAATAACATTCGGTAATGTTTCTGTTATGGTAACAGGTGATACGGAAACAATTGCTGAAAAGGATATGCTCGATGTCAAAGGTACTGATTATTCTGCAGATATTCTTAAGGTTGCTCACCACGGTAGCAGCACATCTACCTGCAGTAAATGGTTGGAAGCTGTCAATCCTGATTATGCAGTTATATCCTGTGGGATTGATAACAGCTATGGACATCCTCATTCCGAAACTGTAGATTTGTTGGAAGAATATGAAATTGATTATTACCGTACTGATTTGTTAGGCGATATTGTATTTGAATCAGACGGAAAGAATATAACTTATGTCAAACAGTAACAAACAAAGAAATATAATTTAGGAGAAGATTTTTATGAAATGGACAGGACTTAACGAATTAAGAGAAAAATTTCTTTCTTTCTATGAGAGTAAAGAACATTTAAGACTCCCGAGTTTCTCTCTGATTCCTCAGGGAGATAAGAGCCTTCTTCTCATCAACGCAGGTATGTCACCGATGAAAAAGTATTTTACGGGAGAGATAACACCGCCTTCAAACAGAGTTACAACTTGTCAGAAGTGTATCCGTACTCCTGATATCGAAAATGTCGGTAAAACAGCCCGTCACGGCACATATTTTGAAATGTTAGGAAACTTTTCTTTTGGCGATTATTTTAAAAGAGAAGCTATCTCATGGGGTTGGGAGTTCTGTACAAAGGTAATGGAGATGGATCCCGAGAGACTCTATATAAGTGTCTATCTTGAAGATGATGAGGCATATGATATCTGGACAAAGGAAATCGGTGTTGACGAGTCTCATATGGTAAGATTCGGAAAAGCTGATAATTTCTGGGAACACGGTGCAGGTCCTTGTGGTCCATGTTCTGAGATTTATTACGACCGTGGTGAAAAGTACGGATGCGGTTCACCTGACTGTAAGGTTGGTTGCGAGTGTGACCGATATATAGAGTTCTGGAATCTTGTTTTCACTCAGTTTGATAAAGATGAA
>JAZORX010000236.1:0-4596 GCA_045656845.1 Acutalibacteraceae bacterium | reverse complement strand
CTGAAATTCGATAACCGTAACACCTGTAAAATCGTAATCAAAGCCTGACCACATAATGTGCAACGGTATATGCAGCAAAACAGAAATCCACGCCCTTGAAAAAGCCGCATGGCAAAACAAAGCGACCTTCTCGTTGTTTTCCTTCAGAATACGATAAACGCCACCCTCTTCCTTATAGCCGAGTCTTTCGAGGAAATCGTTACCGTTTTTTTCGATGTAATCGACAGCCTTTTTCATTTCAGACTGCCTGATTCCGTCACATTCGTAGGCCTTATCAAACGGCAGGTCTATATTGCCGTTTTGCCTGTAATATGTATTCTGAACAAACGTAATTGACTTCATCTCACCGTCAGGAAACGGAGTCAGCCTTTCGTCGCCTATTTCGTGTGCCCACTCCTCAGTCTGCTTTTCAATGCCGAGCAGTCTGCAGGCAGGCTCTGCTGTTTGCTGAGCACGAAGTATCGGTGAAGCAAAAATCCTGTCAACGCCTACCTTTGCCATTCTTTTTCCTACGGCTTCAGCCTGAAGCCAACCTTTTTCTGTCAGATGCCCTGTTGAATAATCAGGCTCACCATGACGGATTATGTAAAGAATCATTTTTCACTTTCCTCTCATAAATCAGACAGAACATTCCTGTTCTGCAGACAAATTATTAAATGCTTATCCACATAGCGGGACGGACGCCGATGTCTCTTCTATCGACATCGTAGCCACCGCTATAGACAGTGCCATAATACTCGACACTGCACACATACCTACTGTAATCGCCAGGAGTACGAAGCCTCCATTCGCAGTTGCCATCGTCGCGGCTTCCCATGTTACTGTCGTACCATACACCCTGAGCTTTCGCATATGCTGTTGGTTTGCACATCCTCGCACTGTCCGAGTCAAAGTACTTTTTCGCCTCATTGTAGCTTAAAAGGAAAACCTTGTCATACGTGTTGTTGCCGGCATCCGTGCCGTACTCATGGTTATCTTCCGCTGCAACGGTCGTGGTTTTTATTCTGCTTTTTTCACTACTTGCGAATACAGAATTGTAGAAATCATTGTTCAACCAGCTTCTCAGCGTACACTTTTCCCATGTTATGTTTGATAAACTTGTATGGTACGCTTTCGCATCAAGCGCATACCTGCTGATTACAAGAGCTTTATCTCCCTGCACGTCAAGTACAAGCCATTCGATTGCTTCCTTGCCGTTTGAAGTATTATTATCCTGCTCATATTTGCCAATCTTGATATAATCTCCAACCTTTACTTTTGATGATGGAGGTTTTGTTGCCGTAGTTGTCGGAGTTTTCGTAGTTGTCGGAGGTCTCGTCACTGTAGTCGGTGTTGTTCTTGTTGTGGTTGTCCGACTTGTTGTGGTTGTTGTAGTAGTTGTTGTATGTATTTCAGTCTTTTCCCCGTCCTGAACGACTAAAATTTTGTCACCGTTCTCTTTCCACTTCGTGTCACATTTTTTGCAGGATTTATAACCCTCACTGTCGGGAGCATTGAAATCCGTTGAGCCACAGATCGGGCAGGTTTCAACGGGCGTTGTCTGTGTTATCTCTATGCTCGGAAGCTCACCACCTGCCTGCGGAAGACCTCCTGTTTTGTGGGGATTAGTCTGCTCAGTCACCACTACCGACTGCGATTCGCTCGGAGCTTCTTCGTTTTTATTCTTTGACTTTAACAAAATGATCACGAGAGAGGTAATAAGTGCAAGCACAAGAACAAGAAGCACAGAAAGCAGTATTGTATTTTTTCTGCTCTCAAACCAATTTTTCTTTTCAGGCTTCAGATCCTGCCCGTTTAAATATTCCTTGCTCATTTTTCTCTCCTTGATTAATAACTGATGTCTGTATATTCGCCCTTGATGTCAGCTCCACCAGTACCGTTAGCTGTGATAACCGCAAGTTTGATTGAAAGCTCTGCGCTGAGTGTGTAAGAATACCTGATCTTTGTGATCTTGCCGTTTGCAACTGTTACAACGAAAACAATATTATTATAGTTCACTGAGGACCTGTCCGCTTCAACTACAACTGCGTTACCAACTTCATCTGCAATACCCTTGTTAACTTCAGCAAATGTGATATAGTCGTTTGTTGCGTGAGCGATCGGGCTGCTTGAGTTCGGTGTCGGACTGTTTGCAATAACGATTGCATACTGTGTACCTGAAGCGTTAGCCTGGAAGTCGATAACATCAGTCTCAGTAAGTGACATACCCTTAAGAGCATACTTAGCCTCTGCGCCTTCGATCTTACCGTTTGCAGCTGTACCCTTGATCGGATCCTCCTTGATGCCGAGGAAGCCACCAACAACTGAGTTGAGGTCTGCATTCTTGTCAACACCCTTGATGATTGAGTTAAGAGCGTTTGTTGCGCTGCCAAAATCAAATGCCTTTCTGAATACACCTGATCTTGTTACCTTATAAGAACCTTGAGCTGCCTTAGCTGTTTCTTCATTGAGAAAACTGATAAATTCTGATTTTGTCAGAGCTTTATTGGTAGCAGCCGTTCCACCCGGATTTGTGTTCGGTGCAGGGTCTGGCTGTGGGTTACCTTGCGAATCTGTCTGCGGCTGCTGAGTGTTCGGGGCAGCTGTTGCTGTGTTTTGTGTATCAGAGCTTGCAGAGGATGATCCTATGCTCGGAAGGTCACCGCCTGCCTGTGGAAGACCTCCTGTTTTGTGAGGATTAGTCTGCTCGGTCACCACTACCGACTGCGATTCGCCCGGATTTTCTTTGTTTTCGTCCTTTGATTTTATCGCAATCAGAACAAATGCCGTTATTGCTGCAAGAACCAGAACCAATATCAACGAGAGAAGGATGATAATAATTTTGCTGTCCCTCTTCGGTGGTTGTGGACTCATACTAGGATTCATATTCATATTATGATTCGGGTTCTGATTCGGATTTGAAAGATATTCTCTGCTCATTTTCATTTCACCTTTTCAGCATTACCATTTAATTACATATTCAGATCTTGTGCCCAAAGGAATATCTGCATCCATCTTTGTGAAGCTGATTGTCCACTTGAGGTCATAGTTAGCTGTGAGTACGTTACCTGTAGCTGCGTCAACAGTGATTGTAACTGTTGATGAGGGGTAAACCATTGCTGCTTCACCAACGATGCCCTTAGCTGCACCGGGGATGTTTTCGTTAACAGTAGCAGGAAGGATTACATTGAACGCCTTCGGGTTATGCCCTGTGCCGTGCTTGTGAGCTGTTGACTTAGCGTCGGGAAGAGTAGTGATTGTGATTGTGTAGATGCCATTTGACTCTGTGCAGGTTGCAGACCTGACATCGGAAGCAGTGAGTTTACTTGCATAGCTTTCGCCTTCGACAGGGAACTTAGCCCTGATATCTGCACCCCTGTATGTTGCAGCGCCCTGTGAGTTGTCCTTAAGCATCTGATCCAACCAGCTGTCGCCACCGAGCATCTTATAAACACCGTTAAGAGCGCTGGGGATTGTCGGAGCGTTTGCAAGGTAGTTTTCAACCTTCTTCTGTTCAACTGATGAAGCACCTGTCTTCACCCTGTTTATAACAGTATTGAAATATTCAAGAGTCTCCACACCGTCCGCCGGTTTCTGCGGACCGTTGCCGGGAGTAACCGTTTCACCCGAATTTGTGTTCGGTGCAGGGTTTGGCTGAGGATTGCCCTGCGAATCTGCCTGCGTCTGCTGAGCGTTCGGGGCAGCTGTTGCTGTGTTTTGTGCATCAGAGCTTGCAGAAGATGATCCTATGCTCGGAAGGTCACCGCCTGCCTGTGGAAGACCACCTGTTTTGTGAGGATTAGTCTGCTCGGTCACCACTACCGACTGCGAGTCACTCGGATTTTCTTTGTTTTCGTCCTTTGATTTTATCGCAATCAGAACAAATGCAGTTATCGCTGCAAGAACCAAAACCAATATCAACGAGAGAAGGATGATAATAATTTTGCTGTCCCTCTTCGGTGGTTGTGAATTCATATTCGGATTCATATTCATATTCGGGTTCGGGTTCTGATTCGGATTTGAAAGATATTCTCTGCTCATTTTATTTCACCTTTTTAATTTTACCAGCGGATATTGTTAACAACAACTGTTGATGTTACAGTACCCTTAGCTGACTTATCAGTAGCGATTGAATAAGAAACATTTGTAAGCTGAACATTCCAGTCCCACTTGATTGTAAGCTCTACCAACCTACCAGTAGCCGGGTCAATCTTAGCTGTGATGTTTGTAGTTGTAACCATTTCCTTAGCTGAATCAACCTTAGCAACACCGTTGATCGCTGTGTAAATATTCTCAGCACTCTTATAGTCGAAAGCCTTCTTGTCGCCCGTACCAACATAGAGACCTGAACGCTTAATCGGAGTTGTATCAGTTGCACCTGAAGCATCTGCGTAGCTCTGACCGTACTTGAGGCTCATTGTTACTACCCAAAGACCATCTGCTTCCTGAATATCGATTGAAGAAATATCGTTCTTTGTAAGAGATGCTCTGCTGAGGTATTCAGCCTTGCCCTTTTCGTTCTTGTACTCAGTTGTACCTTCACCAAGGAAGTCGTAAACCATATCAACAACGAGCTGAATCTTAAGAAGAGCACCACCGTCAAGTGAGTTGATAGTT
>JAZORX010000235.1:0-1535 GCA_045656845.1 Acutalibacteraceae bacterium | reverse complement strand
CTTCGTTATCGTTGAGGAATCTGACTGCACCCCATATGTGGCAGGAGCCTATGCCGAGTTCGGTTGCGGCGATTGCCATATTTTGAACAAGAATTGCAGCGTTTGAGAAGTTCACATTAACGCTCTTGAGGTCGGTTGAGGGAATGAGTGATGAAACAAGAATAACTGTCGGTGCACCGTAGAAAGGTCTGTGACCGCTTTCGCTTTCACAATAGTCTTCCCACTTGTTCAGAAACTCACGGTTGCTGATAACCGTAATGTTCAGCGTGTCAAAAAGTGCTCTGCCGACAGGCGATGCGTAAGCTGCTTTGAGAATCAGATTGAGTTCGGATTCCGTTATGTTTTTGCCGTTATATGTACGGATTGATCTTCTGCTGAAAAGATTATCAAATGTATTCATCATTTTTCTCCTTTGTTTCTGTATAGGATAATTATAATTCTGTCAGAACCTGATGTCAACAAATCGTTCTGAGCAAAAGAATAATCCCACGAAAATGTCAATATTTTGTCAACAAGTCGGGATATTGCAACTTTTTCGTGGTTGCGAACAAACTGCGACAAGTTACGGCAAACGCCTTTTTATTGACTTTTTGCCCGTTTGTCAATGTCAATCTGAGCGAATTAACAAGCTATGGCAAGTTGTGATAAGAAAAAACAAGATGCTCTAATCACACTCAAGTTCTCAAAGAGATAATTTATCCCGAATGGGGATTATCGAAAACCCTTGGAATCAACCGATTCCAAGGGTTCTTTTCTTTTTCAGAATAATCTCAAAATCCAAAATGTCAATATTTTGTCAATAATCAAGAAAAAAGCACTGTTTGTGTTGACATTTTTATTTTTCAAGATTATCATCTAATCAAAGCTAAAAAAGGATGATTGAGATGAAAAAGCTTATTGTTAAAATATTAAAAACTTGCGCAATCACACTTGGTTCAATATTCTCATTTCTTGCCTTGCTTTGCATAATAACTCTTTGCTGGGGTGGGGTTCAGGTGACAAGAGAAACTGTCACGGAAACTCTTCCCGAAACCCCATCTGATTTTGTTCCCGAAATAAGACTTATAGTATTTACCGACACTCATAATGAAAACGAAAATGTTGCCGATGCCGTTGAAACGGCGTATGCTCTTTTTGACAATGACGAAACTTACAAGGGCGTTGACGGCTTTTTCGGTCTCGGTGATTTTTCAAGCATAGGCACAGAACCGGACTACGAGGCATATGCAAATACTCTTAAAGAGCATGTGAGAGAAGATACGGTCTGCATAAATGTGCTCGGCAATCACGAAATGAAGGCGGATAACTACAAAGAGCTTTTTGAAAAACATTTTTCACACGAAATTAATACAGTAACCGAAATCAACGGCTTTACTTGTATTGGCTTTTCGGGTGAACGCTCGCTTACGGAATGGACTTTTACCCCCAAAAGCCTTATGTGGCTGAGCGACGAGATTCACAAAGCAGAAGAATCTTCGGGAGATAAGCCTGTTTTGGTGTTTCAGCACCCCCATCCGTTCGGCACCGTTTACGGC
>JAZORX010000234.1:0-3134 GCA_045656845.1 Acutalibacteraceae bacterium | reverse complement strand
ATAGTATGTTTTATAAAAGCAATAAAAAAGATTGTTTTGTATCAGTTTATGTGATAAAATAGAATTATTATGGTTTGTATTTCGATTTTGTAAAGGAACGGTGTGTATGAAAAAAATATTAAAGATAGTTTTATCGATTATCCTTGTGGCGGTTATCGGAGCTGGCAGCTTTATAGTTTACAAAAGCTCGCAGGGTATTTCCTATGACATTTCGTCAGTTGAAAAAATACCGAGTGACATCGAAATTGTCAGTGAGGATGTTGACAGCGTCACAATCAAAAAGAACAGCGACGGTGATTTCAGGGTGTTGATGTTTACCGACACTCATATCAAGGGTGACAAGCAGCTTGATAATATGACAGTTTCCTATATGGTAAAAAACATCAGGGAACAGAAGCCCGATCTGGTTATCCTTGGTGGTGACAATGTTACATACGGCTTCAATAAAAAGAGGAATGTTCAGCTTGCAGAACTTTTTGAAAACCTTGGTGTGTACTGGGCAACTGTTCTGGGTAATCATGAGGGAGACGGCTTCCTTTCATATGACAGAGAGAGTGTCATTGAGCTCTTTTCTTCATATGAGCATTGTCTTGTAAAAGAGGGCAGGACAGATGTTGACGGAAATGGCAACTGTACCATTAATATCCTTAATGCTGACGGCACACTTAAGGAGGTTTTCTTCCTTATGGATACGGGCGACTATATGACCGATGAAAGCAAGGCTGAGTACGGTGTAACAGATGAAGACGAGGTATACGACGGAGTTAAAACCTCTCAGGTAGAATGGTACAAAGAAAAGCACGATGCAATTGAAACTGAGTATGGTAAGTTTAAATCCGTGACGGTTGTACATATTCCTCCGTATCAGGCAGAAAAAGAATACGCTGAAGACGAGTTCCTTTACGGTGAAAAGCGAGAGGGTGTCTGCGAGTCAGGCTTTGATTCGGGTCTCTTTGCCGCAATGAAGGAAAAGGGCAGTGCACAGGCAATTTACTTCGGCCATGACCATGTGAACAATTTTGGCGTTATGTGTGACGGAATTCTGCTGTCATATATACAGCCCTCAGGCTACGCAGCATATAATATGCAAAGTAAATTTGATGCCCCCGAAAACGAATGGATCCAGGGTTGCACACTTCTTGATATCAAGGCAGACGGTACCTTCAATGCTGAAAGAATATACAATCATCAGTAATCTGAAACAAAATAAATTTAAGGAGAAAAAATATGGGAAAATTTAAAGAGAAGTTCAACAGTTTCAAGAATAATCCCGATGTAGCACTCAAAGAACAGGTCGGCTATGTTTCGGGTGTTTTCGGCAACTGTATGGGTCAGGACTCAGTCAGTACATATACGGATCAGTTTATGTATGACTATATGGGTCTTAAGTCAAGTCACCTTGTTGCAATGAAGTCAGTTACTACGGGCGTTAATATCCTCGTCGCACCGATTGTCGGTTTGCTTCTTGACAGCAACCGTTCAGGCAAGGGTAACGCAAGAAGCTTTATGATGGCAGCTGCGATTCCTTTCACCCTTTCGTCAGTTCTTCTTTTTGTTGTTCCTTCAGCATCACTTATGTTTAATGTGATCTGGAGCTTTATTCTTTACCTTACATTCAATATCGCAGACACCTTCTTCGACGTCGCATTGTCAACACTTTCCGTCCGAATGACACCGAATGCGAAATCAAGAAAGAATTTCTATACTGTTGCACAGATTGCATCAACCCTCGGCTCAATGTTGCCGGGCGGACTTGTACCGATTGTTATCCAGATTTTTAACGGTGACTACAATGCTGAAAAATGGGCATTCTTCTCCGTTGCACTTTTCTTTGGCGTAATCGGTCTTTTTGCTATGATTGTGCCGTGTATGACACTTAAGGAAAGAAACCTTGTTCTTCCTCCACAGACTGAAAAGAAGACCAATATTGACTATAAACTCATTCTTCTCAACAGACCGTTATTGCTTCTCTCACTCAGCCAGTGTATCGATTCAATCCGTCAGGTCTGCTACAACTCACTTCCGTTTTTCTACAAGCAGACACTTAACAATTACGGAATGAAAGCTTTTGTTGAGGCAGGTTCTGCAACTCTTTCATACGGATATCTTCTTTCAATTCCGTTTATCGGAAAGAAGCTTTCATCAAGAGATATTGTTGTTGTCAGCTATCTTCATACAGGTATATGCTATTTGCTCCTTGCTTTGTTCGGATACAAAAATCTCTGGATAGTCGGTATACTTATTGCTCTCGGCGGTCTCCCGAATGCGGGTATGAACGCTGCAAGACGAGTTCTTCTTGCTGACTCAACAGACTATATGGAATGGAAGAGCTATAAAAAGTACGGTGTTGCACAGCGTAACGAAGGTATGGTTTTTGCGTTCAATACAATGGTTTCAAGAGTTTCAGCTCTCTGGAAAGAGCTTCTTGTAAACGGCGGTCTTGCACTTATCGGTTATCAGAGTGCACAGATGATTAACGGCGAAATGGTGGAAGCTGTTCAATCAGCAGAAACACTTCACGGAATTTTCCTTCTTGTTGTTATTCCGGGAATTATAGGTAATCTTCTTCCTGCTTTAGTTATGATGTTTGACAATTTCACAGGCAAGCGCAAGGAAAGAATTATGAATGAGCTTGAAGTGATCAGAGCAGAGGCAAAAGAAAGAAACGAAATGGCTGAAACATTATAAGGAGAATTTTAAATGCTACCAAATAAATGGGGACAGGGACAGCTTTTTGCATTCTCTGCCATTGATGGGGAATCTTTTTTTAACGATGATTTCACGGGAACTTTGTCTGGTGATAAAATCGGTGTGATTTTTGAAACCCGTTGTCGCAGAAACCTTTTCTTCACAAAAACCGATTCTGTTTTCAGTTGTGTTTCCTCGGATATGCTTCTTCTCGGCAATGCAAGTATGCTTTTTGCAGAAAGACACCTTATTGTAGGTGAAGCTTATGACGGAGCCGATATTTTTGTCAGCGTTGACGGCAAGTGTGAAACTGTCATAAAAGGTGATGCTGAAATTCACAACACCTCTGACGGTGAATATACAGCACTTATGAAAAGGGGAAACCGCTTTGCTTTTGCTTACGGCAGAAGTGAGGATGAAGTAATCGGACTTTGTGAAAAAGGCAT
>JAZORX010000233.1:0-14604 GCA_045656845.1 Acutalibacteraceae bacterium | reverse complement strand
CCAGTCGAAGTCGTTTGTGATAGAGTATGTCGGGATCGGATACTGGAAGCCGCGGCCGTTTGCATCTCCTTCAATCATGATTTCGATGAATGCGCGGTTGACCATATCCATTTCCTTCTGGCAGTCTTTATACTTAAAGTCAACTTCCTTACCGCCGATGATGCAGTTTAATTCTGCAAGGTCGTTCGGAACTGTCCAGTCAAGAGTGATGTTTGTAAACGGTGACTGAGTACCCCAACGTGACGGAGTGTTAACACCGTAGATGAAAGACTGAATGCACTGCTTAACCTCTTTGTATGAAAGGTTGTCTACCTTAACAAAGGGAGCAAGGTATGTGTCAAATGAAGAGAAAGCCTGAGCGCCTGCCCATTCGTTCTGCATAATGCCGAGGAAGTTAACCATCTGGTTGCAGAGTGTTGAAAGGTGAGCAGCAGGAGCAGATGTGATCTTTCCGGGAACACCGCCGAGACCTTCCTGAATGAGCTGCTTGAGTGACCAACCTGCACAGTAACCTGTAAGCATTGAAAGGTCGTGGATGTGAATATCAGCGTTTCTGTGTGCGTTGCCGATTTCATCATCATAGATTTCTGAAAGCCAGTAGTTAGCAGTAACAGCACCTGAGTTAGAAAGGATAAGACCACCGACTGAATAAGTAACGGTTGAATTTTCCTTAACACGCCAGTCGTTGATTTTAAGGTAATTGTCGATAATAGCCTTATAGTCAACCATTGTTGCGTTGATGTTACGGATCTTCTCTCTCTGGCGACGGTAGATGATGTATGCCTTTGCAACATCGTCATAGCCTGCCTTGATAAGAACAGATTCAACGCTGTCCTGAATGTTTTCAACAGAAATCTGGCCGTCCTTGATTTTGGGCTCAAACTCTGCTGTAACTTTTAATGCGATCAAGTCAATGATATCAGGATGTGAGTACTTTTCACATGCCTCAAATGCCTGGGAGATTGCAGTGCTGATTTTTGAGATGTCAAATGCTACGGTTTTTCCGTCTCTTTTAAGTACAGTATACATGTTTTTCTCCTTTTTTTATTTTATCTTGATTTTTTGCGATTGCTGGTCGATTATAGCATAGATATGGTGCAGTGTCAACAGACAAACACAATATATTGTTAAAATTGTGCTATTTCACGCCTCTGAGTACTGTATTTGGTACAATTTCTTGTGCTTTTGTGCAAATTTCCACCATTTCTTGTGGTTTCAAAGCGCTCATACCACTACCTATAAGGTTTCCTGAGTCAACAAAACCCTGCAAAAAGAATCTTTTTGCGCCTGAAATCCGGGTAGCGATATCAACGATATCGTCTATGGTGTGAAACTCCCTGACGACCGTTGTGCGGAATTCGTAATCAACGGCATCGCTCAGAAGAAAATCGATGCTTTCTTCAACTTTACGAAGGTCGTATTCGGGAAGACCGATTGTTTCGGCATACTTTGCTTTTGAGTTTTTGATGTCCATTGCAACATAGTCAACGAGACCTTTTTCAACAAGCTCTCTGAGCTTTTCGGGATAGCTTCCGTTAGTATCGAGCTTGACGGGCATACCTGTTGCTTTTACCTTTTCGAGAAACTCTCCGATGTCTTTTTGCATAAGAGGCTCACCACCCGTGATGCAGACTCCGTCAATGATTCCTTTTCTTTTATAAAGGTATGCAATGATTTCATCCTCATCAAAGGTGTTTTCTTCGTCAATTTCTGTTACGAGAAGCGCATTGTGGCAGAAAGGACACCTGAAGTTGCATCCACCCGTAAAAACGGTGCACGCAACCTTGCCGGGGAAATCAAGCATTGTCATTTTTTGAAAACCACAGATTTTCATATTTAATACTCCTTTTGAACCGCATACAAATACATTATAGCAGAAGCTAAGGAAATTGCCTATTGGTATGTTGTTTGAAAAAACAGAAGTTTTTCGCAAAAATTTTTATACGCCAAAAAATTTAACCAAAAAAATCATTTTTATTTTGTAAGGGTTGGATGTTTGTTAAAATTGACATTGTTTTTACGATGTGTTAACATTAAATGGAATATAATCGTAAAGGAGCGATTTGATATGAAAAAATTACTTTCAGTTGTTCTCGCTGTTGTGATGGCGGCTCTCGTTATGGTGCCGGGTTTTGCAGCGGCAGATAAGTGTGGTTGCGGTGAAACACCGTCAGTTTATGTTGCTGCTCTCGGCAGCGGCAGTGTTATCCTTGATGAGGGTACTGAAAACGAGAGAACTCTTTTCAGACCTGAGACAGGTGACATCCTCGAGATTCTTCTTCCTGTAGTTCCTGCAGCAGTTGAACTCGTTGCAACAAAGAATTACGACAAATTCGGTGATGTTCTCATCGGCTGTGTAAACGAGGCATTCGGTATGCTTGCTCTTGACGGTGACGGAAACTCCGACCCGAGAGTTACGAGTGAAGAATTCCATCCCGATACGGCTGACCACGGCGGAGACCATTCTTATTATTTTGGTTACGATTTCCGTATGGATCCCGTAGAAACAGCTCAGAAGCTTCATACATATCTTGAAGAGGTTGAGGAAATCACAGGTCACGAAAATGTTCAGATCCGTGCATCGAGCATGGGTGGTGTTGTTATGATGTCTTATATCCGTCTTTACGGCACAGAGGATATTGAAACAATCATTTTCCAGAACTGTCCTCTCCTCGGCACTGCAGTTGCAGGTGAACTTTTCAATGGCAAGTTTGAAATCAACAAGGACGCTCTTGTAAGATATGCAGAGTGTGCTCTTCCTGCTATTGAGATCGACTTTGTAAGTGGTCTTCTTTATGCTCTTTGTGAAGCTTTTGATGAAGCAGGCATTTTTGAGGCTCTCCTCGGTATGGTTGACGGTCTTGTCGTAAACCTTAAGGACAGAGTTTTTGATGAATGCCTTATTCCTATTTTCGGCACTCTTCCCGGCATCTGGAGCTTCGTTCCCGATGAGTATTATGAAAGCGGCAAGGAATTTATGAAGCTTGACGAGTCAACTCATGCAGGTCTCATCAGAAAGCTTGATTTCTACCATTATGAAGTTCAGTCCAAAGCAGAGCAGCTTCTTCGCGGCGCTCAGGCTGACGGTACAAACATCTATATCGTAGCAGGTTATAATATGCAGAGAACACCCCTTGTTTCAGCATATATGGAAACATCTGACGGTACAGTTGACACAAAGTATGCTTCCTGCGGCGCAACTTGTGCTCCTATCGGCTCTCAGCTTCCTGAGGACTACACACAGGCTCGCTTCAACGATATCGACTATATCTCACCTGACAGAATGATCGACGCATCAACATGTATGCTTCCTGAATGCACATGGTTTGTCAAGGATATGCTTCATTCAACAACTCATGACGGCCACGGTGTGTTCTACGATGTTCTTTTCGCAAGCGAAGAGCAGCTTACTGTTTTTGATATGGAAGAGTATCCTCAGTTTATGCAGAATGATACACTCAATCAGACATTCTATCCTGTTGCTGAGCTTTCATCTCCGATTGAAGACAGCTTCAATATGATGCAGACTATTCCGAGCTTCCTCAATTTTGTTAAGCTCATAACAGTTGTTTTTGAAACTGTAGTTGATTTCGTTACAAAAAATCTTTTGGCAGTATTATAATCCCCACTTGAAACAGAGAGGTTTATAAAATGAAAAAGATCAGAAAAATATTCAGCTTCTTGCCTGTGGTGGTGGCTGTGGCGCTTTTCCTTGCTCTTTTTATAGCGAGGCTGAATCTCGTTGCAGTTATCAATGTTGCGTTTATGTGTATATGCACGGTGCTGCTTATTATCAGCCTTATAGCAAGCAAAAAGCTTTCAAAAAAGGTGCTTGCGGCTTACGGCATATCGGCAGGGGCAGTTACACTCTATTACATTATATTTGGTGCTGATGCAGGATTCGGTGCGTTTTCAAACTGCCTTGCAGGCTGGAAATCAGCTGAACATACACTTTTTGCGGGAGAAGGAAACTTCGGCCTGAGAATCCTCGGAAACCTTATGCTTATAGCTCCGACAGCAATTATCCTCGGTGCACTCTGCTTCCTTGCAACAAAGCAACTTAAAAAAGCAAAGCTTCAGAAGGTTCTTTCGGGAGTACTCAGCGGAGTATTCATTCTTACAACGGTTCTGTATCTTCTTACGATGAACCTTCGTTCTCAGCCGAATGTTGAGAGAATGTGGGAAGGTCACGACGATTATCTTAAAAAAGTGGACAAGGCTGCAACGGATAACCCGAATGTACTTGTTATTCTTATGGATGACCTTGGCTACGGTGATGTCTCCCTCAACGGTGCGATTTATGATACCCCGAACATCGACAGAATCGGTGAAGAGGGCGTAAATCTTGAAAATTTCTATTCGTGCTATTCTGTTTGTTCGCCTGCCCGTTTCGGTCTTCTTACGGGTCGCTATCCTTACAGAGGATATGCTGATAATGTTATTTATCCGACCATCAGCTCGACAACTGAGTTTGCATCGACCCGTCTTTTCAATTCAATTGAAATGGGCGCAAACTGTGACGGTATGCTCGGTGATGAAATAACCATCGCAGAAGTGTTCCAGAATGCAGGATATAACACGGGAGCTTTCGGCAAATGGCATCTCGGTGATTATGGTGAATACCTCCCGACCAATCAGGGCTTTGATTATTTCTACGGAAGCCACCATGTTAACGATATGACTCCGTTTTATCATGTTGCAGAGGAAAACGGTGAGTATGAAATCGTTCACGGCTATGACGAGCTTGAAGATCAGAGCAAGGCTACCGAATGGATTCACAATGAAATCACGGATTGGATTACGCAGACTGTTACAGATTCCGATGAGCCGTTCTTTGCTTACTATGCTTCTCCGTGGCCTCACGGTCCTGTTTATGCAGGTGATGACTTCGACGGCACAACGGGAATGGGTACATATGTTGACTGCGTAACGGAATTTGACCATTATCTCGGTAAGCTTTTCGCAACACTTGAAGAGCTTGGTGTAATGGATGATACACTCATCATCTTCACTTCGGATAACGGACCTGCACTTGAAGGCTCGGTCAATGACCTGCGAGGAGGTAAGTACCTCGCTTATGAAGGTGGTCAGAAGGTTCCGTTTATGGTCCGTTGGGGCAATAACGACGGTCTCTGGGAAGCAGGTACAACTCTTGAGCAGAGTGCCGTTATGGTAGACCTTTTCCCGACGCTTATTGACCTTTGCGGAATCACGGGTAACGGTGGAAAGAAAAATTATCTTCCCGAAGACAGAACCATAGATGGTGTTTCGATGCGTCCTCTTCTTGACACTGACGAGGTTATCCACACTAAGGATCATCCGATCCTCCATATGAAGAGAGAAAATCTCAGAGCGATTCAGTACACTGTACCGACATCTGAAATTCTCGCAAACGAAAACTATAAAAATTATGACCACGCCGTGCTCAAGGAAAACGAAAATGTAACCTTTAAGTATTTCAGGCGTATTCAGAACGATAACTCAGCGTTCTTTGATAAGTACCGTAAAAACTGGCTTCATATCCTCACAGATGATGTAGGCGAAAACTACAACAGAGCTACGGTTTATCCGACTGTTGCAGAGGATATGGATGCGAAGATGGATGAAATTATGTCGTCTTTCAAAGATAACCGCAGAGGTATCAACAGAGAATACTATAATTAATAATCAATAAGAGGTAAGCCATGCCACCGTTATCGATAATGATTAAACCTGCTTCAAGTCTTTGTAATATGAGATGCAGATACTGCTTTTATCACGATGTTGCAGAGCAGCGTGATGTTCAGAATTTCGGCATTATGAGCGAAGAAACAGCAGATAATCTTATTTCGAAAGCATTGAAATTTGCAAACGGTGATAGCGTGGCTTTTGCCTTTCAGGGCGGAGAACCACTGATTGCAGGGCTTGACTATTTCAAAGAATTTATAACACTTGTAAAGAAACACAATCATCTTTCAAGCAGAGTTTTCTTTTCTTTGCAGACCAACGGAACGCTCGTTACAAAGGAATGGGCAGAGTTTTTTAAAGAAAATCAGTTTCTCATCGGGCTGAGTCTTGACGGAGATTATAAAAATAACCGTTTCCGTGTCGATGATAAGGGGCAGAATACCTTTTATAAAATATTGAATGCTGCTCAGCTTTTTCAGGAAACGGGAGTTGATTTCAATATCCTGACCGTGCTTACGGGAAACTGTGCTGATAATATTGATGATATTTATAAATTCTTCAGGTCGAAGGGCTTTAAATATCTGCAGTTTATTCCCTGCCTTCGTCCGTTTGGCGATAAGAGCGAAAGCGAGCTTTATATGACGCAGAGGCAGTATGCCGATTTTCTTATAAAGTGCTTTAATTACTTCGTCAAGGATTATGTAAGAGGGGACTACACGAGCATAAGATATTTTGATAATCTTGTGCATCTTTTTGTCGGCAACCACGCAGAGCAGTGTGGCGTCTGTGGCCATTGTACACATCAGTTTGTCGTTGAGGGTAACGGAAATGTATACCCCTGCGACTTCTACTGTACGGATGAATGGATGCTCGGAAATGTCAATGTCGTCAGCTTTGAAAGCCTTGCAAACTGCGAAAAGGCAAAACGCTTTATCGTTGAAAGCCTTAAAACGGATGAAAAATGCAAGAGCTGCAGGTTTTATCCTCTGTGCCGTGGTGGTGGCTGCAAGCGAAACAGAGCTGATCGTGACTACTGCGAGGCGTACAAGGCTTTCTTCTCGTCATGTCTTCCTCTTTTCAGAGTATTTATCAATGAAAAAAAGACCTGAGTTAACAAGCTCAGGTCTTGATTTTTTGTCTGAATATTGATACTATATAATCTCAAAGAAATTTAAAGGGTGATGAAGATGAATTTCAAAAAAAGTAACGCATCAATTTACTTTCCGAAGGAAGAAAGCCTCGAAGGCGTAACTGATATGTGTATTGCTGCACATCAGGACGATATCGAAATTATGGCTTACGGTCCGATTTCGGAATGCTATAATAACAAAGAAAGAAATTTTTGCGGTGTTGTTATGACTGACGGTGCAGGAAGTCCCCGTGCCGGTGAGTACAGTGACTATACAAACGAGCAGATGAAGGAAGTTCGTATTCAGGAGCAGAATGACGCTGCAAAAATAGGTGACTATACCGCAATTATGCAGCTTGGCTATGCGTCATCAGAAATCAAGGACGGTTCAAACAAAGATACTGTTGAGGACCTTTACAATATTCTTTGTGAGGTAAAGCCCGAGAGACTTTATACCCATAACCTTGCAGATAAGCACGAGACTCATGTTGCAGTTGTGCTTCGTGTTATAGAAGCAGTACGCCGTATGCCTGAGGATATCCGTCCGAAGGAAGTGATTGCGCTTGAGGTATGGCGTAATCTTGACTGGCTTCCGGATAGAGATAAGGTTTGTGTTGATACTTCAAAATATCCCGAGCTTGCAAGAGAGCTGATAACGGTTTATCGCTCTCAGGTTGTCGGAGGCAAGAGCTATGACACAGCAGCGATAGGCAGAAGATGCGCAAACGCAACATTCTTTGAGTCACACAATACAGATGAAGCAACAAGCCAGAGCTTCGGACTTGACCTTATGCCTCTTGTAAAGGGCGATGAAACTCCGACTCAGTTTATCGTAAGCTACATCGAAAAGTTCAAGTCTGAGGTTGAAGATACAATAGCGAGGTTGTCCAGATGATTAATTTTGGTACAGGCGGCTGGAGAGCCGTCATAGGTGAAGATTTTATACACGAAAATATTGCCCGTGTTGCAGAGGGTATTGTTAAACTTGCAAGGGAAGAGGGAAAGACGGATAAACCTATTCCTGTCGGTTACGACCGTCGCTTCCTTTCTGAAAGTGCTGCAAAGTGGGTTGCAGAGGTTCTTGCAGCAGGTGGAATTGAAGTCTGGTTTATGCCTCGTTCAACTCCGACACCTCTTGTTATGCACACGGTAAAGGACAGCGAACTTTTCTACGGAATTGAAATAACAGCAAGCCACAACCCTGCTAATTATAATGGTATCAAGCTTATTGTTGAAGAGGGTAGGGATGCTCCTCTTGAAACAACAAAGAGACTTGAAGAGCTTATTGAAGAAAGCAAAACGGTTGAGACAATTGATTTTGATGAGGCTGTTGAGAACGGAAAGATTCTCTATCTACGCAATCCGTTCAACAAGTTCCTTGACGATATCCTCGGTCTTCTTGATGTGTCTGCACTTCGCGAAAGAGGACTTCGTGTTCTCTTTGACTCAATGCACGGATCAGGTACATATCCTTTACAGGTTATTTTCCATACAGCCCGTTGCACTATCGACACAATGAACCTTAATAAGGATGCTTGGTTCGGTGGAATGATGCCTGCTCCGAGCGAGAATACGCTCAGACTTCTTCGTGACGGAGTTGTGAGAGGAAATTATGACCTGGGTATTGCGATGGATGGTGACGGTGACCGTCTCGGTATCATCGATCACAGCGGAAGATACATCGATGCAAACGAAATTCTCTGCCTTCTTTATTATTATCTTGTTAAATATAAAGGCTGGAAGGGCCCCGTTGTAAGAAACCTTGCAACAACCCATATGCTTGACAGAATCGCTGAGTCTTTCGGTGAAAAATGCTATGAGGTTCCGGTTGGCTTTAAGTATATTTCTTCAAAAATTGACGAGGTCGATGCTGTTCTTGGCGGCGAATCGTCAGGTGGTCTTACGGTAAGAGGTCATATCCACGGCAAAGACTCTGTTTATGCGGCTTCGCTTATGGCAGAGATGATAAGCGTTGTCGGTAAGTCTCCGTCAGATATGATTGATGAGCTTACTGCTCAGTTCGGTAAGTTTATTATGGTTGAGGATAACCTTCACTTTGCTCCTGAGTGTAAGCCAACGATAGAAAATATTATTATGGTGAAAAAGGAGCTTCCGGATTTCTGTAAGAAGGTAGTTCGTGTTAATTACGAGGACGGATGCAAGGTGTATTTTGAAGATGACAGCTTTGTTATCTGCCGTTTTTCAGGAACAGAGCCTCTTCTCAGAATTTTTGCAGAAAGCTCAGACAGCGAAACTGCAAAGTCATATATCACAGCATTCAGAGAATTTTTGAAAATATAAGGAGTGTTTCAGATGAGAGATTTAACAAAGTATCAGGGCGTCATTCCTGCTTTTTATGCTTGCTATGACGACAACGGCGATGTAAGCGCAGAAAGAACTGCTAATTTTGCGAAATACCTTCTTGAAAAGGGCGTAAAGGGTCTCTATGTCTGCGGTTCATCAGGTGAATGCATCTATCAGAGCAAAGAAGAAAGAAAGATCATTCTTGAAAGTGTTATGGAAGCAGTCGGCGGCAAGATGACAATCATTGCTCATGTTGCGTGTAACAACACAAAGGATTCAATGGAGCTTGCAGCTCATGCTGAAAGCCTCGGTGTTGACGCTATCGCTTCAATTCCTCCGATTTATTTCCATCTTCCGGAGGATTCAATCGCAAAATATTGGAACGATATTTCATCAGCAGCTCCGAATACAGATTTTATTATCTATAACATTCCTCAGCTTGCAGGTGTTTCTCTTACAATGCCTCTTTTCAAAAAGATGCTTGAGAATCCCCGTGTGATCGGTGTTAAGAATTCATCAATGCCTGTTCAGGATATTCAGATGTTCAAAATGGAGGGCGGCGAGGATTGCATTATCTTCAACGGTCCGGACGAGCAGTTCATCTCAGGCAGAATCATCGGTGCAGGTGGTGGCATTGGTGGCACATACGGCGTTATGCCCGAGCTTTTCCTTAAGGCTGATGAGCTTCTTAAGGAAGGCAAGATCGCAGAAGCTTGCGAAATCCAGCACGCAATCGACAAGATTATTTATGCAATGTGCTCCTGCAAGTGTAATATGTACGCTGCAGCAAAGCAGATTCTCAGAGAGCAGGGTGTTGAATGCGGCTCTGTCCGTGCTCCTCTTGCTGAAATCACAGAAGAGGGTATCGGCCTTGCACACAATGTAAAGATTATGATTGACGAAGCAATCGCAAAATTTGTTGGCTGAGGTGCAATATGAATAAAGAATATTTGATTGAAACTCAGAAATGGGTCAGAGAAGAGCTTGAGCGTTGCGTCAGCTTCTGGCTTAAGAACGGTATGGACGACATTAACGGTGGTGTTTATACCTGCCTTGACAGAGAAGGCAAGATTTATTCAACAGACAAAAGCGTATGGATGCAGGGCAGATGTGGCTGGATTTTTGCATATCTTTGCAAGGTTTACGGCGTAAAGGACGAGTGGCTCAAGGCTTCTAAATCCTGCCTTGATTTTATGGAAAACTACTGTATCAACAAGGATGCAGGCAGAAGAATGTATTTCACCGTTACAGCAGATGGTAAGCCCCTTCGTCAGAGAAGATACTGCTTCTCAGAGGGATTCTACTGCATCGCAAACGCTGAATATTACGGTGTGACGGGTGATAAAGAGCACCTCGAAAGAGCAAGACAGGCTTATGATCTTATCTACCATCTCAACCATGGTGGTGCTGACCCGACAGGTCTCGGCGCAAAGACAATTCCGGAAACAAGAACGGGAAGAGCTTTGGCTGATCCGATGATTTTCCTTAACACAACTGCAATTATGCGTCGTGTTGACCCCGAAAACACTGCAAAGTATGACAAATACAGTGCAGAATGTGTGCACGATATCTTCAAATATCATCATAAGCCCGAGCTTAAGTGTACTCTTGAAAGCGTTGGCGTAAACGGTGAATTCTGCTCCGATTACACAGCAGGCAGAGTTGTTAACCCGGGCCATGATATCGAGTGTGCATGGTTCATTATGGAAGAGGCAAACCGTATAGGTGATAAGGAGCTTTACAAAAAGGCAGAAGAAATCTATCGCTTTGCAATCGAAGGCGGTTGGGACAATGAATTTGGCGGACTTCTCTATTTCCGTGATTGTCTCGGCAATCCTCCCGAAGCTTATGAGCACGATATGAAGCTCTGGTGGCCTCATAACGAAATCCTCATCGCTTCAATGATGGCATACCGTGATACGGAAGATGAGTATTATATGGATTGGTTCAAGAAAACTCTTGCTTATTGTCAGGAAGTTTTCTCCGACCCTGCTTACGGTGAATGGTACGGCTATCTTCGCCGTGACGGCAAGCCGACAGAGCCTCCCTGCAAGGGAAGCACATTCAAGGGTCCGTTCCATCTTCCGAGAATGCTCATTATGCTTGACACAATGATAGGCGAAATCCTCGCAAAATAAAGAAAAAATTAAGAACAAGAAGTGATCTGCTTCTTGTTCTTTTTTTGTGTTGATAACACTGTGAATAAGATAAATTCGGGTTTGTCGGGGTGATTTGATACACGCAATTTAAATCAGTGGAGGTAGGGTACGGGTTTCCCGTACCGAAATCTGTGTGTTTTCTTCGGGATGGGAAACCCATCCCCTACTCGCTTATCTTAAGTCGTGTTCGTAGGGGCAGATATCATCTGCCAGTCAATTCTGATAAAATTTTGTGGGAACATAATATGTTCCCCTACGGAGTTGCTCGAATCGTGGTTCGTAGGGTTCGACGCTTTGCGACGAACCGATATTCTGCGATATTTTACGGCGTGTCGCAAGCGTCACGCCCTACGAGAACGATTTAAGACAGGCATTAAAATCAGCGTCGCAGACCCTCACTTCTTCACTCTTACTTCTTACTTATTACTTTTCGGGTTTACCCCGACAAACCCGAATTTGTCAAAGCGTTTTACTGATAAAATAAAAATTATTGCTCTTAGCATAAAAATTTTCACAAGCCTATTGTCTTTTTTGGCAATTTGTTATATGATATTGTTGTAAAATTTCTCCACTAAAATCAGGAGGTAGTGTTATGAAAAAGACAATTCTTTCAAAATTGACAGCAGCCTTCGTCGCACTTACTCTCGTTTTCATGCTTGGTGCTCCTGCATTCGCAGCTCCTGCAACGGAATCGGAAGTTATGACATCTTGCGGCGGAAACTGCGACCAGTGCCCGTCACTCGTTATCCCGGGTATCTTCCAGTCTGAGGTTTTCCTCTATGACGAAAACGGTGAGATTGCCGTTAACGCAGACGGTCAGCAGTATGAAGGCCCGTTCTATCTTGAATCAACGGCTGAAATTATCAAAATCGCTGTCAGCAAGGCTCTTGTTCCCCTCATTATGTCTCTTGCTTTTCAGCGTGATATAGGCGATATGCTTGCGAATAATCTCGCAGAGGGTATCGGCGAAATTCTTATGGGTAATATCAAGTGCGATGAAAACGGAAAGGTTATCAAGGATATCCGTGCAACGAAGTATAATACAAGCGTTGCGTACCTTTCAGAGCATGACCGTGAGCATATCCTCGATAATGTTCCTCTTCAGAGCTATATCGATGTTGCCGGTGCTGATCATCTTTACTTCTTCTCATATTTCTCACTCGGAAATATGATTGATACTGCAGAAGAGCTTTATGATTACATCCAGCTTATCAAAAAGCAGACAGGTCACGATAAAATCAATATCGTTCCCATCAGTCAGGGTGGCTCAGTTGCAAATATGCTTCTTCAGCTTTACAAGGATAAGGGCAGAGATATCTCAGAAGATATCAACAGAATAGTTTATATCGTTCCTGCAAAGAACGGCTCAAGCCTTGTTGGTGAAATTATCGAGTATGGTCTTCTTGACGATGACGAGGCTCTTTATAACTATATGATTCCGAGACTCCTCGAAGGCGAGTGGTCAAGCTATCTTATCAACTTTGCAATCCGTCTTTTCCCGAAAGAGGTTCTTAACAGCATTCTTGATGCTGCTTTGAATGGTCTTATTGATGGTGGACTTAAAAACAGCACACTTATCTGGGGTCTTTGCCCGAAGGAGAATTATCCTGCAGGTGCAGAGAAGTATCTCAGCGATGAAAGCATGAAGGAAATCAGACGCCAGACAGATATTTTCTACAATGCACAGTGCAACGCAGACCAGAATCTCCGCGATGCGATAGCATCAGGCGTTAAGGTCTTTGATATCTGTGGCTATAACTATTCTCTTTATGCAATCGTTGACAGCTGGGATGATGTTAACGCAGACGGTATCATTCAGCTTGAGTCAACATCAATGGGCGCTGTCAGCTATGGTGTTGATGTTGAGCTTCCTGAAGGCTATGTAACAGAAAATCCGAACTGCACAAATCCTGACCATAACCACATCGATCCCCACAATATCGTTGACGCACGCGCAGGTCTTCTCCCTGACCATACTTTCTATTTCTATAATCAGAACCATGAAAGAACAGGCAGCAACGATGTTGTTATGAAGCTCGCAGTTGCACTTCTTACAGATGAAAACTTCGTTGATGTTTATTCATATCCCGATAAATTCCCGCAGTTCAACACTGCAAGAAACACAAAGGGACTCATCAATGATATTGCAAGAGCAAAGGCAATGGATACATCAGGTCTTTCTCCGGAGGTTGCAGCAGAGCTTGAAGCTGCTATCGCAGAGGTAGAGGCTGTTATTGATAATACGGTTGTTGACGCTGAAGCACTTGAGGTTGCAAAGCTCAATTTCTACGTTGCAAGAGCGCACGCAGAGGGAACAGAGTATACTCCTAAAGCAGAAGAGTATCCGATTCTTACAAAAGCTCTCAAAACTGCAAATGACCTTATCTATAAGTTCTATGGTCCTCGTGGATGGTTTGATTTAACAGTATAAACTAACCTGAGCCTCGTGCATTTTTTGCACGAGGCTTAATTTTTTTTGGAAATAACTATTGACAAATGCTGTAAATTGTTGTAGTATAATCGTGGTTAGCGAAGGCTAACTGATTTTTCAGAAATGCGAGTTAGCCTAGGCTAACTGATATGGTGTCCACTCAGGAGGCAAAGAGATGAAAACACTCAAAGATATCAAAGTAGGCAAAAAAGCCACGGTAGTCAAGGTTCACGGCTCAGGTGCTCTGAAGCGTAGAATTATGGATATGGGAATTACCAAAGGTGTGGAAATTTATATCCGTAAGGTAGCTCCGTTGGGAGATCCGATAGAAATGAACCTGCGAGGCTATGAGCTTTCGTTAAGAAAAGCTGATGCTGAAATGGTAGAGGTTGAATAATTAAAAGGGGCTCAGCCCTGTTAAATTTTACTTTATCGGTTAGCTTAAACTAACCAAAGGAGAATAACTATGTCAATTAAAATTGCTCTTGCCGGCAATCCGAACTCAGGTAAGACAACATTGTTCAATGCGCTCACGGGATCTAACCAGTATGTAGGAAACTGGCCGGGCGTTACAGTTGAACATAAAGAAGGAACATACAGGAAAGATAAAGATGTAATAATAACCGACCTTCCGGGCATCTATTCTCTTTCTCCGTATACGCTTGAAGAGGTGGTTGCGAGAGATTATCTTGTAGGTGAGCGTCCCGATGCGATTCTCAATATCGTTGACGGAACAAACATTGAAAGAAACCTTTATCTTACAACTCAGCTTATCGAATTGGGTATTCCCGTTGTTATTGCAATCAATATGATGGATATTGTTACAAAAAACGGCGATAAGATTGACATAGAAATTCTTGAGAAGAAAATCGGCTGCAGAGTTGTCGAAATTTCCGCACTCAAGGGCACGGGTA
>JAZORX010000232.1:0-8138 GCA_045656845.1 Acutalibacteraceae bacterium | reverse complement strand
CGGATAATATTTCAGAACATTATACAATATAATGACTTGTAAAGTCAAGAAAATTGCAGATTTTTTGTTAGTGCAAAAAGTCATTATTATGAGCTTGTCTGCATAAAATTTTGTATAGCTTATCCCGGAGGGTTGAAAATGAGAAGAAACTTGATAATATGTGCAATTCTGACGGTATCTATGATACTTATTCCAGTGTTTATGTTAAAAGAAAAAAGGACAGTTTCTACGCTGCAGACGCAAGTGGTGAATAATGAAAACTCGGAACAAATCAGCGTGATGAAATCAACTAACGGTAAGGTGATTTCTGTTGATGAAAGAGAGTATCTGATAGGTGTGCTGGCTGCTGAAACTGACTTATCTTACCACGAAGAAGCTTTGAAGGCACAGGTTGTTGCATCATATACATACTCTCTTTATATACGAGAAAAAGATGTTTCGTCTGAGTTAAACGGTGCTCAGATAAGCGATGATCCGTTAGTGCATCAGGGTTATATTTCTCCAGATGAGAGGAAGAAAAAATGGGGCGAAAAATTTGATGAATATGAGAATAAGGCAAAGCGAATTGTTGATGAAGTATATGGAGAAGCAGTGTACTATGGCGATAAACCTATCCTGGCGGTTTATCATGATCTCAACAGTGGTAAAACTGAGAGTGCAGAAACTGTATGGAAAAGAAAAGAACCGTATCTCCGACAGGTTGAAAGCCCTGGAGACCGCCTGTCTTCTCAGTACAGCAGTAAAAAAGAACTATCATATGATGAGTTTAAAGAATTAATAAGTAAAATCGACGGTGTAGAACTTTCGGGCGACAAAGAGAAATGGGTAGGTGAGGTAGCAAAAAATAATAGTGGATATGTAAAAAGTGTTGAAGTATGCGGAGAGGAGATTTCATCAGATGATTTTCGTTTAGCGCTGGGGCTTAAGAGTTGCTGTTTCAGCATAACCTGTGATGAAAATGGGATAATTATACGCATAGTAGGAAACGGTCATATGGTAGGTATGAGTCAGTATGGCTCGGATTATATGGCCAGACAGGGAGCTGACTATATAGAAATATTAAAGTTTTATTATTCTGATGTAGAAATTCGATGAATTTTTTTATAAAACTATTGCATTTTTTCGTTATTATGTTACAATAGTGACAAATCTGGGACAAGGAGGATGAACAAAATGGCATTTAAAATTACAGATGATTGCATCTCTTGCGGTGCATGTGAAGCTGAGTGCCCGGTAGGTGCTATCGCTGAAGGTGACGGCAAGTATGAGATCGATGCTGATGCTTGCGTATCATGCGGTGCATGTGCTGACGCTTGCCCGGTAGCTGCTCCCGTTGAGGACTAATCAATTTAACAGCAGGGTGGATTTATTCCACCCTGTTTTTCTTTTTGACATATTATCGCTTTGGTAGTATAATAAAGCAATTGGTTTAATGCAGAGGTGATCAGGTGGCTGATTTTCGAAAAGAATATCTTGGTAATGATGTAAGTGTTGTTGTTTCAGATCAACACGGATTCGGAACGGATGCAGTTTTACTTGCTGATTTTGTTTCGCCTAAAAGAAAAGAAAATGCCTGCGATCTAGGAACAGGTTGTGGGATAATTCCCATGCTTTGGTACAGAAACGGACAAGCAAAGAATATTATGGGCATTGAGCTCCAGAGACAAGGATATGAACAAGCTGTTGAGTCAGCAAAAATCAGTAAAGCGGAAGATAAAGTTACTTTTATGAATCTGAATCTTAAGGATATCAGGTCTGCATTTGAACATGGGTCAATGGATGTCGTTTCGATGAATCCTCCGTATAAAGCAGCTGACAGTGGAATAAAAAGTTCTTCAAAGGCTGATTTGATTGCCAGACATGAAGTCGAATGTAATCTTTGGGACATAACGTCGGCAGCTGCTCATCTGCTTAATTTCGGTGGACGACTCTGTATGTGTAATCGTCCTGAGAGGCTTTGCGATACGATTGTAGCGATGAAGGAAGCGGGAATCGAACCTAAACGACTTCGTTTTGTAGCAAAAAGACCTGACACCCGACCATGGCTTTTTCTGATTGAAGGGAAAAAAGGCAGTAAACCATTTCTGGATGTTGAGCCGATACTTGTTATGTATAACGATGACGGAGAGCTAAGTGAAGAAGTTATGAAAATATACGGCGAATATAAGGAGAATGTGAAGTGAGCAAACTTTATGTTGTCGGAACACCGATAGGAAATCTTGGGGATTTCTCACCAAGAGCAGTAGAAACGCTCAGTAATTGTGATTTTATTGCTGCGGAAGATACTCGTGTAACACTCAAACTTTTAAATCATTTCGGTATAAAAAAGAATATGGTCAGCTATTTTGAGCATAACCGAAGAGAACGTGGAGAGATGATTGTTTCGCGTATTCTTGAAGGTGAGAGCTGTGCTCTTGTTACGGATGCCGGTATGCCTGCTATTTCTGACCCGGGCGAGGATCTTGTTAAGCTGTGTCATGAAAATGGGATTAAAGTAGAATCTGTACCGGGCCCCTGTGCATTTACAACTGCGCTTGCTCTTTCAGGTATGCCTTCGGGACGGTTCACTTTTGAAGGCTTTCTCAGCGTGAACAAACCGAGCCGAAGAGAGCATCTTGACTCTCTGAAAAATGAAACAAGAACGATGCTCTTTTATGAGGCGCCGCATAAACTCGGAGCTACTCTTAAGGATATGCATTCTGCTTTCGGTGAGCGTGAAATTGCAATAGTAAGAGAGATAACAAAAATTCACGAGCAGGTAATAAGAACTACCCTCTCAGCTGCTGTTGAAGCTTATGGTGAAGGTGGTCTTAAGGGTGAGATTGTTCTGGTAATACACGGAGCAGAGTTGATCAAAGAGGAAGAAAAATTAACCCTGGATGATGCTGTAAAACTCGCTGAAAAAAGCGTAGAAAACGGTGTTTCTATAAGCGAAGCTGCCAAGCAGGCTGCTAAAGTCTCGGGATACAAAAAAGGCGAAATTTATAAAAGATTGATAGGTGATTGATCATGAATGAATTTTTTAGCTATATTGCCGGTCATTGGTATGCAGGATTGGCATTGGTTCTGCTTGTTGTTCTGACTGTTTTTGTATGGATAATGGCTTTGATTTCAGGACGTAAAAGAAATGCTGAAAGAGAACGCATAATTGCTGAATTAGAAAAAGAAAAAGCACTCAGAAAAGAGTTTAAAACTGTTGATAATTCAACATTTTCTGATGATAAAGATGATTACAGACTTGTAGTCGGTATGTGTGCTCATGTTCAGCAGAAGATTGAAAAAGAAGAAAAAATGAACGAAGTTTTTATGCAACTTCCGGAAGTGGAAAAATATATTTATGCACTCGGATATGTGTTTGAAGACTGCAGAAACGGCTTTTCAGGTTTCTTCAGACTGAATGGTGAACCGTTGGTATCGGTCTCGGTTGAAGCTGTTGATAAGGTTATCGGCGGTGAATTTGCGGATCTTTTCAGAAAAGTTCATATTATGCTTGATGAAGGTGATGAGACAACTTCTGTCGATGAAGAGTTTCTTGATAAAACCGATGAGAAAATATGTGATCTTCTTGAAAATAACGGTGCTGAAATTTATGCTTTGGCAGCGTCGTATATACGTTCAAATAAGAATCATTTTCTGAATTAATAAGCTTTATGAAAAGTGCTCCTTGAATTGGGGTACTTTTCTTTATTTTTTTATCTTTTTTAGTTAATTAATACTTTATTTTTGTTACGCATTATGATATAATTACTTTGTGTTATTTTGGACACTATTTGACAAATAAAGGGGCAATTAATATGGCACATTTTATTTTTTCAGCTTTTTGTGATGAGTCGGGTGAGGCTACGATAGGTGGTCAGATGGCTGCTTGTAAAGCAAACGGCATCACACATATGGAACTCAGAGGTTTCGGACCGGAACTCAATATCAATAATCTCAGCGTTGAACAGGCAAAAGAGATGAAGACTGAAATTGATAGAGAAGGAATGTTTGTTTCTTCTATTGGTTCAGGCTACGGTAAAATAAATATCAAAGATGATTTTGAACCTCATTTCGAAGCTTTTAAAAATACGGTTGAAGTAGCTAAGATTCTTGAAGCAAAGTATATCCGTATGTTCAGCTTCTATTTCGATGAAGGTGATGATTACGGCGCATACAGGGATGAAGTTATCAGACGGGTAAAAGCACTTGTTGATTATGCAGACGAGAATGGTCTTATCTGCTGTCATGAAAACGAAAAAGGAATTTATGGTGATACTGCTGAACGCTGCCTTGATGTGCTTGAGGCTTGCGAAGGTAAGCTCAGGGCTGTGTTTGACCCTGCAAACTTTATTCAGTGCGGTGTTGATACTGCAAAAGCCTATGATTTACTCGAAGAATATATAGAATATTTCCATGTTAAGGATGCTCTTTACAACAGTGCAGAAGTCGTTCCGGCGGGTGAAGGCGAAGGCAGGCTTGTTGAGATTCTCAAGAAGTTTGATAAGCGTGCGCAGGTCGCAGTTCTCTCTCTTGAGCCGCACCTCAAGGTCTTTGATGGTCTTTCAAATCTTGAGGTTACAGATGATGTTGAAAACGCTATGAAAGTTCATACATATGCCTCACACGCAGAGTCCTTCAAAGCTGCTGCTGACGCAATGCATAAGGTTGCGGAGACTGTTCAGCCGATCCGTTTCGGCATCATCGGTATGGGTAATATGGGTACAGCTCACGCAAAGAATTTTCTTAACGGTGATATCAGAGAACTTCGCATAACAGCTGTTGCAGATATAGTTCCCGAAAAGCTTGAGTGGTCAGCAAAGAACCTTCCTTGGGCAAAGAGATACAATACAGCTACGGAGCTTATGGAAAGTGGCGAGGTTGATGCTGTTATTATCTGTGTACCGCATTATTTCCATCCACCGCTTGTTATTGAGGCACTTAAAAACGGTCTTCATGTAGTTTCAGAAAAACCGGCCGGTGTTTACACAAAGCAAGTTCGTGAAATGAATGAATTTGCAGCAAAGCAGGATAAAACATTTGCGATGATGTTTAATCAGCGAACTAACTGCGTATACAGAAAGATAAAAGAGATTGTTGACAGTAAAGAGTACGGAGATATCCGCAGAGTTAACTGGATTATTACAGACTGGTACAGAACTCAGGCATATTATAATTCAGGCGGATGGCGCGCAACTTGGGTCGGTGAAGGTGGAGGTGTTCTTCTTAACCAGTCTCCGCATCAGCTTGACTTGTGGCAGTGGCTTTGCGGTATGCCTTCAAAAATCCGTGCATTTTGTCACGAAGGTAAATGGCATGATATTGAAGTTGAGGATGACGTAACAATTTATGCTGAATATCCCAACGGAGCAACAGGTGTGTTTATTACTACAACCGGTGATTATCCCGGTTCAAACAGACTTGAAATTACTATGGATAAAGCAAAGCTTGTTTGTGAAAACGGTAGTAAGATTACACTTTATGAGCTTGCTGAGTCACTTCCCGAGAATATTGTTAACTGCGCAAATGGATTTACAAATATTGATGTTAAAGCGATTGATGTCGAGACTGACGGAATCAACGACCAGCATACAGGCGTCCTTAATGCGTTTGCTGATCATATTCTCTTCGGTACTCCGCTTATTGCAAATGGCGATGAGGGTATCAGGGGTCTTATGATTTCAAACGCAGCTCACTATTCAAGCTGGACAGGTGAAACCGTAGAGCTTCCGATTGACGAAGATAAATATTATGAACTTTTAATGAAAAAAGTTGCTTCTTCAAAAGCTAAAGAAGATGTAGTTTCTGTAGTTAATGAGGATATGAGCAGCACATATTGATTTTTCGGGGGATTATTATGAGAGTTTCTGTTGTAGGTTGCGGTGGAATATCCCGTTCACACCTTGAGGTGCTCAGCAATATGGAGTCTGTTACGATTTCATCAGTTGTCGATATAGTTGCTGAAAGGGCTGATCTGGCAGCCCATAAATATAACTGTAAAGCTTATTATGATTACGAAACGATGCTCAAAGAAGATAAGCCGGACTGTGTTCACATATGTACTCCCCATTATCTGCATGTACCTATGTCTGTTAAGGCACTTACTCAGGGTATACATGTTTTGTGTGAAAAGCCTTGTGCAATATCTGCTGATGGTTTATCACAGCTCAGAATGGCTCAGCTTCTCAGTGATGCAAAGTTTGGTGTATGTTTCCAGAACAGATATAATGAATCGGCGCTTCTTGTTAAGGAATATGTTGAAAAAGAGACCTACGGAAAGGTTAAGGCTGTCAGAGCTTGTGTACATTGGTTCCGCGATGCCGGATATTACAGCGATGACTGGCACGGAACAATAGAAAAAGAGGGTGGCGGTGTCGCTGTTAATCAGGCGATACATACCCAGGATCTGATGAGATTTGTGTCAGGGAAAAAGACGAAATGTGTTACCGGCCATGTTTTTACTGACCATCTTAAGGATATAATTGAAGTAGAGGATACTGTTCATGCGATTTTTGAGTATGAAGACGGAACTCTCGGTCTTTATAATGCAACAACGGCATTTTCGGAGAATCTTCCCGTAATTATCGATGTTGTCTGTGAAAAAGCAGTTCTGCGCTTGGAAGGTGACAGTGCTTACTTAATTACTGACAGCAATATTGAACAGCTTCACCTTGCAGATAATACCGGATTTGTCGGTAAAAATTATTGGGGCAAGGGGCACGGTTCTCTTATAAACGATTTTTATGACTGCATCAGAAACGACAGAAACTTTACGATAGACGCTATTGAAGGTGGCAAGTCAGTAGAAGAATTTTTAGCAATTTTTCAGTCTTCTGAAAAAGGAGATAAAGTTTATTTAAAGAAGGATTGATCTTATGCAAATGACAATGAGATGGTTCGGCAAGGAGAAGGACACCGTTTCTCTTGAAGAGATAAGACAGGTGCCCGGCGTAGTCGGCGTTGTTCCTGCTCTTCATGCTTTACCGGCCGGTGAAGCATGGCCTCTTGATATGATAATGGATATGAAGAAGGAAATTGAGGATGCTGGACTCACGATGGAATGTATCGAGAGTGTTAATGTTCATGAGGATATCAAGCTTGGCGCACCTACGGCTGATATGTATATTGAAAATTATAAGACTAGTATCCGTAACCTTGCAAAGGCAGGTGTTAAGGTTATCTGCTATAATTTTATGCCTGTGTTTGACTGGACAAGAACTGATCTTGCCATGGATATGGGTAACGGTGCTACCTGCCTTAGCTATAACGGTGTTCAGGTTGAGGGTAAAAGTCCCGAAGATATGTTCAGAGAGATTGATGACAATTCAAACGGATATGCTATGCCCGGATGGGAAACCGAGCGTATGGGCGAAATCAAGGAGCTTTTTGAAAAATATAAGAATGTAACTGCAGATGATATGTGGAACAATCTTAAGCATTTCCTTGAAGAGATAATTCCTGTTTGTGAAGAGTGCGATGTCAGAATGGCTATTCATCCTGACGATCCGCCGTGGGATATATTTGGTCTTCCGCGTATTATTAAAAACATCGAGGATCTAAGAAAGTTCCTTAAGCTTGTTGATTCTCCTTATAACGGTCTTACTTTTTGTACGGGTTCTCTTGGAGCAAGTGCTTCAAACGATCTTCCTGCTATGATCCGCGAGGTAGGAGACAGAATATATTTTGCCCATCTCAGAAATATTAAAATTCGTGAGAGTTGGTTTAATGAAACTTCACATCTCTCTTCGGATGGCTCTCTTGATATGTATGAAATTGTAAAAGCTTTACAGGATGTCGGATTTAACGGTTATATAAGACCTGACCACGGCAGAATGATCTGGGGTGAGGTAGCAAGACCGGGTTATGGTCTTTACGACAGAGCTCTTGGTGCTGCTTATCTCAACGGACTCTGGGAAGCGGCTGAAAAATCAAAGTAATTCGGAGGTAATATAAATGACTGAGCACAAAAGTCTTAAAGGTAAGGTAGCGGTTATAACAGGTGGTGGCGGTGTGCTTTGCTCCGGTTTTGCAAAGACACTTGCACAGCAGGGTGTTAAGGTAGCTGTTCTTGATCTTAATGAACCTGCAGCACAGAAGGTTGCAGATGAAATTGTTGCAGATGGCGGTACAGCGATTGCGGTAGGCTGTAATGTGCTTGAAAC
>JAZORX010000231.1:0-6187 GCA_045656845.1 Acutalibacteraceae bacterium | reverse complement strand
AATCGCCGTCACATACAAACTCATCATCAGAGTTGTCACAGTTACCGTCGCAATCGTGGTTTTCTGTGCAGTCATCAACGTAATCAGAGCAATCATCACAGCTCTCACCGTCACAGTCATCGCAATTGTCACAGTCACCGTCACAATCACAAACGGCACGGTATTCACAATCGGAACAATAATCGTAATCATCGTCATCAGTACAATTAAGCACATTCTCCATTGTTATGATGAAAGATGTGATGTTGTAAAGAAGATCAGTTGCATCTTCAAGTTTTGAGTGTTCAAAAATATGAAGAACATCCTGATAGTCGATGAAATTCAAAATCTGAACCCCACCGTTTGTATCGTGGTAAAAATGGTGAATATGATGACAGTATTGACTTACATATCTTTTATAGTCCCTCATGCCGAATGCAAAACATACATCTTTGGCGCAGAAGTACAGTTCTTTGTTTTGGATAACAACACGGATTTCTCCGAATCTGCTATCCACAAGATTAACCTTGATTGCACCTTTGTTGCTGAGTGTAAATTCTTTAATCATATCAAATATCTCCTTGTTTAGTCCGCTTTTTCCTGCGGCTTTGTTGTCATAATCGAATACAGTTCCGTATCCTTCGGGAAACGGTCTGTGAACGGCAATATGGTACTGCCGTAGAAGATTAGTCCTTCACCTTCGCCTGACTGAGTTACATAAGAAAGCTGATGAGGGGAAATATTGAGCTGCTTTGCAAGAATCTGTCTGTCGCCCGAAGCCTGATTGAGCATATATATGTAGTCGGAGTTTTCAAAGATATTTTCGATTTCTCTCGATGAGAGCAAATCTTTGACGTTCTGCGTTATGCCCGTCGGTATGCCGCCCCATTTACGGAAACGTTTCCAAATTTCAACCGTGTATGCAGCCGTCTGTTCTTCTTTGAGCAGAAGGTGCATTTCGTCAATGTAATAACGGGTAGCTCTGTGAGCTTCACGGTTTACGGTTACACGATTCCATACTTGGTCCTGAACGATAAGCATACCGATTTTTTTGAGCTGTTTACCGAGTTCTTTAATGTCATAACTGACAACACGGCTGCGAATATCTACATTCGTGCGGTGATTGAAAACATTGAGTGAACCCGTAACATAGATTTCAAGAGCAGTAGCGATATACTGCGCTTCTTTTTCTTCCTGCTTACGCAGTTCGTTATACAAATCTTCAAGAATGGGCATATTTTCGGGAACGGGATTAGCAAGATACTCCGTATATACACGGCGTACACAACGGTCAATGATTGTTTTTTCAACAGGCTGTAATCCGTCTTTGCCTGCAACGATGAGTTCGCACAGAGAAAGAATGAAATCGGATTTAAGGGTCAGCGGATTTTCGTCATCAGAATAGTTAAGGTTTAAGTCCATAGGATTTATAAAGTCCTCGGAAGTGGGTGAAATCTTAATAACCTGACCGTCAAGCCTTTCAACCAATGCTCCGTACTCTGATTCGGGGTCGCATATAATAATGTCGTCATCTGTTACGAAGAACACATTTGAAATCTCTCTCTTTGCCGAGAAAGATTTACCCGAACCGGGAGTACCGAGAATAAGACCGTTGGGGTTTTTAAGCAGCTTACGGTCAACCATTATCAGATTGTTTGACAATGCATTAAGACCGCAATAAAGAGCTTCCTTACTCGTCTGGAAAAGTTCCTGCGTTGTGAAGGGTATAAAAATAGCAACGCTTGATGTGGTCAAGCCCCGCTGAATTTCTATTTGGTTATATGCAAGGGGTAAACTGCTCATAAGTCCTTGTTCCTGTCTGAAATCAAGTCTTACAAGCTGACAGTTATATTTTTGAGCAATCGAACTTGCCTGAAAAACATTGTTATCGAGCTTCTGTTTGTTGTCTGCAACATTGAGAACAATAAAGGTAAGAAGAAACATTCTTTCGTTTCTGCTCTGCAAGTCCTGAAGGAGCTTTGTTGCTTCATTGTTGTATGTGGCAAGGTCAGACGGAATAATATCCATATCGTAACCCGCACGAACTGCCTTTTTCTGTTCTTCAATCTTCATTTTTTGAAGGTCGGTAATCTTTCTTTTTACCGTTTTAATCGCATTTACTTGGTCAACAGACTGAACGTGCATTGATACCACGACATTTGATTCCATATCGAGGAAATCCGCAAGCATTCGGTCATTGATTTCAGGTGCGAGAATTTGCAGAAACGAAGCGGCACCGACTTTCTTGCCGATGCCGAATGTTTTGCCGTTTGCAAACTCAAACGAGCTGGGAGCGATAAAGTCTTTTACGGAAAGTCCGGAAGAAGCAAGCCAGTCCCAAGAGAAATTGAAGGGTATCTTTTCATCGGTATGGAACATACCGTGCATAATTTTAAGTCTTTCCCTTCCGTTTACGGGAGTAGCAATAACACCTAACTTTTTAAAGTTGGTGATAATATCTGCTTCAAGTCGCTCAAGACGGGGTTTTGCCTGCTTTATTGACGGAGCTTCGATACCGAAAGAAAGATATTTTGTCTTTACAATACCGTTGTTACCCTTTGCAAGCTGTTCACGGAGGAAATTCTGATATTCAACGGCGATACCGTCAAACATATCTCCACGAACGGGAATTGTGATGTTATCGGAATAAACTTCTTTTGCCCCCGTAAGATTGATGAATGAAAGCTGAAATTTAACCGATGAATCGAAATAGTTAAGGAAATCACACCAAGAGTCGAAGATGGCGTTTTTATCCTCATTGTTGTTAAGCTGATAGTTTATATCAAGAAACTTAACCGTTTTCGTGTAATAGTTATCTGTTACACGGCAGATGCCGTCTTTGAACATTCGCTGAAACGGAATACTGTCCTGAGCTGACATCTGCTTTTTATCTTTGCCTTTTGCTTTTGCAACAGCAGCATCAATCTGTTTCTGCTGTTCTTTAGTCATTTTTCTGTTTGCCGACAATCGCTTCAACCTCCTTATCTAACTTATCCTGCCTTTCGAGAACGGCGTAATAGTTGTTAGTCATATAAGGTCGCTGTTTCGGTTTTATAAACAAAACCTCCGCCATATTCTTAACTACCTTTTCAAAAGGCTGTCCGTTCTTTTCATACATTCCGAGAAGAACAAACGGAACCATAACCAATATCATCACGATAGCTGCCGCACTGACATTGAGAAATGATTTCAAAAGGAAGAAAAGGGGTATAGCAATTACAGCACCGCTGCCAAAACAGATAAGCTGTCGCTTTGTAAGATTGAACATTGCCTTTGTTTTGACTGCGTTTAAATCTTTGGGTACGGGAACGTAAGCCACGAAATCTCTCCTTTCCGTTAATGAGCGTTAAAGATAGATTTTGCAAGTGACCCGGTTTTGAAAAGGCTGAAACAGAGAAGAACGGTGTAACCCATACAAGTCCATATTGCATAGGAAATATCATCTGTAACCGTGATGTTCTCAACAAGTGCTGCATAAATCGCAACACAAACGATGATAAGAAATGCTTGGAACGCAAGTGCAAACAGATTTCGCAGATAATTCTGTCCCATCTGTCCGCTTTCTTTGTTCATCATTGTTGCCATAGGAATGGGTGCAACGGAAGTTACAAGATAAATTTCTATCATTCTTCCGAACACAACTACCAAAATACAGATTTGGAGTATTCCCATACAGATTTTCACGATACCTGACTGCATCCACAGTCCGATAAGTCCGCCTATGCTCATTGCTTCGAGTTTACCTTCGAGATCGGTTATGAAATCGGTCATATCTATTGAAGTATCACCGATTACCACTCCCGCAGATTCCACTATGATTTCGTGTCCGAGGTCGAATACCGCCATTACAATATCCCAAGTGTTTGTTACTATGAGAACAGCACCCGCTGTTTTAAATGCCCATTTGAAGAACTGAAATGTATCAACATCATTGTGAAAGTTGTTTCTTTCAACAATCATCTGTATCAGTTCAAGAGTCATAACAATAGCGAGAATCACACCTGCAATCGGAACCATAACATTTTCCGAAAGATTGTGAACCATATTGAATATTGCAGTATTCCAGTTCTGCGGGGTAGAGCCGACTTGTCCTGCTATTTCGCCGACCTTTTCATTAACTTGGTCGAACAAGCCTGTAAGATTGGTTGTAATTCCTTCGGTTAATATTTCCCGAAACCAATCCTCAATAGCCTGAATAATCGTATCCATAGCTCAAGTCACTCCTTTCGGTTGGCTCCCGTGCTTTCACACGAGAGCCACTTGATATTACTCAATCAAATTCTGTCAGTTTTTTATTAACCGAACAGACCCGAAAGAAGAGGAACAAGAGTGATACCGATGAGTGCAACGCCGCCGCCAGCCATAAGCTGCTTCATACCCTGCGACTTTGCACCGGGGTTATCGTTACCGTAACCTTCGAGGAGGTTGATGCCGCCCCAAATGCCAAGACCTGCACCAAGAGCGACTACGAGTGTCTGCAGTACATCTACTGCTGAGTTGAAAAATGCCATTAAAAATATTACGCATAGATTTTAGTTGTCTTTAGTTCGCTACATAACGTTTCTCCTTTCAATATTTAATAATTTTTTGTTGATACGAACATTTTGTCTTGATATATATAAAAGCCACCGTTATTACGGTGACTGCTGTTGTTCGTCGGATACATCTATTTCATAAACTTCATAGACATCATCCGGCTTTGTTCTGAGTTTTGTTGACACGAATTTTTCAATGTCAAACTCATTTTTCTTATCATAGTCGGAGAGCAACTTGTATTTCGGGTGCTTTGTTATGTCATATTTGTTTGACATAAACGGACGGACACCACGAAGCTGAAGAATACATTTTGAGCCATCCAAGACTGCAAGTTCATCAACTGATGCAAGTTCTTTTCCGAGTTTCTGATAGTTAAGGCTGTGCGAGGTTTCTCTGCCTCTGCTTTCGCCCGTGTTAAAGGTATCAATGGTTTCTTTACCGAGAGCTGTTGAAAGTTCTTTCAATGTTGTCGGCTCTGAACCACCGAGAAATATTCTGCTGTCACAGTTGCCGATGATTGTATCGGCATTATCCTTATACAAGGCTTTGAGCTGTGACTGTGCCTGCAAAACAAGGCAAGCAGAAATCTCACGGCTTCGGATAGTAGCCATAAGTTTTTCAAGATTCGGTATCTGACCGATATTTGCAGCTTCGTCAATAAGACATCTGACGTGTATAGGCAATCTTCCGCCGTAAACATCGTCAGCCTTTTCGCAAAGCAGATTAAAAAGCTGAGTATAAATCATTGAGATGAGGAAATTAAATGTTGCATCCGTATCTGACATTATGAGGAAAAGAGCCGTTTTTCTGTCACCCGTCATATCAAGCTCCAATTCGTCATACATAGTAATCTCTCTTACTTCTGCAATATCGAAGGGAGCAAGACGGGCGGCACAAGAAATCAGAACTGATTTAGCCGTTTTGCCTGCGGCAAGTTTGTATTTCTTGTATTGCCTTACAGCAAAATGTTCGGGGTCTTTTGCTTCAAGTTCGTCAAACAGATAGTCAACGGGATTTTTGAAACTTTCATCATCTTCTCTGACTTCCATTGCGTTAATCATAGAAATAAGCGTAGCAAAGTTCTTTTCTTCTTCAAGACCTTCATACCACAAGTAACCGATTAAGGCACAGTAAAGCAATGTTTCTGCTTTAACCCAGAAATCATCACCTGCTTTTCCTTCGCCTTTGGTGTTGGCGATAAGAGTGGTAACGAGCTTCAATATATCCTTTTCCGAATGGATATATGAAAAGGGGTTATAGTGGAAGGACTTTTTGAAATTGATTGTATTGAAAATCTTGATTTTGTAGCCTTCCTTTTCAAGCATCTTTCCGCACTCAATAGCAACCGTACCTTTCGGATCGGTTACAACATAAGATGAATGGCATTGCATAAGATTTGGTTTAATCCAAAAGCGGGTTTTACCTGAACCCGAACCGCCTACGATAAGAACATTCTTGTTTCTTGCGTTTTTCGGTTCTTTCGGTCTGTTACTCATCATCAGACTTTCTGTTTGAGTGAGGATTACATTGTTTTGAAATACGGGGTCTTGAAACGGTGCAATATCATCGTGAGTTCCCCAACGGGCAGAGCCGTATTCTTCATTCTTACGATATTTCTTTGCGTTTTTACTCTTAACATAAACTGCAAGCCTTATGCCTGCGGCAATCGTTG
>JAZORX010000230.1:0-1951 GCA_045656845.1 Acutalibacteraceae bacterium | reverse complement strand
ATATGACAACATTCTGCGTCTGGTTGACGACCCCGACGTAAGAGAACCCATCAAATTCTTGCGTGCAAGAGAAATCGTTCATTTCCAGCGTTTCGGCGAAGGTCTGCGCCTTGCAACAGATAAGCTTGACGAAAAGAATTTTTATGCTTTCAATCCGTCATTTGACAAACACTGCAACAAATAATCAATCAAGCCCACAGATTCTCTGTGGGCTTTCCGTTTGCCGTTATAATAACGGTAACAACATATTAACTCTGAAAAAGCATATTATCCAGTTATTTGTGAGCATAATACGCACAAATACATAGGTTGTATTTTGTTATTTTTATGATATAATTATGGTGATGCACTGGCAGGTTTTATGCCTATGGTTATAGTTTCATCTTTTTTATTTCGGGCAGATGGGAAAAGGATAAATACGAATAAATCATCACGAAATATAAATAAGAATTTGCGGAGAGCTGATATGGATATATTAAAATTCGACTTGAACAGCGACGGAAACAAATTTAAAATTCTCAATGCAACCAACGGAGGCCCTTGGCACAGAACCTGAGCATATGACCCAAAAATCAGAAAGAATCAAAACACTTCTGAATAAGTACGGCTATGAAAACGCAGAAAGCATACTGAATGAATGGAACTACGCAAAGTGATGGACAGAGGAATATGTTTATTCCCTTAAAGCCATTCACGGTATCAAGGGCGCATCATATACAATGGCTTGTATGTGCGAATCGCAGCACTCACCTATTGATATGCTGATGTATTATGACACCCGTCCGTCAGCTTTTAACGGTGTTTTTGATTTTTACACTTATGAAAAGTTAAAATGTTACTATGCTTTTTATTGGTATGGTATGCTTTATAAATGTGAAAAGGAAATTTCAGCACAAAATAATATTGAAAACATCTATTCCCTTTGCGGTGTTGACGGCGATGGAAAAGTAACAATTATCCTGACTTATTACAGTGCTAATGATGATTTACCCATCAAAAATATTTCATTGGAACTCAGTAAAAAAGGAAACTATGAAATATACAGAGTTGACAACAAGCACAACGGTGAACTTACGGAAATCACTGATAACCCTTTTTTTAATCTGGAACTTTTCAGTATTGTGCTTATTAAGGAAAAATAATTATCGTTTATATATTTCAAATATGAGTAGTATATTTTTTAAAAAATTCCAATTTATTCAAACACCATTCAAAGGAGCAGACTATGATAACAGAGTTTGATTTGCATACCGATGTTTTGATTCTCGGAAGCGGACCCTCGGGATTTGCTGCTGCTTATACAGCGGCTAAAAGCGGAGCAAAGGTTATTCTTGTTGAACAAAACGGCGATGTGGGAGGCATTTCTACTTCGGGGCTTATGAGCCATTGGACGGGAAGCTGCGGCAGCCCTTTATTCAATGAGATATTAAGGCGAAGTGCCGAAAAAAACCAAGGCGCATTTAAAAATAAAATAACCAATATAATTGTCCCCGAAAAGCTGAAAACGCTTTATCTTGAAATGCTTGATGAAGTCGGATGCCGTGTTATGCTCTATACTTTTGCAGAGGATTCAATCTGTGATGGCGACAAAGTGCTCGGTGCAACCGTTATTAATAAATCGGGAAAAAACGATATTTTTGCCAGAATCACCATAGATGCTACGGGTGACGGCGATATTGCCGCAAGAGCGGGTGCTGAATTTGTTCTCGGCAGAGAAAGCGATAACAAAATGCAGCCTGCAACCTTAATGTTTAAGGTCGGCGGTGTTGATTACGAACGAGCCGTATTCTTAGGCTCGTTTGAATCCACTTACGAAACACCTAACGGCGAACTTCAGGCTCTTGCAAAAGAACATATTCCATATCCTGCAGGACACATTCTCACATACAAAACAACACTACCCGGTGTTGTCACCTGCAATATGACAAACGCTGTTGAAATTGACGGCACA
>JAZORX010000229.1:0-14384 GCA_045656845.1 Acutalibacteraceae bacterium | reverse complement strand
AAAAAGCCTTGAAACCGCATAGTTTCAAGGCTTGTATTGTGGCAGGGGCAGAAGGACACGCCTGTTTCACAGGCTGCGTCCTCGGCGACCGTTGCTTTGCAACAGTACCCGCCTCAGACTTCGGAGCTAAAAACAATTCACTGAATTGTTTTCTTCACGCTCCTCACCCCCTTGGGCTTCAAGTCCTTCTTTTTTTATACTTTTGCACAAACAAAAAACCACCCTATTGGGTGGTTTCATGTTTGTGGCAGGGGCAGAAGGACTTGAACCCTCGGCACGCGGTTTTGGAGACCACTGCTCAACGAACTGAGCTATACACCTATATAATTGGTGGGCCATCAGGGACTCGAACCCCGGACCAACCGGTTATGAGCCGGTTGCTCTAACCAACTGAGCTAATGGCCCTTGTTGTCGCTAACAGCCTAATCATTTTATCAAAAGAAAGATTAAATGTCAATATCCTTTTTTAAAAAATTCAATTATTTTTATTTGTATGTGGAAAAGATTTTTTCTGTTGACTTTTACTTTTTGTTTTATGTATAATTAAGTTAAAGAAAATTCAGTTTTCAGAAAGAAAAGGTGATATAAATGTCTAAAGAGAGAAAAGACTCAACTGCAAAGAAAAACGAAGGTATACTGCAGGCAATCAAGTTTACGCTTTTCTCACTCTCTGCAGGAATCATTCAGGTTCTTTCTTTCACGGCAATTCAGGAATTACCTGCCCTTCTCGGATTTAATACTCCGCCTTATCTGGCCTGCTATATCCCGTCTCTGGCTCTTTCTGTTATATGGAACTTTACATTTAACCGCAAATTCACCTTCCAGTCTGCCAGCAACATACCTGTCGCCATGCTAAAGGTTGCAATTTTTTATCTTATCTTCACGCCCCTTTCAAGCTGGTTTGGCAGAACAGCGGAAACTGCCGGATGGAACCCATATCTCATCCAGGCTCTCAACATGGGAAGCAACCTTGTCCTTGAATTCCTCTATCAGAAATTCTTTGTTTTCAGAGATTCGAATAAGAAAAAGGAAGAAGAATAATCATAAAAACAGCGAGTATACAATGTATACTCGCTGTTAAACTATTTAGGTACAGCCATTTTTTTCCAGCTGGTCACATCAATCTGCCCGTAAGCGTTTTCTCCCGTGGCAACAACTGTTCCGTCTGACTTAAGGCCTAAAACATGTCCTGCACCGACCGAAACAGCCACAATATTGCGCCAGGAAGAAACATCGCACGGACCATAGCCTACAAAAACAACCGTTCCGTTTGATTTTACACCTGCGACACTATAAGGTCCTACTGAAATTGAAACGATATTCTTCCATTTGAGGACCTCATCTTTTACTTTATGTGCATTGTCTCCTACATAGACAACGGTTCCGTCTGCCTTAAGGCCTACCGTTTGATTTCCTCCGGCATCAATTGCAACAATATTTCTCCATCCACTGACATCACATTGACCGAAATAATTAGAGCCTGTTGCAACCACGGTGCCGTCTGCTTTCAAACCTACTGTATGATATGTTCCCGTAGAAACCGCAACAATGTTTTTCCAGCCTGATACATTACACTCGCCCGAGCCGTTTTCACCTACAGCTACCACTGTTCCATTTTTCTTGAGTCCCACGGTGTGTACAAACGTTGTCGAAACCGCAGTTATATCTTTCCATCCGGTTACATTACAGCGACCTCTATAATTTTCACCTACTGCTACAGCTGTTCCGTCCGCCTTGAGTCCGATTACATGACCGTCTCCTGCAGATACCGAAACGATATTTTTCCATTCAGATACATTTTTCTGGCCGTAAGCGTTAGAACCAAGATATTTCACTGTTCCATCAGTATTTATTCCTGCGCTGCTTACATATCCTGCAGATACGGTTTCGCTTTTAAAATTCAGGCTTACCGGTTTCTGTGGAGTGGTAGTTGTTGGTTTGGTTGTCGTTGGTCTGGTTGTCGTTGGCTTAGTTGTCGTTGGCCTGGTTGTTGTTGGCTTGGTTGTCGTTGGCCTGGTTGTTGTTGCATTTCCTTCCGGCAGATCATTCTTCGTGCTCGACTGTGTAGTTGTGTCGGATTTTGACACGGATGTCACGGTCTCAGATGAAGAAGTGCTCTGACTTTCAATTGTTGAAAACTCGCTTGCGCTTGTCGCAGTAGTTTCAATCTGTTCTGATTGCTGTGATTCTTCCTGAACATCCTCTATGGGCTTTGAATCAAGATCAACATTATCAACAGCATTTTCATCTTTTCCGTCAACTTTAATTTCGATGACTATTATAATCGTCGTGGCCTCTGAGCCGTCTTGTGTTTTTTGTTCGCGGGTCGTTGTGGTAGCAGAGGTTATTTCTTCTGCTGTTGTAAGTATCGTTTCGGGCTCTGTTGTATGTGTTCTTGATGAAGAAATATCTGTAAGCGTTACACGATAGCTACCATCTTCTAAACTCAACTTGTAAACAGGATCAGTTGATTTTTCCTTGAAAATTTCTTTTCGTGAGCTGAAACTGCTTAATGAGCCCTTTAAAAGATAGCGTTCTACGCAAATCTCATATTCCTCTGACGGGAATTTTTCCTCATCATATACCTTGAAATCAGTTTCATTTTTAATGACCGGAAAATCCTCAATATAAATCGCATTTTCAGGAATATCATTCTTGTTTTTATTTTTAAAAATTACTCCTGAGAGAGCCATCAAAAAAACAGCAACAGCTACTACAACAGAAACTATCTTTTTTACAGCATTGCTTTTTTGAGGTGAATTATCTTTTGGTAATGGTGTCTGAGTCGTTGCCGACGGTGTGTCTGCAGGCTTCATAGAAGCTCCGCAGTGCCGACAGAAACTCACATTATCCGAATTTTGCTTTCCGCATTTTCTGCAAAACATTGCGATTTCTCCTGTCAGAATAAATTTTGTTATATAATATTCCACATTTCGGCAAAAATCAAGTCATCTCTCTGAAGTTTATGCAGTTATTGATCATAATAAATCCGTACTACTTCAACTGATTTAAATTCAAACTAATAATTAAATATCTTCGTTCAGTTTTTCTTGACTTTTTCTTGTTATATGATATAATTTTCCTTGCGGATTGAGCTGAAAGTAAGTTTTAACTGAAAGAAATTAAGCTCCGCCTCGGACGCCCACCGTGTAAAACTCAGGGCATATACTCGCAGAAGTGGCGGAATCGGCAGACGCGCTAGATTCAGGTTCTAGTGAATGCAAATTCGTGAGGGTTCAAGTCCCTTCTTCTGCACCAAAAACACCTTGATACCGTCAGGTATCGGGGTGTTTTTTTGTTAGGACTTGAACCCTAAGAGGGTGAGGAGCGTTAAGAAAACAATTCGGTGAATTGTTTTTAGCGCCGAAGTCTGAGGTGGTGCTGTTGCGAAGCAACGGCCACCGAAGACGTAGCCCGTGAAACGGGCGTGTCCCTTCTTCTGCACCAACAAAAGGACGCCTATGGGCGTCTTTTTTGTTGGTCAGGGGACTTGAAGCCCAAGGGGGTGAGGACAAGTGATAAGGACACCTTCGGGTGTCTTTTTTAATTATGTACACTTTTCATTGTATAGCTAGTCTTCATTTTAGCATTATTCTTCCTATTAATTAACATATAAAAAAGAAACCTTTAAGTCAAAGGTTTCTTTTTTGATATAAAGTATTATTCTAAATAAAAATCTATCAACCTCTTAGTTATAAAGGTTCTATCGCATTCGTTTAACACCTCGATAAAGACTTTTATAACACTATAATCTTCACAACTTTAATACCCAAACATTTCCGGAGTTAATTCCACCTTAAAGGTGTCATCCCAAAATTTATCTGAATTTTCAAGCTGTGCAACTACCATAACAAATTCAAACGTGTGGTTATCTGACATTTTGTAAACCGTATGCCAATTTTCATCCTCATCAACCCTAAACGAACTGAACACCGTTATATCTTCATTTGCTGGAACATCTACATAAGCAAAACTATGCATTCCTTCCGTCTCACCTATACATTTCTTGTTACCATCCACACTTGTAGTGCCATCAGAATCATATACTGATATTTCGAACTGCGTTTTGTTTTCTATATTAACCGCAAACATTCCTGTTTCATCATCATAACCTACTATAGACATACAGTATTTATCATTATCTTTCAAAACAATCGGATATGCCTTGTCATCAAAACACTCTTGACAATATTCTTTGCCCTCAAACACTTTTGTTATAGGATCATTTTTAGGTAATGGTTTATCACAATCTTCGCAGTGCGTTACACCGTTACTATAAGAAACAGTATTTTCTGCTTCAAATTCAGGCTCATTCCCTGCTTTTTCATAACGATTTGTTCGCTCTTGTGAACATCCGCAGACGCACATCACCAAAAGCAGCAAAATACTCGTAAGCATAGCCGTTCTTTTTATCATATATCATATCTCCTCGTATGAAAATTTTCATACACACAGTATATCATATTTTTTATAAAAATCAATATTCCCCTGTGTTTTGAAAGCCTTTCAACAACTCCGTCAAAATACAAATCGTAAAATATTTTTTAATTTAAAGGTCTTTGTTATATCAATTGTACGCTATATTTGCAAAACACCTTGATGCCGTCAGGTATCGGGGTGTTTTTTTGTTTGGGACTTGAACCCCAAGGGGGTGAGGAGCAAGTGATAATGACGCCTTCGGGCGTCTTTTTTGTTTTTCCCTCTTTTTAACAAAACTTAAACATTTCTAAAAACTTTCGAAAACATAGGCACGGTATAATGAGCCCGTAAACTAAAGAAAGAGGTTATCGCTATGAACAAAAATGATCAGGAATTTCTCGTGCAGAAGATCCGCACACAGTACACGGAAAAGGAACACACATCACTCGACGAGCTCAAAGAGCTTGATGCAAAGGTCAAGCGCCCGGCAAATGTTTTTGCATACATTTTCGGCACAATCGCTGCACTCATCATGGGCTGCGGAATGAGCCTCGTTATGACAGACATCGCAAAGATGATCGGCCTTGGCAACCCGATGCTTTACGGCATCATCATCGGCATCGTCGGAATGGTTATGGCTATTGTCAACTACCCGATTTACAAAAAAATCCTCGACTCCCGTCGCAAAAAATACGCAGACGAAATCTTCGCCCTGAGCGATAAGGTTATGAAAACCGAAAAATAAAACTTAAAATGCAACAGTTCCTTTAACAGACAATTCTTTCATCATAACGGGAGGCCCTTACGGCTTCTCGTTATTTTGCGTTTCGGTGAAAAATAAATGCAACGGAAACAAAACTTTAACATTTGCGTGTTATAATGTATAATCAGAGTACAGCAATCGTGGAGGTTTCGTGATGTTTAAAATTTTAGTTGTTGAAGATGACAGAGAGCTTAATAAAACCGTATGCTCTTTTCTCAACCACGCAGGTTACCATGCAATCGGCTGCCTTAATGCAAACGATGCTTATGACGCTATGTATGAAAATATGTTTGACCTCATCGTTTCGGATATTATGATGCCCGGAGTTGACGGCTTTGAATTTGCAAGAAATGTAAGAGAGCTTAACAGCGACATCCCCATTCTTTTTATGACTGCGCGTGACGACATCGCATCCAAGCAGAGAGGCTTCCGCATCGGTGTGGACGATTATATGGTCAAGCCCATCGACCTTGACGAGCTTTTTCTGCGCATAGGTGCGCTTCTTCGCCGTGCAAAAATCGCATCCTCGAGAAAGATTGAAATCGGCAGCTTCGTTATGGATGCTGACGAGCACACAGCCTGCCTCGGTGATGAGGAGATCTCTCTTACTGCCCGTGAATTCAGCATTTTATATAAGCTTCTCTCTTACCCCAAAAAGACATTCACAAGAATGCAGCTTATGGACGAATTCTGGGATGCCGACAGCGAAACAGCTCCCAGAGCCGTTGATGTGTATATGACGAAGCTTCGCAGCAAGCTTTCGGACTGTGAGGATTTTGAAATAAAAACCGTTCACGGTCTTGGGTACAAGGTGGTGATCAAGTGAAGAAACCGGGCCCCGTAAAAGGCATTTTGAAGGCACTTAATCATTATCTGATTTTCTTCCTGCTTGTCGCCTTTGTCATCAGCTGCTGTACGATGCTTTTTGTAACGATCCTGTCGGAGTCTCTCGGTGTCACGCTGACTCAGCAGAATCTCAGCGTGGCTGCAAAGCTCACCTTTGCAAATGTTGTTTTGCTGAGCTTTATTATGACCGTTATCGACAGAATTCGCAGGAAGCTTACCGTTGATCGCCCCGTAAAGATGATCACGGAGGCAACAAACAAAATCATCAAAGGTGATTTCAGCGTCCGTATAAAACCTGTCACGAAGCACGCAACGGACGACTGCTTCAACGAGATTATCGAATGTATAAATAAAATTGCAGAGGAGCTCAGCGGTGTTGAGACTCTGCGCTCGGATTTTATCGCAAACATTTCGCACGAAATGAAAACTCCGCTTTCCGTTATGCAGAATTACGGAACACTTCTTCAGACTCCCGGTCTGAGCGAGGAAAAGCGGATGGAATATGCAAACGGAATTATCCTCTCTTCCCGTCGTTTGTCGGAGATGATGACAAATATTCTCAAGCTCAACCGACTTGAAAATCAGCAGATTTTTCCTGAAACTGCAAGGTTCGACCTCGGTGAACAGCTTTGCGAATGTCTTCTTCAGTTTGAAAATGTGTGGGAGAAAAAAGAAATCGAAATTGAAACCGACATTGCAGATAATATAACTGTCGAAGCTGATGCAGAGCTCCTTTCACTTGTATGGAACAATCTTTTTTCCAACGCTTTCAAATTCACTGACGAGGGTGGGAAGGTGGCCGTAAGCCTGACGGCAACAGATCACCACGCAATCATCAGAGTCAGGGATACAGGATGCGGAATGACGCCTGAAATCGGCGCACGCATTTTTGAAAAATTCTATCAGGGTGACCCATCCCGAGCAGTTCAGGGTAACGGTCTCGGACTTGCACTTGTTAAAAGAATAATCGACATTATGCACGGTGAAATCGGAGTTGAAAGTGCCGTCGGCATCGGCACAACCTTTACTGTTAAAATCAGGAGAGTTGAAAATGGACATTAAAAAGCTCTGCAAAGCCTTGCTTTTTCCTCACATAGCAATAATGATCGCTCTTGTACCGATTGCCGTAACACTCCTCGTCGTTTCAATGGCAATAATCGGTCAGAATTCCCCGATAGCAATCGTCTCCTATGTTATTTCTGCCTATACCCTCACCGTATGGTGCTGCAGAATCCCCGAGATTATCAGATTTTTCAAAAATTTCAAAAACGAAAACAAATATGCACTCAAATGGCAGGGTGACACCCGTCTGCGTGTTAATGTTTCGCTTTACGGCTCGCTTGTGTGGAATTCACTTTACGGAGTTTTTCAGATCTATCTCGGCTTCTGCAACAATTCTTTCTGGTTCGGCTCGCTGGGCGCTTATTACATCTGCCTTGCCGTGATGAGGTTTTTCCTGCTTCTTCATACACGGAAATACGCTCCCGGGGAAAAAATGCGCACAGAGCTGAAAAAATACCGTGCCTGTGGTTGGGTTTTCCTCGTGATGAACCTTGCGCTGATACTGATCGTTTTCTTTATGCTGTATTGGGGCAGAACCTTCCTTCATCATATGATAACTACGATCGCACTCGCAGCCTACACCTTCACGGCATTTACGGCAGCAATAATCAATATCGTAAAATACAGAAAATATAACAGTCCTATCTTCTCGGCATCAAAGGCAATCAGCTTTGCAGCTGCCTGCGTGTCAATGCTGACGCTCACTTCAACGATGCTCACAACCTTCAACGACGGAACGATGACCGTGCTTACTCAGAAAATGCTGGTCGGAGGTGTCGGCTTTGCTGTTTTGGGCGTTGTTATTGCAATGGCGCTTCACATGATAGCTCAGGGCACAAAGAAACTTAAAACAGAGGTGCAAAATGGAAAATAATAATCAGACACAAAGCGGATTTTCTTATACCTACTCGGCAAAAGAACAGGCTGAGCTTAAAAAAATCCGTGATAAATATGACCCACCGGCAAAAACTGAAGACAAGATGACCCGTCTTCGTCGCCTTGATGCAGAGGTTTCTTCAAAGGCAGCAAGAGTCGCTCTTACAATCGGCATCATCGGCACCCTGATTATGGGTATCGGAATGAGCCTCGTTATGACAGACATCGGTGCCTTCCTCGGTGAAATCCCTTCAATGATAGCCGGCATCATAACGGGCATTATCGGTATGGCTCTCGCCTGCCTTGCCTACCCTGTTTATAACAGAAAGCTGAAAAAAGAGCGCAAAAAAATTGCGCCCGAAATCCTTCGTCTTACCGACGAGCTTATGAAATAAAGAATCCGGAGAAAAGTCTGCTTCTTTTCTCCGGATTAATTTTTAATTTTTTGCTGTCAGGGATTTTTATCTTCACAATCAAGCCTTTTTGCAGTCTTTAAAATATTCACAACGCAGACAGCAAAATAAACACCGAACGCCAATGCGACAGCCGTCAGCGCCAATGCCCACGGAAGAGTGAAAACCGTACCACCGAGGTTTATCGGATTTCCCGTTGCAGCAAAGAAAAGAGCCGCAACCGCAATAAGAAAAATTATTGCTCCGCCGAGACCTATCGGGAAAATCATACTTTTCAGATGATGAGAGAGAAATCTTTTTTTAACGGCAGAGTTTGCAAAGCTCTTTCTTTCGTTGCCGGTCTTTGCACCTGACACCGACAGCGAATACGAAGCAAAGATAACATCAAGCCCTCTGCCCTCTTTTGCCGATATATCAGACTTCACCGTAACAACCGACTTTGACGAATCAAGCCTGAGCGTTGCTTCAAGGTCAAGAGGAATGTGCAGAGTCTTATCCTGTCCCTGCAGCTCTTCCGTAAAAGATCTGTTCTGCACTTCATGCTCCGTTTCCGAGTCAAACGGCACTCTCGTACGGTGTATCCTCAGGCTGTACTCTCCCTTTTCAAGCGAGTCGAAGGTCACCTTGCCATCCTCTTCGACAGTTTCGGACTTTCCGTCAAGAAAAACAGTCACCGTATCGCCTGAGAAATTATCAAATCTTATATTCGCCAAAAAATCACCACCCTCTATCAGAATTTTACCACAGCAAGGATTTTTTTCAACCCCTGCAATTAAATTTAAATAAACTGTTGAGTTTACCTGCCCTTTGATGTTATAATAAATCTATCTATCTGCAAAGAAAGGAGGCATACCGTGAGCAGCGAACGACTTAACAAACGGTTTCATTGGGGCTTTATAATGATGGTCGTCACCGTTTTTCAGGTGATTACGGCTTATCCCGTTGTTGTCCCCGATAAGCTCAATTTCAATCTTCTTGCAATTTTCGGCGCGTATATCGCTGTTGAATGGCTGTACTTTTTCATTGCTGCTGCTTTCTGCGGGCAGAATAACTTCGAGCTTGAAGTCATCGGCTTTCTATTCTCGGGAATCGGACTGACCGTTTCCTCAAGCGTTTATGAGGATTATGCACTCAAGCAGATGTTTGCAATCCTTCTGGGTCTTTGTGTTTTCATCGTTCTTATCATAACGCTCAGGCGTACCGATATAGTTATGAAGCTGCGTATGCCCGTCGCTTTCGCGGCAGTCGGTCTGCTTGGACTCAACCTTCTGCTTGCCGAAACGACCAACGGTGCAAGAAACTGGATCACCGTTGCAGGTTTTTCAATCCAGCCTTCAGAAATAGTCAAGCTCGCCTTCATTTTCGTCGGTGCAGCATCGCTTGACAAGCTTCAGACCACGAAGAGTATCATCAAATACATTATCTTCTCCGTCGGTTGCGTTGGTGCGCTTTTCCTTATGAAGGACTTCGGTACTGCGCTTATTTTCTTCTTTACTTTTGTTATCATTGCGTTTATGCGCTCGGGCGATATGCGAACGATCGCTCTCGTCTGCGTTGTTGCAGCGCTCGGTGCGATAATGATTATTATGTTCCGTCCGACGGTTGCCGCAAGATTTGCAACCTACCGTCACGTCTGGGAGGATATGAACGGCACCGGTATGCAGCAGACACGAGTGCTGATCTATTCTGTCAGCGGCGGACTTTTCGGACTCGGCATAGGCGAAGGCAAGCTCAAGCATATTTTCGCTTCAACGACTGACCTTGTTTTCGGTATGCTTTGCGAAGAATGGGGTATGATCCTCGCTCTTCTCATCGTGCTTACATATGTTTTCATCCTCATCTACGCAATCAAGGTTGCAAGAACAACCCGTTCTACATTCTACGCAATCGCAGCCTGCGCAGCAGGAGGACTGATGCTCTTCCAGACAGCACTCAACATCTTCGGCGTAACGGATATTCTTCCTCTTACGGGTGTTACGCTTCCGTTTATCAGCCGAGGTGGTTCAAGCCTTATCTGCTCGTGGGGACTTCTCGCATTCATAAAGGCGGCAGATATCAGGACTTACCCGAAGCTTTCAAAGACAATTCTTCCCGAGCATCCTCTCTATCCTGAAGGAATGAGGATGACGAGGCTGGGTCCCCGTACCAACCGTGGTATGCCGCAGCAGAGACGGCCCGTCCGTCCTCCTGCGCCTCCGAAAGGTCAACCCAATCAGCAGAGAAGACCGATGCAGCAGCCTCCTCAGCAAAGACAGGCTCCTGCAAGGCAGACTCCTCAGCAAAGACAGGCACCTGCTAGGCAGACTCCTCAGCAGAGGCAGGCTCCTCAGCAGAGACAAGCTCCTCAGCGTCAGGCTCCTCCTCATAGGCCGTCTGCTCCCCGTCAGGGTGCGGCACCTTCCCGTCAGGCACCTGCACAGAAGCAACCACCTCAGCGCAGACCTGCTACGCCTCCACCTCAGGGAAGAGTACAAAACACTAACAGGAGGCCGCCACGATGAACAATACAACAAAACGCGCTTATTTTCTCTATGTTTTCATCATTGCCTTTCTCGTCGGCCTTGGTTTTATGTTTTATTCATTCTATACCCACGGCGAAGAGTGGGCTTCGATGACGGCTAACCGTCACCTCTACGCAAAGGGGCAGATTCTCAATGCAGGTTCAATCTATGACCGTAATGGTGAAAGACTTGCATACAGTGAAAACGGTCAACGAGCCTATCACGGCTCAGAAACCGTAAGAAAAGCTTTTCTTCATTCTATCGGCGACACAACCGGATTTATTTCCACGGGTGTTCAGACTGTTTACGGAAATCAGCTCTCGGGCTACGATTTTGTCAACGGTGTTTATAACCTTAAAAAGTACGGCAGAGGTAACGATGTTACGCTTACTCTCGATGCCAAGGTCTGCAAAATCGCTTACGATGCGATGGGAGGAAGGAAAGGCACCGTTGCTGTTTACAACTACAAAACAGGCGAAATAATCTGTATGGTTTCAACGCCTTCCTTCGACCCTCTTAACAAGCCGACGGATATTGATAACAACCCTGCTTATGAGGGAGTTTATATCAACAGATTCTTTACGGGCGTTTACACTCCCGGCTCAACCTTCAAAACGGTAACTGCAATCTGCGCAATTCAGAATATCCCCGACCTTGAAACAAGAAGGTTCAACTGCACAGGATCTTATGACGCAGGAACAGGTATCGTTAAGTGTAACGGCGTTCACGGCATCCTCAACTTTGAAGAGGGCTTCAACAATTCCTGCAACTGCGTTTTCGCTGAGCTTGCAATCGAGCTCGGAACTGAAAAAATGACAAAAACAGCAAATCAGCTCGGCTTTAACGCAAAGGACAATATGGGCGAAACACCGATTTCAAAAAGCTCGTTCAATGTTTCAAAAGCAAGTCCCTCCGACCTCGGCTGGGCAGGTATCGGCCAATATACGACACTTGCAAACCCCTGCCATATGCTGACCCTTATGGGAGCTATCGCAAATGGCGGAACTGCAATCAAGCCGTATTATATCAACTGCATCACGACACCTGCAGGCGTTTCAACACCCGTCGGCACAACGACAAAAAGCGAAACCGTCTCGCTCGACAGTGCAATCGCAAACCGCATGGTGGACTATATGAGGTCCAATGTTGTTAACAAATACGGTGATTCAACCTTCAAAAACCTTCAGATGTGTGGAAAAACAGGAACTGCGCAGGTTGATAACGGTGACCCTCATTCCTGGTTTGTTGGCTTCTCAATGAACCCCGAAACACCATATGCTGTGGTCTGTGTTGCAGAAAATTCAGGATATGGACTTGACGTTGCAGGAACGATTTCCAACACCGTTATGCAGGCAATCTGCTTCCCAAAATAAGTTTTGAAAAAGTTTGTTATTTTTCTTTTTTGGAATTATAAACAATATCTCTTGTGCTAATATATAGAAAATACGTTACTGTCGCTGTGAAATCAGTAAAAAGTGACGTAAAATAAAAAGCGTGAAAACGCAAAAAAAGAAAAGGAGAAATCTACTATGAAAAAGATTTTAGCAATCCTTCTCGCTGCAATTATGGTTTTCTCACTCGGTCTTACAGCTTTTGCTGAGGGTGAAGAAGAGAACACAGGCATCGTTCTCCCTCCTTTCCCGGCACAGACAGAGGGTGAAATCTATCTTGTAAGTGAGAACACATACGTTAACGCAGGCGAAACTGTTGAAATCCCTGTTTACATCGTATCAGACTACACTTCAGAAGCTTGCCCTGAGAGCGAGTACATCCTTCTTGGTATCAACTTCACACTCGCAGGTGACGCTTTCAACAACGGCTACATGAACATCACAGGTATCAGAGCTTCAGAAGAAGTTCAGGCTCTTAACGGTTACGAGCTTATCGTTGCTGAAGCAAGAGATATGTACTGCAATATGTTCGGTATCAAGGTTGCAGACGAAAGCATCCTTCATCAGGAAGCAATGCCTATCGCTTATGTAACAGTTACAGTTGCAGAGGATTACCCGGGCTACAACGAAGACGGCACAGAGATGGATTGCCAGCTTGACATCGGCGCTCCTGTTTGGTATGAGTATGCAGACAGAGCATATGCTGATTTCGCATTCTCACAGATCGAGCTTTGGAACGACACAACAGGTGAGTTTGAGCAGATCGACGCAGGTTTCGATATTCTCTACATCGTTTCAGGTCACGTTATCCAGACTCCTCCGGTTCCCACATGGGAAGAGAGACTTAAGGCTTGGGCTATCGAGCAGGCTATCAAGATCATCACATTCTTCCAGGGTCTCAACGATCTCCTTCTCGGACTTCTTCCGACTCTTTAATCCTTAACGATTAAACTACATAAAGGCTGAGCCAAAGCTCAGCCTTTTCTTTTTTTATATATTTGCTATATAAAATAAGATGCGGCAGAACCGTTGATGATTCTGCCGCATATTTTATGTGATTATTCTTCAACCGAAACTGCGAAGACTGTCGTTGACTTAAACTCCTCGCCTGCTTTGAATACGCAGGACGGGAAATCGGGCTGATTTGGTGAATCGGGATAGAACTGAGTCTCAAGGCAGAAGCCTGCGTGCTTCACAATCGGCATACCACCCTTGCCGATAACAGAGCCGTCAAGGAAATTACCCGTATAGAGCTGAACGCCGGGAAGGTCTGTATACATCTTAAGCACTCTGCCGCTGACAGGCTCTTTAACAGTTGCGTCAGCCTCGCCGTCCTTATGGCAAAGGCAGAAGTTGTGGTCATAACCTCTTGCGAGAGTGAGCTGCTCGTCGTTATCATAAATTCTCTTGCCGATCGTGCAGGAAGTGTTGAAATCAAATGCAGTTCCCTTGACATCACGGATTTCGCCCGTCGGGATTGAATCTGCATCAATAGGAACATAGTGCGATGCATTCATCTGCATCTCGTGGTCAAGCACATCGCTCATTGCAGAGCCGTTAAGATTAAAATAAACATGGTTTGTGAAGTTCATCACAGTGTCCTTATCGCAGACAGCAGAATAGTCAATCACTACCTTGTTATCTTCGGTAAGAGTGTACTTTACCTTAGCTGTAAGGTTACCCTCAAAGCCGCTTGTGCCGTCAGGGCTTGTGTATGAAAACTCAACTGCGTTATCGTCTGCGATGATTGCAGCCCAGACAGCATCCGAAAATTCGCCTGCGCTGTGAAGGCAGGTCTTGTCTTTTTCGTTCTGAGTAAGCTGATATTTTTTTCCGTTAAGGCTGAAGCTGCCGTTTGCAATTCTGTTTGCATATCTGCCGACAACCTTACCCTGGTAATCCGTAAAGTTCAGGTGACCGTAGAGGCTGTCAAAGCCGATTGTGATATCGTTTATTCTGCCGTACTTGTCAGGTGCGTAAAGTGCCTGAAGCGTTGCACCGAGGTTAATAAGCTGAAGGGTAACATTGTTATCGTTTGTGATTGAATAAAGCTTGACTTCCTTGCCGTCAGGCATAAAGCCGTAATGCGAAATGTTAGTTTTCATATTGATAC
>JAZORX010000228.1:0-21402 GCA_045656845.1 Acutalibacteraceae bacterium | reverse complement strand
AAAAAAGTATTGCAAAATGACAAAAAACATATTAGTTCCTACAATTGCTCTTTTCCTCATCTGCCTCGTTGCAACATCTCTTCTTGCTTTTGCAAATCAGGTTACAGCTCCGATTATCGAAGACCTCGCAGTGCAGACAGAAATTGATGCACGAAAAACCGTTCTTTCAGATGCAGAGAAATTTGAAGAAAAGACAAGCGGTGGCATCAGCTATGTTGTCGGCCTTGATAAGAACGGCAAAGAAGTCGGCATGGTTTTCACAAAGACAGCTAAGAGCTACGGTGGAGACATAATCGTTATGACCGGCATTAGCACTAAGGGTGAAATCACCGGTATTGACATCCTTCAGATTGCCGACACTCCGGGTCTTGGTATGAACGCTGATAAACCCGAATTCAAAGACAAATTTATCGGTATGAACGGTACTGTTACTGTTCTTAAAAACTCCGCGAAAGCAGAGAACAATGAAATTGACGCTATTTCAGGCGCAACGATTTCATCAAAAGCAGTTACAGAGGCAGTAAATGCTGCTATGGCTGATTACAAAACCATAACAGAAGGAAAGGCAGGTGCAAACTGATGGCAGAGAAAAAATCACTCGGTAAAGAATTTACCAAAGGTCTCGTTATCGAAAACCCTGTTTTAAGACTCGTTCTCGGTACTTGCCCGACACTTGCAACCTCAACTTCCGTTACGGGTGCTATCGGTATGGGCATCTCAGCTTCAATCGTTCTCGTATGCTCAAACATTGCTATTTCCGCATTGAGAAAGGTTATCCCTGCCAAGGTGCGTATCCCTGCCTACATCGTAGTTATCGCATCCTTCGTTACGATCGTTCAGATGCTTGTTAAGGCTTTTGTTCCCGTTCTTGATGAGCAGCTCGGTGTTTACCTTCCGCTTATCGTTGTTAACTGTATCATCCTCGGTCGTGCAGAAGCTTTTGCAGGTAAGAACGGCATTCTCGCCTCTGCCGTTGACGGTCTTGGAATGGGCATAGGCTTTACGGCAGCTCTTTTCGTTATGGCAACGATCCGTGAAATCCTCGGAGCAGGAACCTTCCTTGCAGGTATCGGCGGACTTATCGGAAACGATTTCAACGGTTTCTCAATTCCGTTCCTTAATGAAAATCCAATGCTTATTTTCATCCTTGCTCCCGGTGGATTTTTCACATACGGTCTTGTTATGGCTCTTGCCAACAAGCTCGCTGAATCAAAGGGCAAGCCCAAAGCAGAGCTTAAGGGTTGCGAAAACTGTCCCATGGCCAAATCCTGCTCAATCAGGGCAACTGAAGAGTCCTGTGAGAAGAAGGAGGTTGAAGCATAATGGAGCTTACTAAAGGTTTGTTGAGTATCCTGCTCACGATGATTCTTACGCAGAACTTCGTTCTTGCAAAGTTCCTCGGTATCTGCCCCTTCCTCGGTGTTTCAAAGAAGGTAAACACGGCAGTCGGTATGTCTCTCGCAGTTATCTTCGTTATGGCTCTTTCAACTGCAGTTACCTACCCTATCAACAAATATCTCCTCGTTGCAAACAACCTTGAATACCTTCAGACTATCGTATTCATCCTTGTTATTGCAGCGCTCGTTCAGATGGTTGAGATAGTGCTTAAGAAATATATCCCTTCGCTTTATAATTCTCTCGGCATCTATCTTCCTCTTATCACTACAAACTGCGCAGTTCTGGGCGTTGTTACTCTTAACATTGACAACGGCTACAATTTCATTGAATCTCTCATCTGCGCAATCGGTGGCGGTGTCGGTTTCCTCGTAGCAATGGTTATGTTTGCAGGTGTCCGTTCAAGACTTGAATCCTGCGACATTCCGAAATTCCTCAAAGGACTTCCGATAACTCTCGTCGCAGCTTCACTCGTTTCACTTTCTTTCCTCGGCTTTGCAGGAGTCGTTGAAAACATCTTTGCGTAAGGGAGGACGGAAATATGAGTTCAATTTTAATTGCTGTATTGATAGTTTCTGTCATCGGTCTTATTGCAGGTCTCGGCCTTGCCGTAGCATCAATCGTTATGGCGGTTCCCGTAGACGAAAGAGCTGAAGCTATCCGTGAATGTCTCCCTGGCGCAAACTGCGGCGCCTGCGGTTTTTCCGGATGTGACGGCTATGCTGCCGCTCTTTCAAAGGGTATTACCAAAAACACTGCCCTTTGCTCACCCGGTGGCAACGATGTTTCAGCTCAGATTGCTGAGATTGCAGGTCTCGCGGCAGGTAATGTTGCCCCCTCTGCAGCTGTTGTTACCTGTCAGGGCTTCTGCGAAAAAGCAAAGACAAAGATGGTTTACAACGGTGTTGAATCCTGTCTGATGGCAAAGCAGCTTTTCGGTGGCCCGAAGGAGTGTATCTACGGATGTATCGGCCTTGGCGACTGTGCAAAGGCTTGTCCTTACGAAGCAATCCGTATCTGTGACGGTGTCGCACGAGTCAACCCCGCAATGTGCAAGGCTTGTAAGATGTGCCTTAAGACCTGCCCCAACAATCTTATAAAAATGATGCCCCTTCATGAAGCAAAGGCAGTTGTTCTTTGTGTCAATAAAGACAAGGGCGCTGTTACACGAAAAGAATGTGAACTTGGCTGTATCGGCTGTATGAAATGCGTCAAGGCTTGTGAGGCTGAAGCTGTCAAGGTTGAAAACTTCTGTGCAAAGGTTGACTTTGCAAAATGTACGGGATGTGGTAAATGTACTGAGGTCTGCCCCGTTAAATGTATTAACCTTATCACACTTGAAGACTGATAAAAAATTAAGACTGTGCCAAACGGCACAGTCTTTTTATTTTCCGAAGACAATATTTTTAATATCCTCGCAATTTTTTGCAACATAGTTTGCTCCGTTGACAATCATTTCATCAACACTGCCGAAGCCGAAGGTTACGGCGATACTCGGCACACCTGCTTCTCTTGATCCGATGATATCAAACTTGGTATCACCCACCATAACAGGCTTTTCGCAGCCGTGAACCTTCAAAGAATTAAACGCTTTTTCAATGATATCCTTTTTACCCGCATCAAGCTTATCAGACTCAGCACCGACGATGACATCGAAATACTTTTCAAGATCGCAGGTTTTTGCAATATGATCCATAAAGACCTGAGGTTTAGAGGTTGCAACACCCGTTTTGATACCGGCTTTTCTCAAAGTCAGAAGCAGATCCTCCATTCCGTCAAAAAGTTTGAATTTATAATAACCGCTGACGGAATATTTAGCCCTGTAGTGAATTATCATCATTTCAATCTGCTCATCGCTTGCCTCGGGAAAATGATTCCGGAAGCCCTCATTAAGCGGAGGGCCGATAAAAGTTTTCATACTTTCCGGGCTCGGCATAGGCAAGCCTTCCATTCTTATTCCGTAGCGTATGCCTTCAAATATTCCTTCGCTTGTGTCGGCAACCGTGCCGTCAAAATCAAGCAGTACACAGTCAAATTTTGCCAAAATTATCACTCCAATCAACAAAAAGTATTGTATCACAAATATTTATGATTTACAATCCCGTTTAAATGTGTTAGAATGTGTAGCAGTTACACATCGGAGGTATTATTATGGAAAATACAGAAAAGAAAGCAAGAGTGCTCAGTGCAATCCAGCCGACGAGCGTACCCACGCTCGGCAACTATCTCGGAGCGCTCAAGAACTGGGCTTCAATGAGCAAGGATAACGACTGCCTTTACGCTGTCGCTGACCTTCACGCAATCACCGTCCGTCAGGAGCCCGCAAAGCTTCGCAAACAGACACTTGAAATGTACGCTTTGCTTCTTGCCATCGGCCTTGACCCTGAAGAGAGTGTTGTTTTCGTTCAGTCGCACGTACCTCAGCACGCAGAGCTTGCATGGATTCTCAACTGCTACACTCAGTTTGGTGAAGCTGCAAGAATGACTCAGTTCAAGGATAAGTCTGCAAAGCACGCAGACAATATCAATGTCGGTCTTTTCTCATATCCGACTCTTATGGCAGCAGACATACTTCTTTATCAGGCAGATTATGTGCCTATCGGTGCAGCCCAGAAGCAGCACCTTGAGCTTGCGAGAGATATCGCCGAGCGTTTCAACGGCATCTACTCACCTACTTTCACAATCCCCAATCCCTACATCGGTAAAGCAGGTGCAAGGGTTATGTCTCTTCAGGATCCGACAAAGAAGATGTCCAAATCCGACCCGAATCCGAAGGCTTCCGTTTCTCTTCTTGACACTCCCGATGATATCCGTAAGAAGTTCAAGTCTGCAGTTACAGACTCTGAGGCAAAGGTAAGATATGCTGACGGTAAGGACGGCATCAACAATCTTATGTCAATCTACTCCTGCTGCACAGGTCTTGACTATGACGCAATTGAAAAGGAATTTGACGGCAAAGGCTACGGTGATTTCAAGCTTGCAGTTGCTGAAAGCGTCATTGAAAGCATCAAGCCTGTTCAGGAAAAGTACAACGAGCTTATGGCTGACAAGGCATACATCGAAAAATGTGCTGCAGAGGGCGCAATGAAAGCTTCATACATCGCAAACAAAACCCTCTCAAAGGTTATGAAGAAGGTCGGCTTCTGGCAGATTAAGAAATAAGCTTTATTGAAAGTTTAATAATTGCATTTAACACTCACAAAGGTCGTATCTCATCTTTGTGAGTGTTTTGTTTTTGGAAATGCGATACCGAACAGTACTGTTTATACACTTCTATCTCAAAAATTCATTAATTTTTCACATTTTTTAGTAAATTCAGAAGTATTTTATGTAGATTTTTACTGCAATATATGGTATCATATAATGTAATAATTCTCATGGAGGGTTAAATATGACGGTTAAAGAAATTATTGAAATTCTCGACGGTACTATCGTTTACGGTGAGGACTTCCTCGACCGTGAAGTTTTTAAAGCTTGCGGCAGTGATATGATGAGTGATGTTCTCGCATATGTTAAAGAGCAGGCAGTTCTTCTTACGGGACTTGTAAATCCACAGGTCGTAAGAACTGCTGAGATGATGGATATGAAATGTATCGTTTTTGTAAGAGGTAAATCACCCGACATCGGAATGATCAACCTTGCAGAGGACCGTGAGATCGTTCTTATCAAGACTGATCTCGAAATGTTCACATCCTGCGGTCGCCTTTATGCACATGGACTCAGAGGAGGCAGTGGAAAATAATGGAAGAGGTAAAACTTCATTATGATGTCAATGCCTATGACTTCACCTGCGCAGGTGAAGCATCGGGCAAGCTTAAGCGTTCTCTTAAAGACCTCGGCTTTGACGCAGCAATCGTAAGAAATGTTGCAATTGCTGTCTACGAGGCAGAAATCAATATGGTTATCCATGCTGAGGGTGGAGTGATTGATGCAACCATCACACCCGAATGCATAACGGTTATCCTTGCCGATAAAGGTCCGGGTATCCCTGATATAGACCTTGCTATGAAGGAAGGCTATTCAACAGCACCCGAAAATGTGCGTTCGCTCGGCTTCGGTGCAGGTATGGGTCTGCCGAACATCAAAAAATATACTGACGAAATGAAAATCGACACCGAAATCGGCGTCGGTACAACTATCACACTTAAAATTTTCAACAAATAATTATTACCACAAAAATCAAAAGGAGGAGAAAAATGAGTACTGTGTTTCATTCAGTTAGCCTGAACAAAGACAAATGTCTTGGCTGTATGAACTGTATCAAACGCTGTCCGACTCAGGCAATCCGTGTGCGACGCGGTAAGGCGACGATCATCTCTGAGCGTTGCATCGACTGTGGCGAGTGCATCCGGATATGCCCTCATCATGCCAAAACAGCAATGAGTGACCCTCTTTCCGACATTGAGGCTTATAAATATAAAATCGCTCTGCCTGCGCCGTCACTTTACGGTCAGTTCAATAATCTTGATGATGTAAACTATGTTCTTACGGCGCTTCTGGAAATTGGCTTTGACAGCGTTTTTGAGGTTGCAAAGGGAGCTGAAATCGTTTCTGATGCAACAAGAAAAATGCTTAAAACTCAAAACCTTGTAAAACCCGTTATCTCTACTGCCTGCCCTGCTGTTATCAGGCTTATCCGTGTCCGTTACCCTGAGCTGATTGACAATATGATCACTCTCAAAACACCTATGGATGAATCTGCAAGACTCGCGCGAATAGAAGCAAGAGAAAAAACAGGACTTTCCGATGAGGATATAGGTGTATTTTTCATAACGCCCTGCCCTGCAAAGATAACGGCTATCAAATCCCCTCTTGCTGCAAACAGCTCTGATGTTAACGGAGCGATTGCGATGAGTGAGATTTATCCTATCCTTCTGCAAAAAATGGAAAAGCTTGACTCCGAGAAGCTCAGATCTCTTGAGCAGTCAGGCCGAATAGGTGTCGGCTGGGCTGCAAGCGGTGGAGAAGCTTCAGCTTCTCTGTGTGAAAAATACATAGCTGCAGACGGAATCGAAAATGTTATACAGATTCTTGAAGAGGTTGAGGACGAAAAGCTCAACGACATAGAATTTATCGAGCTTAACGCTTGTACGGGAGGTTGCGTCGGAGGTTGTCTTACCGTTGCTAACACCTTCGTTGCAAAGACAAGACTTTCAACTCTCAAAAAATATCTTCCCGTTTCCTGCAATCATATTGAAACTGAAATTCCGAAAGAGCTCGGCTGGGACTATCCCCTTGAGCCTCTTTCCGTCCTCAAGCTTGCAGATAATGTTACAGACTCTATGAAGCTGATGAATCAGGTTTCGGCAATGGTTGAAAATTTCCCGGGTCTTGACTGTGGCACCTGTGGCGCTCCGACCTGCCGTGCTCTTGCTGAAGATATCGTAAGAGGCTATGCAAGCGTTGACGACTGCATTTTCAGAATCAAAAACGAAATGGCTTCAAAAGAACTTGCTGAGAAGGAAATCGACAAACTTATACCCGTACCCTTCAGAGGTATTGACGAGGAGAAACTGAAATGGACGTAAAAAAACTTACAGAAGAGCTTGACCTGAAAGTTCTCTGCGGTGAAGATCTGAACAAAGAAATCAGCGGATGCTATTGCGGTGATCTGCTCAGCTGGGTTATGTCCCGTGCAAATGAGGGTGATGTCTGGCTGACGGTTATGGGCAATATCAACTCCATCGGAGTTGCCGTACTTGCAGATGTTGCCTGCATCGTGCTGACGGAAAACGCTGCGCTCGACGACGATGCTCTTAACAGAGCAAGGCAGAACGATGTTATCATCCTGCAGACGGAGAAAAATTCATATCAGATGGCAGCTGCCATTTCAAGGCTGATTTAAAATGAAGCTTTACTACGATTTTCATACTCATTCGTGCCTTTCACCCTGTGGTGATAACGATATGACACCCTACAACCTTGTCAATATGGCAAAGCTTCTCGGGCTTGATATCATTGCGCTGACAGACCACAACACCTGCGAAAACTGTGCCTCTGCAATCAAGGTCGGAAATGAAATCGGGATAACCGTAATTCCCGGTATGGAGCTTTGCACATCGGAGGAAGTTCATGTTGTCTGCCTTTTCGATGATATTGGGAATGCGATGAGATTTTCTGATTTCGTTCTTTCAACGATGCCTCCCGTCAAAAACAGACCTGATATTTTCGGTGAGCAGTTGATTATGGATGAGCGGGATAATATCCTCGGCAAGCAGGAAAATCTTCTGACCCTCGCAAGCTCAATCAGTATAAGCGAAGTCTGCGAAACAGTACGCAGCTACGGTGGCGTCTGCTACCCTGCGCATATAGACAGAAGCTCTTACAGCGTGATTTCAAACCTCGGTATGATAACGGAGGATATGGGATTTTCCTGCGTTGAAATGACAGCCGAAGCAGACAGAGAGTCGCTTATAAAAACACATCCTATTCTTTCGGGTGTTCAGGTTTTTGTTGATTCTGATGCGCATTATCTTGAAAATATCAAGGATGCAGAAAACATTATTGATCTGCCCGAAAACTCAGCAAAAGCAGCAATTGATTATATTAAATCTCTTCCTGAGATGAAATAACGGATATAAGGCCTTTGCCTTATATCCGTTTTGTTTTAGAATGAAATTTTCATAATGTTCTTGCCGAGCGCTGTTGACTTTGATTCTTTTTCAAACACTGCATAGTATTTTTTGATATCGTCAACCTCAACCGTTGAAAGAAGCAGTTTGAGCACTCTCTGCCTGAAACCTTCAATTTTAAGAAGCTCGAGTGCATTTTCAAAGTCGCATCTTGTGCTTCTGGTTGTACCTCTGATTGAAAGGCCGTGTTCAAGCACCATTCTTGTATTAAGAGGAATATTGTCGTTTGCAACGCCGCAAAGGATAAGCTTTCCTCCGGAGTAAAGCTTATCAATCGCCTGATTTGCAGCAATTCCGGATGCATTTCCACCTACTGCCTCAATGGCAACAGTCATTCTCGGCAACTCTTCAATATCGTTTGAGTAATATATATTTGCAAAATCAAACTCTGCGAGTTTTTCTTTGCTAAGTCCGATAACATCGACTTCACAACCAAGGCTGTACTTTGCAACGAGAGCGGTGATATAACCCATAATTCCGTCGCCCCAGATTGCAATATTCTTAGGAGCATTTGACTTATCAAGTCCTGCACGGCGAAGTGCACAGCAGCCAACAGAAATGAGTTCTGAAAAAACAGCCTCTGCTCCTACTTCGTCAGGAATCGGCACAAGATAATCTGTGCTTATATCCATAAGCTCCTTACTGAAGCCGTCAAAATTACTTGAACAGAACTTTGACTCGGGACAGTAGTTGTCAAGCAGATGAGGATTATCTCTTACGCACTCGTCGCACTTTGTACCATCGCAATCCTCTGCCTTACGGCAAGGAAGAAGGACAACTCTCTGACCCGGTGCAAGCTTTCCGCTTTTATCCTTGACAACAACACCTGTTGCCTCGTGAATAAGGCTCATCGGAAACTTTCTCTTAAGCACGTTAAGGCTTCTGTTTCCGAGATAATAACGGATATCAGCCTTACAGACAGCAAGATATTCCGGACGGACAAGTACGTCTTTATTCTGAATATCTTCAACAAATATTTCAAATCTTTTCGGCTCTGTTATTTTATAACTTTTAGCGAACAAGATACTTCATCCTTCCTAAATTAAACAGATCAGATTATCTGCCTGTTCTTACAATTGACTTTACGAGAAGCAAGTCTTCCATTGTTGTGATTTTCATATTAAGCTTATCGCCCATAGCCATTCCGATTTTTACTCCTGCAGCAAGAACAAGTCCACAGTCGTCCGTCATCTCCGGACGCTCATCCTCAGGCATTGCGAAATAATCGTCATAAGCTTTTCTTACGATTGAATATCTGAAAGACTGAGGAGTCTGACCCATATAAAGCTCTTTACGCACAGGGATAGACTCAAGAGTTTCACCGTCAACACTTCTGATTATTGTATCGTGAGCAGGAACAACAGTATCACAAGCGCCGAACTCACGAACCTTTATTATATTATCGTTGATAATCTTCTGCGAGATAAGAGGTCTTGCAGCATCGTGAATTATAACATAATCATCATCACCGCACACCTCGCTGATCGCATCAAGAGCATTAAGAGAAGACTCCTGCCTTGTTGAACCTGCGTCTGCAATCCAACGGACTTTGCGGATATCGTACTCCTTGAGCCAGAGTGAGAGATCATCCTGCCATTCTTTTACGCAGACAACACATATTGCATCAATTTTTTCATTGATTTCAAAAGCTTCGAGTGTATGAATTATAACGGGCTTTCCGTAAATATCGATAAACTGCTTCGGTCTGTCAACCATACCCATACGGCTGCCGGAGCCACCTGCAAGAACAACAGCTATATTCATAAAACATTACCTCACTTTAATTATTTGACTACTAAAGTATACTATACCCAAACTTCTTTGTCAATAAAACAGATTGTGGATATTGAAAGTGAAAAAAGAATATGTTATAATTCTAAAAAATACTATAGGGGGATTAAATATGCAGGAACGCACAAAGCAATCCGTTTCAGGCAAAATATTCATCGTCCTTATCGGTGCCTTACTCATGGGCTTCCTCTGGAGAGTCAGAGGCACTCACGGTTGGGGTTCATCATGGGGACTTCTTAACGCAGGTATAGTTTATGTTCTTTTCATCTCAGCGGCAATCGGCGCCAGAAAGAAGCTGAACCTTCTCTGGACATCGCTCACAGCTCTGGCTTTTATGCTGACAACACCCGCCTGGGGTACCCTTCTCGAGCAGATTACGGGCAGGCTCGACCTTGGAGATGCAGGCTTTGCTTATGTCTCACCTTTCTCAGGTGTATTTATGATGCTTTGCCTCGGCTTCGGTGTTGCTTCTCTCTTCGGAATTATGCTCGGTCGTGGCTTCAGCGATAAACAATGGAAGCTTCGCGACCTTATCATTCTCCTCGTTGTTTTCTATGCTGTGAACCTCATTGCAAAAGCGAGTGTTTCCCACTTTATCCTTGACTTTGTTCAGCCTGAATCAGGCAAGGTTTTGGGCGACGAGCTCCGTGCAGCAGGAATTGATGACAGCGTATACAAGGTCTTCCTTCAGCACTTTGACAACGATGCATGGGCAAAGAAGCATTTTGGCATACCCGGCAGAAACTATTTCCAGGAAATCAAGACAATTTCTGCAGCTCTCAGTGCACTTGCAAGCCTTTTTGTGACAAGATTTATTATCAAGGATAAGAGAGCAGCTGCAACAGGTGCAGTTACCTGCTGTGCATTCTCCTTTGCAATCACCGTTTCCGATCTTTTCTTCTTCTTCGGCAACGGTGGATATCATCACCTTCAGGGATACAGCCTTCCTGCTAACTTCGCTCCGTGGTCACTCTGGGAATACTTCACAGGCTTCATCGCTGGTGGAATTATTACCGCCTTTCTGGTAAGCATAAAGACTCGTGAAGATGTCACTGAACCGATGTTTGATAAGCTTCCGAAGAAGGTTACGGATATTCTCACATTCATCCTCGGTCTTGTCGGAATGATCGGCATCAGCATTGTCCGTCCTGTACTTGAGCGCTTTGACGAATCGAAATATCAGATTATTGCAACCGTCGTTGCTGTGCTTGTGGCAGTAGCAATCGTTGCAATCCTTGCAAAAAAATTCGGCATTACGCTTGATAAAATTTCTTATGAGAAATACTGCACATTCTCTCTTCCTTGTTTTGTGATTTATATTTTCATGGCGTATATGTTTATCTGCTGTCAGGAATATATGAACTTCATCTACCTTGACCAGCTTCACAACATTCTCGTTATGGTTTCATTTGCACTTGTAACAGGTTGGGGCGCAGTTAAGATTCTCAATTACAAAAAAGACTGACCATATAATCAGGGGTAGAGAAAATCTACCCCTGATTTTTTATAAGTCATCAGCATCCTGAACAGGTCTGCCGCCGTCATTCGCCATTCCCGTATAGCTTCCCAACGCATCAAAAACTCCATCCTCATCAGCTGTTTCCCACTCTTCAACGATTGACTCAACAACGGGAGACAGCTTGTTTTGCTTTTTCTGCTTTTTGTTTTTCTTTTCCATAATCTCACCTCCGCAATTATTATCTGCAGAAAAAATGCTTTTATTGACACGGAGGATAATTTAATGTATCATAAAAACACTATTTTTCAGAGGTACAGATTATGAATAATGACAAAGAAAATTTAAAAGATGAAAATACAATAAAAGAAAAAACTGCTGACCTTTCCGAAGAAATCAAAGAAACTGAGGAATTCAAAAAATATATTGAAATCGAAGTCGATGACGAAAAAGACGAAACATCCGAAACTGTTTCGGAGCCTGTAAAAAAGCGTAAAAAATCAAAAGCAAAGCTGATTATAATCATCGTCGCTCTCTCAATTATTATTGGTTCCGTTGCTTTTCTTCTGCTTGCCAAGGACAAGCCATGGTTTAAAGAAATCATAGGCGAAGGTATACCTTTTATCAACACTCAGAGTTATCTTACAGACGAAAGCGATAACAACCCTGACATCGTTAAAGTCACTTTTCCTGAAGGCTTCACCGTTTTACAGATTGCAGAAAGGCTTGAAGAAAACGGAGTCTGCAAAAAAGATGATTTTCTTAAGGTCTGCAATGAACCATATGAAGGAATTGAAATCAGCGATCCCGATGAGAGAATTTTCCTTCTTGAAGGATATGTTTTTCCCGACACATATGAATTTTATAAAAATTCAGACCCGAAGGCAGTTTTAAAGAAATTTATTGATAATTACAACAGAAAAATCACTCCTGAAATAAAGAAAAGAGCAGAAGAGCTCGGAATGACAATTGATGAAGTTCTCACTCTTGCTTCTATCATTCAGAAAGAGTGCGACTGTGACATTGCAGAATGTGCAAATGTTTCATCCGTTTTTCATAACAGGCTTAACAGCCCGTCTTTCCCGAAGCTTGAAAGCGATGTTACAACATTTTACATCAAATATGTTCTCGCAGATTTTCTCGGCTATAAGCAGGACGCAGAAGGCAAGCCTCTGCCTCTTGTTCAGCAGACTGACGAGATCAGGCATTATATCGACATCTACAGCACTTATTACTGCACAGGACTTCCCATAGGGCCGATATGCAACCCCGGATTAAAGGCAATCAACGCAGCTCTCTACCCGTCTGAAACAGACTATTATTACTTCCTGACAGATCCTACGGGTGTTGATTTCTATTATGCGTCAACACAATCTCAGCATAATGAAAACGGCAAAAAGGCAGGAATATTTTAAGGAGATAAAATGAAAATTCATTATAAAGGTAAGTATAATAACGATCCGGATCTTTTTCCGGAAATCCATTACCGTCCCGGATCGACGATTTTCGAACACGGTAATTTAAAAAAGAAAAACATTTCAGGAGTATTAACAGGCATACTCCTGATGGCAATACTGTTTTTAATTTCTTATATTATATACGAAAACTGGTTTGAACACTCTATACGAGTTGTTATTAACTATTTACTAAACGGAGATTTAAAAAACTATTTCATTTCCATAATTCCTCTTATAATACTGCTTATAGAATCATTTGTATTATACTTTTTTGTTCAGCTTATTTTTTATAAAAATGATGTCTATGTTTACAGATTCGGTGCAGTGAATTTTTTCGTCTTACCCGTTGTAACCCTTACAAAGGCAAAATATATTGCGTCATTGACTGTCCCCTCAATAGTTATAACACTTCCACCCTACCTTATCGGTATGCTTATTCCGGGACTGAGATTATTTATACTCAGCGGTATGCTTGCCGTCACCGTCGGAGGACTTGATTTATTATCAGCAGTCAAAGCTTTTAAGAAAATCCCAAAAGGTGCAATGGTTTATTATTACGGTCTTGATACATATTGGTATATGCCATAAAGAAAAGCACTCCGCTCGGAGTGCTTTTTCTTATAACAAAACTTCCTTATTTGTCCCGTAAAAAATATCGTCGCGGTTTGAAATGAACTTGAAAAAGTCCTCAACCTGCTGCCAATATTTGCTGTCGATATCCATTTCGTATGTGTGACCCCAGATGTAAAAAATCTGCGGCACATCAGGCTTCAGCTCGATAAAACGGCAGGCAAGAGTATATAACCTCTCAAAGTTTGTATAATGGACATTCGGCATCAGATCAAGAAGATTTTCCTGACGGTCAAAGCTGTCCGTATCCTTCGTCGTGCGTGAATAGAGGATTTTTGTATTGTTTTGTATGATCTGCATTTCTCTTTCGCTCACAGCTCCGTAGGGATAAGCCATACCAACGATGTCGTATCCGACGAGAGCCTCAAGGTTTTTCCTGTCCTCTTCAATTTCACGGATAATATCCTCTTCACTAAGATTGCGGAGGTTAGGATGCGTAAGAGTATGAACGGCAACCTCGTGACCTTCATAGACGGCCTTTATATCCTCAGGTCTGAGCTTATAATGAGCAATGCGCTGAGAATTGATCGTCAGGAAATTACCTGTCCCCAAAAGCTCTGAATTCAGGTTGAATGTACCCTTGAGATTGTATTTGTTCATCAGCTCGACCATACGCACATCCTGCAACACAGCATCGTCAAAGCTGAATGTTATTGCCTTCATTTTTCCATTAAACATATTATCGCCTCCGAAGATATTATATATTTTGAAAAAAGAAAGGTCAAGCTAATATTTTCTTTGATATTTTCCCAAAAATGTTTAAAATAAAGATTGCATTTTTTTGAAATTCAAGTTATAATTAAATAATTTAAAAAATCGACACAGTTGAGGAGGATTTTGAATGACTTTTGATGAGAAATTTGGTAAAGAAGGCCTCACGTTTGACGACGTGCTTCTTATACCTGCTGAATCGGACATTTTGCCCAAGGATATTGATATTTCGACTAAGCTCACGTCGAAAATTACACTCAATACTCCTATTATGACTGCAGCTATGGATACAGTTACGGAAGCACCTATGGCTATTGCTATCGCCCGTGAAGGCGGCATCGGTGTTATCCATAAAAATATGCCCATGGAGATTCAGGCACAGGAAGTTGATAAGGTTAAGCGCTCTGAAAACGGCGTTATCTCTTCACCTTTCAGCCTTACACCCGACCACTATGCTTATGACGCTGAAAACCTTTGCAGAAAGTACAAAATTTCCGGTGTGCCCATCTGCAACGAAGAAGGCAAGCTCGTTGGTATTCTTACAAACCGCGACATGCGCTTTATGACTGATTTCAACATCAAAATCAGCGAAGTTATGACTAAGGAAAATCTTGTTACTGCTCCCGTAGGCACTAACCTTGAGCAGGCTAAGGCTATCCTTATGAAGCACAGAATTGAAAAGCTCCCCTTGGTTGACGATAACGGCTACCTTAAGGGTCTTATCACAATCAAGGATATTGAGAAAAGCGTTCAGTATCCGAACTCTGCAAGAGACTCCAGAGGCAGACTTCTTTGTGCTGCTGCTCTTGGTGCAACAGCTGATGTTCTTGACAGAGCTGCTTGCCTTGTTGAGGCAGGTGTTGATATGTTTGTTCTTGACTCAGCTCACGGCCACAGCCAGAACATCATCAAGGCTGTTTCTAAGGTTAAGGCTGCATATCCTGAAATTTCACTCGTCGCAGGTAACGTTGCAACTGCTGAGGCTACGGAAGCTCTCATCGCTGCAGGTGCAGATGCTGTTAAGGTTGGTATCGGCCCCGGATCTATCTGTACAACACGAGTTGTTGCAGGTATCGGCGTTCCTCAGATCACAGCTATCTTCGACGCTGCTAATGTTGCTGCAAAACACGGCATTTCAGTTATCGCAGACGGTGGTATTAAATATTCAGGTGAAATTGTTAAGGCTATCGCTGCAGGTGCAAGCGCAATTATGGTCGGTTCACTCGTTGCAGGCTGTAAGGAGTCTCCGGGCGAAACAGAAATCTATCAGGGCAGAAGCTTCAAGGTTTACCGCGGTATGGGTAGCCTTGGTGCAATGGCAAATGGTAGTAAGGACAGATACTTCCAGGAGGATAACAAGAAGCTTGTTCCTGAAGGAGTTGAAGGCCGCGTATCTTACAGGGGACCCGTTGCAGATACAATCTTCCAGATGCTGGGTGGTCTTCGTGGCGGTATGGGTTACTGCGGATGCCACAACATTGAAGAGCTCAAGACAAAGACAAAGTTTGTTCGTATCACAAACGCAGGTCTTATCGAAAGCCATCCTCACGATGTTTTCATCACAAAGGAAGCTCCCAACTATTCAAATTCAAAATAAAATTCCGGAGACTGCATCTTACGGTGCAGTCTCTTTTATTTTTCTTTATAAAAAGCAAGCAGCCTTGGATCAATATCCAAGGCTTTCTTGCTATCAGCTATTTTTTAACTTTTTCGTTGCTGATTATGGAAACGTTCTTTTTCGTTTCCAGTCTGTCAAAGTACTTTTTGAATCTCACGGCTACACGAGCATCGTAATTGCAGACGGGGCAGTGGAAATTTGCTCTGAAAAACTGGTTTGAATATCGCCAGTCCGTAAGCTGCTCTCCACTCGAACCACATTTATCGCAGGTAAAAGACAGCAGGGTTTTATCAACCAACGGGTGGTTGATATTGCCGATTGCGTGTGGCTTATACTGAAGTTTCTGATAAAAAGCATCGTCACATTTAACAACATGGTCAAAGAAATCTTTTTCATCAAAAACTCTTCTCATACATTCGGCTGTTACCAGACTGTCGTCCAAGGCTCTGTGGTGCGCAAAAAGCTCGGGATCCACATCCACAAGCTCTGCGGCAGCGAAAAGACCTATCTGCTTTGCTTTCGGAATTTCCTTTTTGATCTGAAAATAATGCTGGATGTCGAGATAATTCGTGAGAAACGGCAAAACCTGAAGTCCGTTGAGATAGCGGAAGTTTTCAATAAGCACTCTGATGTCTCCGTCGCCCCAAGTGAGAATAACATTTTCTCTGTCGCCGATCCAACGCTTGAAATCGCTCATAACCTTTGTGAAAGGCTCACCGTTTCTGACCTCATCGTTTGTGATATGGGTCAGCCTTTTGACATTTCCGCGAAGCTTCTTGCCGATCTGCGAACGCACCATACAGGAAAATTCATCAACATAGTCGAGATTTTCATCGAGCATAACTGCTCCGACTTCAATCACCTCATTGATAAACCCCTTGATACGCTTTGCATATGTGTTATTCCATTCGAGGTCCATAACAATGTAGTGCATCGTTTCTCCTCTCCTGAATAAGGATAAGGCAGAATTAATCTACCTGCAGACAAGTATACATTATTGTCAGGTAGATTTCAACAGCAAAATTAAAATCAGGAAACTTTTTCTATCTCTTTTCTTAATCTTTCTATTATTCTTTTCTCCAATCTGGAGATATAGCTCTGCGATATTCCTAAAATATCAGCAACCTCCTTCTGAGTGTGCTCCCTTTTCCCGTCAAGACCAAAACGCATAGACATTATCGTGCGTTCTCTTTCATTCATCGAGTTTATTGTTTTTATCAGCAGATTTTTCTCATCCTCAAGCTCAATATCTCTGTTCACAACATCTGCATCGCTGCCAAGAATATCCGATAAAAGCAATTCGTTTCCGTCCCAATCGATATTCAACGGTTCATCAATTGAAACTTCATTGCGTAATTGGCTTGTTTTGCGCAAAAACATAAGAATTTCATTTTCAATGCATCTTGAGGCATAGGTTGCAAGCTTGATGTTTTTATCAGGTCTGAAGGTGTTCACCGCCTTGATAAGTCCGATTGTTCCGATTGATACGAGGTCTTCTATCCCGACACCCGAGCTTTCAAATTTCTTTGCAATGTATACAACCAGACGCAGATTGTGTACAATCAGCTTCTCTCTCACGGCTTCGTCACCGTCGCCAAGCTTTTCCATAAGGCTCTGCTCTTCCTCTTTTGTCAGAGGCGGTGGCAGGGTCTCAGGGCCGTTAACATAAAAAACCGTGTTGCTTTCCTCATCCTTCAGCTTTAAAACAAGAGTCCGTATTTTATTCAAGAGCTTTAGCATATCGTTTCTCCTCGTCAAATAAAGCAGGGTTGAGTATCACCTCATATTCTCCCCTTGCAAGATTACTTTTTGTTACACCAACATAAACTTCACTTGTTTTGACATTATGCGAAACAGATTTCACTTCTATGTAGTCAGGTTTAAAAACAGGCAGAACACCCGTCCCCGATACAGTCTTATGCATAACCAGTCTCATCTCAGGCGAAGATGAAACATCCTCCCCGTTGATAAATTCTCTCACTGCTTTCGGAATAATCTTTTCAAGGCTGTCAAATTCCCCTAGAATAACGGGATATCCGCTGAAGGTTTCGCAAAGTGAATTTCCCGTATCAACCAGTGCCGTCAGATTGACCTCTTTACCCTTGTATACAATTTTAACGAGCGCCACGCTATCCACGGGTGCACGCCTTGCCGTAAAATGAGCAAGAATACTGACAACAGCAAAGCTCACCACCGTTGAAACAGCAAGAACAGCCAGATCTATATCAAAATAAACAGCCCCGTTATTGTATACCATCCCGATGGGTGCAATCGTTACCCACAAGACAAGCATAATTCCTCCGAAAGAAAAGCTGACAGCAAAAAAAGTGCAGAAGCTTCTGAGAAAAGAAGAAATGTTTTTAAAGCCGAACGCTCCCAGTACTATAAGAGCAGAGGCTATAAGCCTTATAATAAATTCAACAAAACCCGGCAATTCAGGCAAAAACACAACGAAGCCGTAAACTGCCCCGATTGATGCACCGAGAAGAATCCTCAGGCGTCCCGTATGTTTTTTCATTATCTTAGAAGAACAAAAAAGAAGCAGATAATTCACAAAAAGATTTACAATCAGAAGCACATCTGCATACACAATCATCTCAACCACCTCACGGATATTATAAAAAGTCTGTGAGGAAAATTTTGTCACAAACGGGCAGCGAAAAAGAAATCACCATAGCAAAAACTACGGTGATTAAAAATTATTTATAAAGAACAAATTTACAAATAAGGTGTGCTGAAAAATAGAGCTTATTCTTTACAAGCCAGATCATCAGCCAATCAAATGATTTTGATCTGAATTTGTTTATGTCATAATCATCAAAAGATTTGCGCATCATTTCAGAATTTCCGAGCCGTCTGAGAACCATATAGCTTTCTTCAGACTTGTTTCTGTATACATTGGCAAGAAGCATAGGAAAAATTGATCTTACAGTATATTCGCCTATATCCTCATAAAAAATCTGCGACGGTGTACAGTTTTCAGCATAATATCTGAGCTTGAGAGACCATTGCCAATAAAGCCATTTGTCATAATCGGGAACATATTTCTGCCTCTGCAGGCTGTCGTCCCTGATTCTGTAACACAAAACGGGAATATCAACAGCAACAAAGCGTCCGGCTGTTGAAAACGACTGCATATTGAAAGGTCCGTCCTCGATCATACGAAGATTTTCTTCAAAGACAATACTGTTTTTTTCAAGAAAAGATCGTTTATAAAGATTTCGCCAGACAAAAATTATACGCGTTTTTGAAGAAGCGTAGCACAACTCTCTTTCCATATCCTGATGATTATGAAGCTTTTCTATTTCAAATGAAGTCCTGACGGTGCCTCTTTCCCCTGTATTTTCATTAAATGTGAAAAAGGACGTCTGCAAAACATCAGCATCAAACTCTACAGCCTTTGAATAAACATCTTTAACTCTATCCTCAGCAAGATAATCATCACTGTCAAGAAAGAAGATATAGTCACCCTTTGCCACCTTTAGACCTGCATTTCTTGCAGAGGCAAGTCCACCGTTCTGCTTGTGCACAACGCGTATTTTTTCAGGATACTTTTCTGCGTATGCGTCACACATAGCAGGGCAATTATCGGGAGAGCCATCATCAACAAGGATGAGCTCATAATCATCCATACTCTGATCAAGTACAGACTCAACACACTCTTCAAGATATTTTTCAACCTTATAAACAGGCACTATATAACTCAGTTTCACAAAAACACCTCTGCTTTTGTACAGTATATCTACAGTATACATTATCGATCATCAAAAAGCAAATTTATTTCACTTGCAAAAAAGAATAATGCTGATATAATATAGTTAAGATCAACACATAAAGGAGTTCCAGCTATGAAAAATGCTTTTAAATTAATTGCAACCATTTCAGCTTTCGCTGCTATAATTTCGACATTATGCGCTTGTGATATGCTTTCAGAAAAAGAAGAAACAACCGCTGCTCCGATAGTCGTATCCGAAGAAAACACAACAGAAACAACATCCAAACCCGATCTGACCCGTCCTCCCGAAACCGAAACATCCTCGTCAACGGAAAAGATCGAAATTGACAGCCTTGATACAATTCTCAACAACATCAAGGATTGTCCTTTCGGCACAGCAGGCTCAACAACCAAGGCCTATCAGATTGCATACAAGCTCCTCAACTTCACAGAGAACAGCGATTTTACTGCGAACGAGGCTCAGCAGGACTATAAAAATTTCATCGACTCTCTGAGCGAGACTGAAAAAACAGTCTATCTTGAAAATGTCGCAGAAATCGACTACTATGCAAGAAAGGTTATCGCAGATCCGTCAACTCTCGATCAGTATCTCGACAGTTACACACCAATCACCGAGGACGGAACTCTCACTCTTGCTAACTACGAAGCGCTCTTTGTTATCATTTCAAAATAAATAAACCAAAGCTATAACGATGCACGGCAGATATTTAATTCGCTGAAATTACTGCCTTGCATCGCTTTGTTTTTCTTGACTGCAAAAATAAATTATGATATATTTTATCTAATACAGATTAAAACCACGGAGGGATTTTTATGTCAACAGCCAAGCAGGGCGCAAATATGATTTTCAACTTCTGCAAAACTATTATCGATAAGCACGGACCCCGTCTTCCGGGCAGCGATGAAGAAAGAGCAGCACAGAAAGACATTGCCGCAATTATGGAAGAAATGACAGGTGTTAAGCCTACTATCGAAAAGTTTATGCTCGCTCCGAGAGCAAGTATCGGTGCAATTCCTTATATGGGTTATGCAGGCTTCGTTGCTCTTGCGCTTTACTATGTTCATCCGATTGCATCATTGATAGTTTCTCTTTGCACATTGATTTTTGCAGTTATTCAGGTTTTCACTTACAAGGGCTGGTTTGACAAGCTCTTCAAGCAGGAAGAAAGCTGCAACGTTTACTCCGTTATGGACGGCAAAGGCCCGATTGACCATACTATCGTTTTCAGCGGCCATGCAGACAGCAGCTGGCTCTGGCAGATGGCTGTTAAAAATCCGAAGACAATGATTCTCCGTACAGTTTACGGTGTTGTCGGCGTTGTTTCAATCATCATCGGCTCAATTCTCCGTATGATTTTCGGTATGTGGTCAGTCCTTCAGCCCGACGATATGAACAAGGCTTTCTGGATTTTCCTTCTTGTGGCTCCCCTCGTTTTCATTCCGGGTATCTATTCTCTTTGCATCTACCTTTCTCACGATAAGAAAAAGGCTTCACCCGGTGCAATGGATAACCTTACAGGTGTCGGCGCATCTCTCTTTATGGGTAACTACTTCAAGAATAACCCCGATAAGCTCCCTGATAACTGTCGTGTTATCATCGCTTCTCTCGGTAGTGAAGAAGCAGGTCTTAAAGGCTCAGAAGCATTTATGAAGGCTCACGCAGGCGACGAAAAGCTTCTCATCAACCCCTATTTCTTCAATATCGACAGCCTTCGTGACTACGAGCATTTCAATGCCGTTAAGGGTGACGCATGGCTTATGACCAAGTTTGATAACGATATGAAGAATATGCTTATCAAGGCATTTGAAAACGCAGGCGTTAAGCCGAACATTATTTCAAACCCCGTCGGTGGTTGCGACAGTACGCCTATCTGCAGATGCGGATATAAAACAATCACATTCGCAGCTCAGAAGCCTGATGCTACAGATTACTACCATACATATAAAGACACCTGCGACGGACTTGATATGAACAC
>JAZORX010000227.1:0-2624 GCA_045656845.1 Acutalibacteraceae bacterium | reverse complement strand
AACAAGCATCGCTCTCATTTCAACAAAGTCAAAACCTGCTTCCTTAATCATTTTTATAAGTTCATAGTCAACTTCTGTTTTCATGGGAGTTGAGAATTCTTTACAAAAACCGTATTTCATTTTTTAGTCCTCCTTTGGTCCGTAAAATCTGATAAATTTAAGTTTTCCTTTTATTTCAAAGGGTTTGCAGGATGCACCGATAAAATACTGACTGCCAGGTTTTAAGGCTTCTCCGTTAAGCTCTCCTGTTCCCTCAAGAACATATATGCCGCTGAAAACGTTTCCGCTTTCAAATGTTTCGATACCGTCAATATCCGCCATTTCAAGTGCAAACATTTCAGTGTTATTATAACCGATAACACTTCTTCCCTGCTTTTTTATTCCCCAACGTTCTTTTACTGTTTCTTTCGGAAGTCCGTCGTAGTTGAAACAGTCGAACATTTTGTCAAAGCCAAGTCCCTGATGGCACATAAAATCCGCAACCTGAAGTCCTTTTGGTGTTACCCTTTCGGTACGAATAGTGTAATCTGTAGGCTCCTGAACCTCGATAAGAAAGCAACCGGCTCCGATTGCGTGAGGGATACCGCCTTCAATGAGGAAGGTACCACCCTTTTTAACTTCAAATTTATGAAGACAATCAAGCATAGCGGGAATATCCTGCTTATCGAATACTTCTTTCCAGTATTCTCTTGTTATCCCCTCTTTAAATCCGAAATAGATGCAGGGCTTTTCTCCGTTAATTTCTCTACCGTCAACAATATGCCAACATTCGGTTTTACCGTAAGCGGAATCAAAAAGCTCTCTGGCTTTTGCCTTAGTAGGATGAACCTGAATTGTAAGGCGCTCGGCAGAATCAATGATTTTAACTAATACACCGAGGTTTTTCCCGAACTTTTCAATATGCTTACTACCGAGAAGCTCATCTGAATACTTTTCAATAAGTTCGGCAAGAGAAACATCACTACCGCTTACCATACTAAGGCCTTCAACAATGTCTTCCCTTCCGCTGTTCCTTGCCCTTACGGTGGACATTATCCATTCTTCGGGGAAATTGGTATCCTCACTATTTACAATACCGTGAAGCTTGTCAATCAGACTGCCTCCGCTGTAGGTACGCCAGGCACCTGCACGGTCAAGCTTTATGGGTTTTGTTATATCAATCATCTGCTCTTGTCCTCATTGGCAAAGTCACGAACTGTGCCTGTAGGTCTGTGGCTGAAGTTAAGTCTCTTAAGACCGGCTTCCTTGTCGGGCATAAAGTCAACCCACATATAATGCATATGTCTCTCACCTGTAACCTCTGCACCATGGTTTGAACCAAGAGGAATGTGGATGATTTCGTCACCCTTCATATTGTACTTACCTTCATCAATGATAACTTCCATATCATTTTCTGCAAAGCTATAGAAGAACTGATCAAGCATCGGATGTGCGTGAGGTCTTACAAGGTCGTAGCCGTAAGATTCAACAGATCCGATTGTGAATCTGGGGATGATTTCGTGAGGAATCATCATTCTGCTGATAGTCTTTTCACTCTTATTGGGGTCGATGTACTGGATAGAGTCCTGATAAGGTACAACAACAGGAAATTCTGTCTTGTATTCTTTGAGATCTGCCTCGTCACCGTCTTCTTCATCCCACTGAATTTCAAGAATACGGGTACGGGCATTAGCCTTAACAACAAGATCCTTCTTGGGGTCAGAAACAAATGTAGTTCTGTCAGTAAACTTATACTCTTTACCGTCTGTTGTGTAAATAGCATCACCTTCCAAAAGGATAAGTATATGATAATATCCGACATTTGCACCAAATGTTACACTGTCACCTTCTGCAATTGTATGGTGAACGGGACGTGCTCCGTTAATTTCACCTTTGCAAAGCTCTACTGCACATGTTTCTGCCTTTTTGGTGTCTACATACTCAAATTTTACTTCTTCTGCCATTTTAAAATCCTCCAATTATGTAAATTTAAATTATTTTACCATTTCAGGGTTGACCGAGGTTACACGGTCAACAACAAGCTGACGAAATTCGGGCGAAAGCATTGCGAAAAACGCTGTAAAGCCCGTTACCCTTACAACAAGGTCAGGATACTTAAAGGGATCTTTGTGAGCTTCAAGTATTTTCTTTGCGTCAATAATGTTAATGTTAAGAAGTGTGTTTCCGGTATTCATGATTGTGCGAATCATTTCCACCATCTTCAGTATTCCTTCTTCATCATTAGCAATACCGGGATCAAATTCAAGCTGAACCGGTGCACAGTTACCATAGCCAGGCTGAATCATACCGATTGAGTTACACATAGCAGAAACTGCACCGTCTTTTCTGAAACCGCCATTGGGGTTTGCACCGTGGTTAATTGCATCGTGTGCTTTTCTTCCGTTAGGAGTAGCTGAAACCGTACTTCCGAGACCGAGAGTGTTCGACCAAGAGAAGAATCCGGGGATAAAGTTGATTCCGGGATGCTGATTATTAAGGTCACGTACGAGAAGGGTGTAAAGCTCACTTACTTTCTTTGCCCACTCATCACCAAGAGATCCGCCACCGCAGTAACGCTCACTGTTCTGCATAAGCTGACGGATATATTCACCGTCTTTATCCTCGTAATTGTTTTTCATATGCTC
>JAZORX010000226.1:0-2181 GCA_045656845.1 Acutalibacteraceae bacterium | reverse complement strand
AACGATTGCTCAGTTATGACATGGGGTTATAACCCGTTCATTACTGAAAAGAGCCCGTACCACGGTGCTTATCTTGCAGTTGTTGGGTCAGTTGCAAAGCTCGTTGCTGCAGGTGCAAAGTATGAGGATGTATATCTTACATTCCAGGAATACTTTGAGAGACCGAACAAGGATGCAAAGCGTTGGGGTAAGCCTCTTTCAGCTCTTCTCGGTGCTTTTGAAGCTCAGAAAAACCTCGGTGTTGCAGCTATCGGTGGTAAGGACTCAATGAGTGGTACTTTCGAGCATCTCGATGTTCCTCCGACACTCGTTTCTTTCGCTGTCACAACTGAAAAGGTTGACAATATTATTACAAACGAATTCAAGAAGTCAGGCAGCAAGGTAGTTCTCCTTCAGCCTGAATATGACGAAAATAAACTCCCGAAGACCGAGTCTCTTCTTGCTCTCTTTGATGAGGTTGTATCTCTTATGAGAGATGGTAAGGTTCTTTCAGCTTATACACCAACATTCGGTGGTGTTGCAGAAGCTGTTATGAAGATGGCTTTCGGTAATGGTTATGGCTTCACATTTGACGGTGCATTGAGCCTTGAAGATATCTTCGGCTATTGCTACGGTTCATTCCTCCTTGAGCTCAGTGATGATACAGAAATCGGCAAGCTTATCGGTTATGTTGCAGAGGAAAAGGCATTTACATACGGTGAAGATAAGGTATGCGCAGACGAACTCCTCAAGATTTATGAGGATAAGCTTGAAAGCGTATTCAGCTGTAATATTCCTGCTGATAATAAGGAAATCGAAACATTCTCATTCGAAGCAACAGAGCGCAAGGCTCCCGCAATCAAGGTTGCTCAGCCTAAGGTTCTTATCCCCGTATTCCCGGGTACAAACTGCGAATTCGATACTGCGAAGGTTATGCGTGATGCAGGCGCAGATGCTGAAATCATCGTAATCAACAACCTTTCAGCTGACGGTATCGCAAGAAGTGTTGATAACTTTGCAGAGAAGATCAAGTCAGCTCAGATGATCTTCATTCCGGGTGGCTTCTCAGGCGGTGACGAGCCGGACGGTTCAGGTAAGTTTATCACTGCATTCTTCAGAAACGCAGCTATCAAGGATGGCGTTACTGACCTTCTTGAAAACCGTGACGGTCTTATGTGCGGTATCTGTAACGGCTTCCAGGCTCTTATCAAGCTTGGTCTTGTTCCTTACGGTAAGATCATTGATACAGATGAAAACTGCCCGACTCTTACTTTCAATACTATTGCTCGTCATCAGTCCAGAATGGTAAGAACAAGAATTGCTTCCAATAAGTCTCCGTGGCTCGCAGGCACAAAGGTCGGCGATATCTACAATGTGCCGATTTCTCACGGTGAAGGCCGATTCCTTGCAAGTGAAGAGCTTATCAAGGAGCTTGCTGCTAACGGTCAGATCGCAACTCAGTATGTTGACCTTAACGGCAATGTAACTGATGATGTTCACTTCAATCCGAACAATTCAATGTCAGCTATTGAAGGTATTACTTCACCTGACGGACGTGTATTCGGTAAGATGGCTCATTCAGAGCGTATCGGCTACGGTCTTTACAAGAACGTTTACGGTGAATATGATATGCAGATGTTCTCTTCTGCTGTTAAATATTTTAAATAAGAGGAGCGAAATAAGATGGGATATTTAACCGATATTGAAATCGCACAGCAGTGCGAAATGAAACCCATTACAGAAATCGCAAAAACAGCAAAAATAGACGATAAATATATCGAGCAGTACGGAAGATATAAGGCAAAGGTTGACTATGCTCTTCTTAATGAAACAGACAAAAAAGAGGGCAAGCTCATCCTCGTTACTGCAATCACTCCCACACCTGCAGGTGAGGGTAAAACAACTACTACAATCGGTCTTGCCGACGGTCTTCGCCGTATCGGCAAGAACGTAATGGTTGCTCTTCGTGAGCCGTCTCTTGGCCCCGTTTTCGGTGTCAAGGGAGGTGCTGCAGGCGGTGGATACGCTCAGGTTGTTCCTATGGAAGATATCAACCTCCATTTCACAGGCGACTTCCACGCAATCGGTGCAGCAAACAATCTTCTCGCTGCTATGCTTGATAACCATATCCATCAGGGTAACGCTCTTGGTATCGATACACGCCGTATCACATGGAAGCGCTGCGTTGATATGAACGACAGA
>JAZORX010000225.1:0-3294 GCA_045656845.1 Acutalibacteraceae bacterium | reverse complement strand
TTTCCATAACCGGACCGCCCATACAACTGCCTACACAAGCAGACATTTCAATAAAGCATTTGTGAATTTTACCGCATTCAATATCTTTAAGCGCTGCAATGCAATTTTCAACACCGTCAAGTGCGAGATATGTAAAGCCGGTGTTTTCTTGTGCCATTGTTTTAAGCACACCGCCTGTTGTCGGAAAAAATCTTGCACGAGAGCAAATGTCATTATCTGTTTCAGGTTCAATTTCAATATTCTCAGATTTTAACCACTCTGTCAATTCTTCAAATGTAAGCACGGCATCAACAATACCCTCGTAATGCTCTGCTTCGTCCTTCTTTGCAACGCAAGGTCCGATGAAAACTGTCTTTGCTTTCTGATATCTCTGTTTGATATCGTTACAGTGTGCCTGCATAGGAGAAACAACATCAGCAAGATAAGGTAGTGCTGCCGGATGGTGTTTCTGAATAAGCAAATTGATTGAATGGCAACAGGAGGAAATAATCACATCTCTTTCCTCTTCGGTTATCATTCTTTCATATTCGTTTTTTACGATTGTTGCACCGATTGCTGTTTCTTCAACATCATAAAAGCCCAATTTTTTAAGAGCTTTTCTCATTGCGTTAATACCGGCACCGTCGTAATTCGCAACAAATGAAGGTGCAAGGGAAACAATTACGGGGTCACCTGTCTGAAGAAGAACCTTTACTTTTTCGGTTTCATCCACGATTTCCTTTGCGTTCTGAGGACACACAACAAAACACTGACCACAGAGAATGCACTCATTGCCAATTATATGAGCCTGATTTCCCGAAAAACGGATTGCTTTTACAGGGCAATGGCGAATACATTTATAGCAGTTTTTACAGTTTGATTTTTTTAATGTCAAACAGTTTGGCATAACCCGTTACTTCCCTTCGCTTTGGATTTTTTTAAGCACATTCTCCTCAAAAAATTCTTTGAAGCATTCTTTTGTGACACCAGTGTGAATATCATCATCAATCTGAATAGTAACACCAATACGGTTACACTTACCGATGCAAAAACTGCCGGCAAGTGCAACCTCGTCTTCAAGATGATAATCACTGACGGCTTTTTGCAGAAGCTCCACAATTTCAGGAGAACCCTTTAAGTGGCAGGAGCTGCCTACACAAACCTGAATCAGCATATTATACCTTTTCCTTTACGTTCTTATAAAAGAATTCTTCTACTGTTTCAGGAGTAACTGAGAAGAAATCGTTATCTACTGTTACACAGACACCCTGCTGGCATTTGCCCATGCAGAATGTACCGCCAAGCTCAACCTTATCACCAAGATTGTTTTCCTTGATAAGATACTGAAGCTGTTCAACTACCTGACGTGAACCTTTAATATGGCATGAAGAGCCGATGCATACTGTAATTTTCATTATCTTGTTCTCCTTATATGATTATTCGTAATCAACAACGTCAACCCAAGAAAGAAGAAATTCTCTTTCTTTTTCATTGCCCTTAACTGACTGTGATGCAGCAACAATCGGCATCCACTTCTGTACATACTGTTTTGCTGTATTGCTCTTTGTACAGAACATATCAAGATATGTTTTTGCGCCTTCTATATCGCCATTAAGCCAGAAGAGAAGGTATGTTCTTGCAGCGTCTGCTGAAGCATTACCCTGAGTAGCATGTGACCAGTCAAGAATATATGCTGTACCATCTTCAGTAATGATAATATTTGAGGGATTAAAATCACCGTGACAAACTTTATTGTGTTTTGGCATACCTTCAAGACGGGTATGAAGGTCATAACGGGTAGTAGCATCCAAAGTAGATTCGCTGATCTTGCGATTCATCTTATCCTTTAATTTGTTAAGATGAGCACAAGTCTTACTATGCATTTCAAGCTGAAGATCTACAAGAAAAGCAAGGTACTCATCTTTCTTCTCCGGTTCCTCTTCAATAAGCTGAGCCAAAGTCTTACCCTTAATGAACTCTGAGACGATAGCCCACTTTCCTTCCACCATAGTAACTTCCAATACTTTAGGAATATTGAGTCCTGTTTCTTCGATTCTTGCCTGATTTAATGCCTCATTCAAAATATCTGCTTTTGAAAAGCCTTCATTAAACACCTTAATGCTCTTATCACCATCACGATAGATAGTCTTATTATTTCTTACAGCTATAATTTTCTCAAGTTTCATTGTCGTCTTCCTCCTTCAATTATGCTTTCTTACCTTTACGGTAGGTTACTTTTACTTCATCAACCACAGCGGGTGATGCAACATCAGCTGCAGTAGGTTTCTTGGTTTCTACAAAGTGATTACCATAATAAGCATTAAGATACATCTGCTTGATTTCGCTCATAAGGGGATAACGGGGGTTAGCACCTGTGCACTGATCATCGAATGCCTGCTCAACCATTTCATCAAGATTGTCAAGGAATACCTTTTCATCAACACCGTAGTCTTTGATTGTTTCCTTGATGCCAACCTTTGCTTTAAGGTCGTTGATAGCTTTGATAAGATTTTCAAGCTTTTCGGTATCAGTTGTACCGCCGAGACCAAGGTAATCAGCGATTTCTGCATAACGTGCAAGAGTATGGGGATGATCATACTGTGAGAATGTACCCATCTTTGCGGGTGCTTCACTTGCATTGAAACGAAGAACCTCTTCAATCATAAGTGCATTTGCAACACCGTGAGGAAGGTGGTGGAAAGCACCAAGTTTGTGTGCCATTGAGTGACATACACCGAGGAATGCATTTGCGAATGCCATACCTGCCATTGTAGCAGCGTTAGCCATCTTTTCTCTTGCTTCAACGTCTGTCTGACCGTTTTCGTATGCTCTGGGAAGGAACTTGAAGATGTTCTTGAGAGCCTGAAGTGCAAGACCGTCTGTGTAATCTGTTGCAAGCATTGCAGCATAAGCTTCAACTGCGTGTGTTACAGCGTCGATACCTGATGCAGCTGTAAGACCCTTAGGAGCTGACATATGGAAATCTGTATCAATGATTGCCATATTGGGAAGAAGCTCGTAGTCAGCAAGAGGATACTTAACCCCTGTTGACTCGTCTGTGATAACTGCGAAAGGTGTAACTTCTGAACCTGGACCTGGTGATGTGGGAACAGCGATGAAGTATGCTTTTTCGCCCATCTTCGGGAATGTATAAACTCTCTTACGGATATCAATGAATCTCATTGCCATATCCATAAAGTCTGCATCCGGATGCTCATACATAACCCACATAATCTTTGCTGCGTCCATTGCTGAACCGCCGCCGAGTGCGATGATTGTATCGGGCTTGAAAGCAGCCATCTGTGCAGCGCCTTC
>JAZORX010000224.1:0-4595 GCA_045656845.1 Acutalibacteraceae bacterium | reverse complement strand
AACACCGCCCCTTCGGGGTAGTTGTTAGTTGTTGGTTGTTAGTTTTTAGTTGGTAGAGGGGTCTGAAAGACCTGTGGCAAACGGAGTTTGGCTTTCAATAGCCGTAGGTTTTCAAACCTGCGGGAATAAAGGATTACCTTTGGGGGCGTCTGAAGTACGCGAAAACATCGTCTATGTTCCCCGTCTTTGCAGACGGTGTGGCTGGGAATATATAATATACCACGGGTTTAAAAACCCGTGGCTATTAAGTAGTTTCGCGTCGCTCAACCTTGTCTTTCAGACAACATAGTATATATGAAAATATTTTAATGTGATAACAATTAATTTGGTCTGAAAGACCTGTGACAAACGGAGTTTAGCATTCAATAGCCCCAGGTTTTCAAACCTGGGGTATTATGCGTTACACAACCGTGCCGTCTGCAAGGACGGGGAAACAATCAACTTTGATATTTGATTGCAAATAAATTAAGATTATATTTGCGTAAAATATATACAATCATGAGTTTTACGCAATCGGTATATCATATAGTTTTCAGCACAAAGCACAGAAAACCTATCATCACAAACGAGAATGAACGAGAAGTATATAAAATAATATACAACTTGATGAATTCTTATGGTTGTCATACTTATAGAATTGGAGGTATGCCTGACCATATTCATATCTTGGTTGATATTTCTTCTAAATTAAGTCTGTCATCATTTGTAAAACAGTTGAAACAAGAATCAAGTTTTATTATTTCGCAAAATAGATTACTCTCTAATTGGGAGGGTTGGGAAGAAGGTTATGCCGCATTTTCTTATTCCGCAAAAGAGATACCTGTTGTTGTAAATTATATCACAAATCAAAAAGAACATCATAAAAAGATTTCTTTTATTGATGAATATAGAGATTGGTTAATTGAAATGGGTGTTTCTCCCGATGTCCCTTATTTCCCCAAATAATTCCCGTCCTTGCAGACGCACAGAGATGATACTTCCTTTTCCGTAGGTTTAAAAACCTACGGCTATTGAATGTCAAACTTTGTTTGCCAAAAGTCCTTCAGACAACATTTTTGATTTATAATTCTTTTAACGGATGCTCAACCTTGTCTTTCAGACAACATATTATCTATGAAAATATTTTAAAGAACACAACAGGGGGTTCGTACAAAAAAAGAGGAGCAGAAAACTGCTCCTCTCAAAATATATTTGTTATTTAGGTTAGCCTCTAACAACTAACAACTAAAAACTAACAACTAAAAACTTACTTAACAACCTTAACAGTTTGGTCTGCAACTTTAATAATCAAAACTCCGGTTGTAGATGTTTCGATAGTTGTTACACCATCTTCGGCAACTGCGTTGGTAATAACCATACCGCCGGTTGTGTAAAGAGTAACTTCGTTGCCCTCTTCAGTACCGTACAACTTGATTACATCACCTGCAACAACAGCTTTAATTACGCCCTCTGCTTTTGCTTGTTCAATTATACCTGTTGGCTCAACCATTGAAACAGTAAAGCGATTTGCGATTGTTGTTTTCGCTGCTGCAGTAAAGTTGTAGTCTTCATCGTTCAAACAAACAATCTCATCGGTTACTGCATCTTTAAGATATACTTCGTACTCGCCATCAGTTGCAGATAACGCAATGCGGTGTTGTGTACCTGCGCCGGTATAAACAGTCATTGGCAACTCGCTTGCTTCGGGTTGAACTGTTACAGCTGCATCAGATCCACCTATGTTGAAGTATGCAGCAGGCTCTGCATTTGCTGTTGGAGCCAAATACCAAGCATCCTCGTTTACTACGAAGTTTTCAGAACTTTCGTCGCTTAAGATAATCTTAGCAGGAGCAGCATTATCAACAGCAATATAAGCTCTTGCAAATACATCGTCAGCAGCTTTAGTAATTCTTGATACTGATGATGGAGTAATATAAATCTCTCTGCTTCCGCTTTCAATGTTTGCTTGATACATTACAGATTGGTAAGCACTAATTACTTTCTCCGATTCTAACGCATAATCAGTCGCAACAGCCTCATAACCATATCCATTGTGGAAGTATAGAGTATAACCATCTATCAAACCATTGGTCAAGTAAGGCACTCCGTTGATGTTCCAGTCGGTATCATAGGGGTGAGTTGCGTCTGTTCCATAGTTTTGTGCTACGATGGTCGATACTGATCCGTTGTAGGCTTTCTCTGCAGATGTAAATCGAAGTTTCATCACATTACCTTGATTTTGTCCAATAGACTTGCTACCAACAATTACAAATCCATGGTTGGCAGGTATTTCCATACTTTCGGTGCTTTGGAAGGTATGCCATGTGTTTTCGTAATCTTGTTCTGCACGTACTTCCGAGTCATACAAAAGGATTCTTATGTGCTTTTCGGGTATTGCGGTTTCCCAACTGTCTCCGTCCCAATATTTAATATCTGCTGTGTTGAATGCAAATGGCATTGACAAGAAGTTGAAGATTGTTGGAGTAGTACCATCGGCTTTGGTTACAGGAGTCTTGATAGTCTTCTCAACTACAACTTGAACACCTTGACTCAAATCAGAAGCAACACTAACTGCAGCTACATTATTGTTCTCGTCCGATACAACTGTTATTTTCTCCAACACCGGAGCATCAATTGCAACATCTGCGGCAGATGTATTGCGCAATACCAATTCCTTAACAGGAAGGATATGAGTTGTAGGAAGAGTATTTCCACAATCGACATTAACAATGTTAGCACCTCTTGCTACAATTTTTACATCGCCTTCTGAAACAGGAATTGTCACTGTTAAGTTATTTTCAGTAGTTTTGTAAGTTTCACTTCCCACAACAATTTCAGCAGGAGATTCGGTAGTAACCAATACATTCTCTTCTTGAGCTTGTATATTTGTCAAATTAACTTCCGACTTAATCACATTATTAACGAACATTGTTATATCGTGAAGCGAACCTGCATAACCGACAACTCCTTCTCCGTGAGTTCCCACCATTGGAGTTGTAACATTCCAAGCACTCTCACAAACAATACCATCAGAGATAATACGCATTACAGATTTTCCTGGCAAAGCATCTTCAGGAATAGTAACTGAAATTGATCCTTGTGTTGTTCCTGAAGGTTTGCTTCCCTCAAATCCGGCAATTACCTCATCAAATTTTCCATCACGGTTCCAATCAAATCCGAACCAAATATTATTGGTATAAATACCTACCGTAAAGTTAATTGTTAAGGTACCCCCTTGTTTAACGTTCATCGTAGTAGAGCCTGTATAATTATTAATAGTGGAAGAAGATTTGTCTAATTCTACCTCATATCTTATACCTTTAATTTCTGTAGTAGCTGTTAAACTATGAAGAGCATGACTGTCGGCGGATTTATTACTCTCTGTAAACGCATTACCACAATTAGTCGTAATCTTATTAACCACAGGATAGCCATTTGGCAATTGATCTTCAGGGAAGTTAAAGTTAGCTTGAAGTGTTACCGATTTCTTTCTTGTATAAGTGTAAACAGGATCTGTACTAACTACAACTCCATCAATAGTCCAGTTGATGAACTCACAACCAGAATTAAGTTGAACAGCAGCAGTAACCTGAACATCTTCTGATGTTGTTATACTTGGGCGTTGTCCGCCTGCACCCGATCCTGTACCTGTGCCTGTACCTGTGCCACTTTGGTTAGCCAAAGCCATATAAACCACACCTTTAGTAATATCGTTAGATTGTGCAATAATAGTACGCTCACCAGATGCTAAAGGTTCGAAGTAAGCAATTAGCTCAACACTTTCAGTAACTACAAATGTGTAGCTAAAACTTTCTGATATTAGATTACCATCTACATCGGTCCATTTTACGAAATAGAATCCATCTTTTGCAGTTGCAGTTACTTTTACTCTATCATTGTATTTAGCTTCAGTAGCAGTAGTTTCTACACTACCCCTATTCTCATCGGCAGATGAAACAGTAATAGTAAAGTTAGAAACTTCAAAGTTTGCTGTAAGAGATAAATTTTCTTCTACAGCTACTGTGTAAGTACTTTCAGTTGAAACTACAGTTTCTCCAAGAGTCCAGTTTACAAAACGATAACCATCATCAGGAGTTGCAGTGAATGTTACTTCTGTGCCATACTCAACTGTTCCGTTTGGAGATACAGTTGCAGTACCGTTTGTTCCATTAGTAGCTGCAGAAACCTCAAATGTTTGTTTTGCAAAGTTTGCTGTAAGATCGATTAGTCCTGTTACGGTTATTGTGCGCTCAGGTTCAGTTGGACCATCACTCCAACCTGTAAATGTATATCCTTCGTTTGCAGTTGCAGTAATAGTAACAGTACCGTTCTCTAATACTGATTCTGCCGATTTTGTTACTGTTCCACCTTCTTCAGGGCTTGCTTTTACTGTTATAGTATAAGTTGGAATAGCCTCGAAGTTAGCTACAAGAGATAAAGCTTCAGTTATAGTTACTTTGTAAGTACTTTCTGTTGAAACCTCCTCTGTGCCTTTTATCCAGCTTACAAAACGATAACCTTGGTTGGGTTCTGCAGTGAATGTTACTTCTGTGCCATACTCAACTGTTCCGTTTGGAGATACAGTTGCAGTACCGTTTGTTCCATTAGGAACTGCA
>JAZORX010000223.1:0-6731 GCA_045656845.1 Acutalibacteraceae bacterium | reverse complement strand
AACCAACAATAGTGAATCACTTTTGGAATGCTCATGCTTTATTCCTCCATAATTCAATTAAGTTTTTAAATGCATCTCTAAAAAATATAAAGTTTACTCCAATGTACAGAGGCACTATCCAAAGAGAGTGAGTGATTCCTTTTATAAGCAGTTTGGCAAATGAAAGACCGCTGAAGCTATCCACATAAAAGATTGCCATTATAGCAGCAAAAACCGCACCGTTTACGAGCCATAGTTTATATGTATGAAACATTCCTCTCATCAGCACTTTTTTGTTTGAATAAAAAATCATCATTGTGCCTCGGTATAAAAGAGCAACAATCGTGCCGAGGATGGCACCGCAAATTCCCCATTTCAAAATTGAAACTATTGAAACTGCGATATTTATAATCATTTCCCAAATTGCATGGGATCGTGTTTCTTCAAATTTTCCCGAATACTCGAGAACATGGTTTGAAGGAAGCTTTCCGTTTGACAAAAGGTTCATAACGACAAAAAGAATCACTAAAAGCGAATTTGTGTAGTTTGCATCGTTTATTCCTTTTGTGTATATCTGGATAAGCGGAAGCAAAAATACTGCCATCAAAGTATAAATAACAAAGGTTGCCATAATATAAAATGTTTCATAGACATTATATACCTTCATAAATTTTGTTCTGTCAGTATGAAACATCTGACCGAGTGCAAAACTGAAACCTGAAATAATACTTGTAATAAATGCCTGAATCTGCGAAAAGAAGATATTATAAATAGTATAAACGCTCACCACTCTAAAATCGCATAAAAATGACAACAGCAAAATATCTGTGTTGTTAAATACCATTCCCGAAATCTGATGAACCAAAACAGATTTCCTTTGAGAAACCGCCTCATAATCAGGCTGAGCCTTAACACTTAACCATTTATATCTTCGTTTTGCGTGAACATATATGTAGACAAGCTGCAAAAGCGACAATATGCAATACGAAAGCTGCATCAGCAAAAGATTGTTTGTAAGCAATATGACAAGTATTTTAGCGACATTTGATATAAGCTGCAAAATTGTCTCAGAATTTGTTATAACATATTTTCTGCCGTCAACCTCTAAGAGAATTCTGTATTTAGCTTGTACAAAATAGCTGAACAGCTGTGGAAGAGCGGTAAGTATTACAATTCCAAAAATCACACCGGGCTCAATAGCCGAAGGCATAATATACTCATACACCAGGGCGATTAAAAGTACGATAATCGCATATATTACACCAACTTTAACATAGTAACTGTGTGTTGCTGAGATAACAGAGCTTACCTTGTCGTGATGTTTCTCGGCTACAGGCTTATATAATGCCTGTGTGGTGGCAAGTCCTACTCCTGATTCAAGCAAAAGCATATATACAAAAATCTGCTTTATTGTAGACAGAACTCCATTAACCTCCGAACCGAAATTTTCAAGATAGAGTCTTGGAAGAAGAAAGCTCAGGGCAATCAGGACAACCTGATACAAAACGCCTGACAACAGGTTATATTTAATTCTGTTATCTTTTGTTGCCATTCCAAGACACCTTCCATTTGTGTTTATACTCTGTTTTCTATATAAGCTTTAGTTGCATTTTCTTTATGTATTATTTTAGCTGGATTTCCTATCACAATGCTATGAGAGGGAACATCGAAATTTACAAATGTCAATGGTGCAATCATTACATCCTCGCCAATTTTTATATTACCTACAACAACTGAGTTCGTTCCAATCCAGCAATTACCGTCAAGCTTCGGGGCGCCCCGCCGCACACCGCGGTTTTCATACCCTATGGTTACCCCTGTGCCGACATTTATGTTTTTCCCAAGTTCAGCATCAGGGTGTATAATAACTCTGCCGCTATGGCCTATATAAAATCCTTCGCCGATTTTCGTCCGTGCAGGGATTTGTATATGGGTTTTATAAGACTTGAGTTTGAGCTTAACTGTATAGTATAACTTCAAAGGCTTGAATTTGCAGTTTTCTGCCTTTCTGAAAAGGGCGATATACTTAAGCTCTGTTGGTCTTAAAAGCCTCCCGATAAAACTTTCTCCCTTTTCGCCATAGTATCTATACAAATCTTTAGAAAATTTATTATTCATAGCTTATCTTCACCTTTTAAAACTTCTTCATATACTCCATATAAAAATCTTCTGCCTTAGCTTCGGGGAGCGCTTTTGAATAATACCACCCCTGGATATAATCACATTCGCTTTCCGAAACCAAAGTATTCTGTTCTTCCGTTTCAACACCTTCGCATACAGCTTTAAGATTAAGATTGTGTATTAATGATATAATTCCCAAAAATAGTTCTTTTCCGCTTTCTTTTTCAGAGAGCAGAAGAACTTCTCTGTCAATCTTTACTATATCAATTGGATATTCGCATAAACTTACCAGTGATGTATAACCGCTACCAACATCATCTAACGCAATACGAAATCCCAATTCTTTCATCTTTATAATATTTTTTCTTGCAATATCCAGATTTTTCTCGATGGAATCTTCAGTAATTTCCATTATCAGTTTGCTTCTGTCAAATTCGTACCTGTCTGCAATATCTTTTATTTTGGCAGCAAAATCTTTTTCGGATATAGTGATTCGCGTAATGTTACAAGATATTGTAAGCTCTTTAAAATCTGTGTCAGCCCATTTACTTAACTTATCACAAACCATTTCAAACACATAATAATCGAAGTTGATTATCAACCCGGATTTTTCCATTACTCCTATATATTTTCCGGGCAAAATAACTTCACCCGAAGGATCTTCCCACCTTGATAAAGCCTCGCTCGATACAATTCTCTTAGTTTTGTTATCAACTATAAATTGGAGATGCATCTTAAACTCTTTGTTTTTTAATCCATATCTTATTTTGTTAAGAAGAACCTTCTCATTCGCGCGCTTCTTTATGCCAGAAAAAAAGTTTGTTAAATTTCTAGAAAAATTCTTGTTCATTTTTCGTTCCTCATCAATTCTTTTTTATTGTTATATAATATGTAGCTTAATGCCTTTTGTGTATAAAAAACAAAAATAGCTGCAACAATCAAAAGTCTACATTCCGACCTTGTATCATTGCAGCTGGACTGGCATAGTTTAAAACCTTAGCCTCTTTGCTTTGCGTCACCGATTTTCACCGATTTTGCTAAATATTAAACTCTAATAAGTTTACCACAATGAACTGACTTTGTCAAGCAATCTTTTAATCTCTTGCAAAAACCCAAAGCGTATTATTTACAGAATTTTCTTCATCACCTAACTTATAAATACTAAGGATTACAGTTTCTCCGTTAGTCTTTTTATATGTAATTCTTGGGGTTTTGCCTTCCAAAAGCTGTCTTTTTAGAGCATCATAATTCAGAAAGTTCATAGTTGCTCTGTGGAACTCAGGTGCAACAGTATCATCTATATACTTAGTGAAAAGCTTAGAAAAATGTTCTTCATTTTCATTATAGCCAAGGTAGGCAGGCATTAAAATACGATGTGCCTTATCCGTATCTATGTCTACGCGGTATATTCCATTATAACTTTCTTTCAGAATAGAAATCATAGCATCAATTTCGAGTATGCCTGTCTTTGTATGAACATAACCGTTGTCGTCTATATGCGAGGTATTTCTCGTTTCTTTTTCCTGATAATACTGAGCCTTTGCCTCATACATTCTGATTTCGGCTTCTCGAACCATTTCTTCACAGTTTATATTCTGTTTTCTGTAAGACAAACCGATTGCAACATTATAATCCGTGGTTTTTAATTGCTCAACAAATGCTTCAACATGTTTTTTTACTCGTTCCTGGTTAATATTTTTTACAAAAACTAAAAATTCATCGCCGCCCATACGGTATATGCAATGACCGTAGAATGTCTCTTTCAATGTGTTCGCAATGTAGATGAGCATCTCATCACCTGCAGCATGTCCATACTTATTATTCCGCAAATGAAGCTCGTTAACATCAATATAAACGCAGGAAAAATCTTCCGGTTTTTCTTCATCAAAAACAAGAATATCCCTTTTATATGCTACACGATTCATTGCCCCGGTAAGAGAATCTGTTGTTGCAGCAAGCTCTGTTTTGTTAAGATGCTTTTTGTTGTATATGGCGATAGAGAAACAAACAACAACATCTTCAATAAGTTTTCTGATGCCAGAGCTTTTCTTCGGGTTAATCGTACCTAGGATGCTGACATGGTTATTCTTGTCCGCAATAATCGCAAAAGATACATCTTTAATACCTTTATTTAATAAAAACTTATAAAATTCCGGATTGGTTTTTAAAAGGTGGCTGTTTGGAATAATTTGCATAAATCCGGTAGTTGAACCATCTGTATGAATATTTGCCGCATACCTGAAAAGCTCGCTGACAAAATATTTCCTGTCGTCGCCCATTAAGCATTTATCCTTCAGCGAAGGCTTTATGTAGTAATAATCTTCTCCGTCAGTATCTGCAAAGAAGCAGGAACGGGCGTTTGAAAATTCTTTTATTCTTTTTAAGGCGGTATTTATATTTTCATGCTGCCTGTTTATTTCCAGGAGAAGATGCCTGATAACAGAAGACTCTGAATTTAATTTTGCTCTGTCTTTTTCGTTCCTTAATATCAGTTCAAGGTAAATTGCTATAATTAAAATGATTACAGCAAAAATAATAATTAAATTGCGGGATATTTTATGAGTTTCTGCAAACACCTGAGTTTCATAACGGGCAAGTATAATACCCCAGTTAAAATCTTCAATGATAGAATAATGGATATAAAGATTCTCACCTGTGCGTACGGACTTGAACGACGAATAACCTTTATCAGTATTAGCTAGTTGTTCGTAAGAGTAACCATCATTATACTCCCTGTCTTTCAAGCTTGACAATTCAGATGGTTTTTCGTCTATAGTATCTATAATAAATTTTCCTGTTTCCTTATCATAAACAAAAAGCTGAGCATCAAGCTCTTTTGCCATATTACTGTATTTCCTGTTGATAGTTTCAATCTTGATGATTCCATACATAATGCCGACAGTTTCTCCATTTACCCGAATCGGAACAGAGCTGCGGACTACCTGTTCATCAGGCATTGAATAGCTATATGTTCTGCCGGTAATATGTTCTCCCAGAAGGGCCTGCTCTTCAAATGAAATCTGACCGCTTAAATCATAGGTTCCGTCTTTCGTAATAAAGGTGCCGTCCGGGTTAAGTATACCAATTCTTGAAAACAAACCGATAGGCTTAAAGGAATCAAACATACGCTCATAGCCTTTTCCGTCAGCATAGAGTTTTGACGCAAAGTTTGCCATAGTAATAAGATTTTCTCTGTCTGATTTTAATTGCAAAGTAAGATCGTCTTTAATCTGTTTCGTCTGAATATGAAGCATTTCATAGGCATCATCCTCAGCCTTAATAAAGAAAGATACAACCATCGCAAGAAAGACTACACATATTAAAACTGCAGCAACAATTGTGTACAAAATATTATTTTGTCTTTGTTTTTTTCGTTCGTATGTTATTGCCATATCCATTACCTCTAATAATAACACTTTCAAATATATACGAATAGATTTAACACTGTTAAATTTATTTTACCACATATTTTTCAATTTTTCAATATTATTTGCTGTTTTTCTACAAAAACTACAACCAATCCAGAAAAATCATTCACTTTTTCAGAATAAAACATTTTATTCTTCTGTTAGCGGTGTATCTTCAAAGTGTATAGAAAATATTGAACTATTCAAATAATTGTGATATAATAAAACAAAATCATTTAAGAGGTGGATATTATGGATTTTTTAAAACTTGCATCTGACAGATATTCGGTAAGAAAATTTGAAAATAAACATTTAGAGCAAGAGGTTATTGACAAGATTTTAGCTTGCGGACATATTGCACCTACGGGATGCAATTATCAACCGCAGAGAATTTTAGTGCTTAATACTGACGAGTCAACAGAGAAATTAAAAAAGTGCACCAAATCTCATTTTAATGCACCCACGGCAATGCTCGTATGTTACAACAAGAACGAGTCATGGGTGAGAAAATATGACGGAGCACTATCTGCTCCAGTTGATGCGAGCATTGTTACCACACATTTAATGCTTATGGCACACTCCCTTGGTGTTGGCTCCTGTTGGGTAATGCATTTTGACCCGTATGCTTTAAGAGAGGAATTTAACATTCCCGAAAATTATGAACCGCATGCTCTGCTCGTTATGGGTTATCCTCACCCTGACAGCAAGCCGATTGATATGCACTCTGCAACACGCCCGCTTGATGAGGTTGTATTCTACGATAAGTTCTAGTATTTTAATTTTGAAAAATATATATCACCCACCTAATAGTGAGCATAATTTTAACTGTATAAATATTTTCAAATAAATGAAGGGCTGCAGCAAAATTGCTGCAGCCCCTTTGCTAAGCTTAATAATTTTCAGCGTGTACCTCAAAATAACTCTTTGGATGTGCACAGGTCGGGCAGATTTCGGGCGCTTTTGTTCCAACTACTATATGACCGCAGTTTCTGCATTCCCATACACAAACTCCGCTCTTTTCAAACACAGCCTTTGTTTCAACATTTTTCAGAAGTGCTCTGTAGCGTTCCTCATGCTGTTTTTCAATTGCTGCAACAAGTCTGAATTTTATAGCCAAATCTGTAAAGCCTTCTTCTTCTGCAGTTTTTGCAAAGCCTTCGTACATATCTGTCCATTCATAGTTTTCGCCTTCAGCGGCATGAAGAAGATTTTCAGCAGTATCGC
>JAZORX010000222.1:0-3058 GCA_045656845.1 Acutalibacteraceae bacterium | reverse complement strand
TACATCAGAGAAAGACTTGAAGAATTCAACGCATAAGGTGAATTTATGAAATACGATATTAATTTTAAGAACAACGGCAAGCTTAAGCTTCTTATAATCGTCGGCACAAGACCTGAGATTATCCGACTTTCCGAGGTTATTAAGAAATGCCGTAAACATTTTGACTGCATTCTTGCTCATACGGGTCAGAATTACGACTACAATCTCAATGGTATTTTCTTTGAGGATCTGAACCTTGATGCGCCCGAAGTTTATCTCAACTGCGTAGGGGAAAATCTCGGACAGACTGTCGGCAATATCATCGCATCTTCCTATGAACTTATGGAGGAAATAAAGCCTGATGCACTTCTCATTCTTGGAGATACCAACAGCTGTCTTTCGGCAATAGGCGCAAAAAGACTTCACATTCCCATTTTCCATATGGAAGCGGGCAACCGTTGCAAGGATGAGTGCCTTCCCGAGGAAACAAACAGAAGAATTGTTGATATCATTTCGGACGTCAACATTGCATATTCCGAACACGCAAGACGTTATCTTGCAGAATGCGGTCTGCCCAAAGAGCGAACCTATGTTTCGGGTTCACCCATGGCAGAAGTTCTTAATGCTAATATTGATAAAATCCTTAAGAGCGATATTATTCAGAAACTCGGTCTTGAGGAGAAAAAATATATCCTTCTTTCGGCACACAGAGAAGAAAATATCGATACCGAAAAGAATTTCCGCTCGCTGTTCAACGCTCTGAACTCACTTGCGGAAAAATACGATATGCCCATTCTCTACTCATGCCATCCCCGTTCAAGAAAAAGACTTGAAAACTCCGATATCGTGCTTGATAAGAGAATCATCATGCACGAGCCTCTCGGATTTTCTGACTATAACCGTTTGCAGATGGGTGCGTTTGCCGTTGTTTCAGACAGCGGTACTCTCCCCGAAGAAAGCAGTTTTTACTTAAGCATCGGCAGACCTTTCCCTGCTGTCTGCATAAGAACATCAACAGAACGTCCTGAAGCGCTGGACAAGGGTTGCTTTGTTCTTGCAGGCATTGACGAAAACGGTCTGCTTCAGGCTGTTGAAACCGCAGTAGAACTTGCTTGCGATAAAGATTCTGCAATTCCCGTTCCCGATTATACGGACAAAAATGTTTCCGATAAAATCGTAAGGCTTATTCAGAGCTATACGGGAATAGTCAATAAAATGGTTTGGAGAAAATTCTGATGAATATTCTTATCACAGGTGCAAAAGGTTTTGCAGGCAGGAATCTTGTTGCAAATCTTTACACAATAAAAGACGGCAAAAACAAAACCCGCCCCGGAATTCAGATTGACGAAATATTTGAATATGATATTGATTCAACTGCAGAGGAACTCAGGGAATACTGCTCAAAGGCAGACTTTGTTTTTCATCTTGCAGGCATAAACAGACCCAAGGAAGCAAGCGAATTTTCGGGCAACTACGGTATTCTCGGGACTGTTCTTGATGAACTGAAATCTTGCAAAAATAAGGCTCCCGTAATGCTTTCATCCTCGGTGCAGGCTACTCTTGAGGGCAGATTTGCAGGCTCGGAATACGGAAAGAGTAAGCTCGAAGCCGAAAATATGCTCTTTGATTATGAAAAAGAAACGGGCGCAAAGGCTCTTGTTTACCGTCTGCCCAACCTTTTCGGTAAATGGTGCAGACCCAACTATAATTCAGCCGTTGCAACCTTCTGCAATAATATTGCAAAGGACTTGCCCATAACCGTCAACGACCCTTCCGTTGAACTTGAGCTTCTCTATATCGACGATTTTGTTGATGAAATGCTCAATGCTCTTGAAGGCAAAGAAACGAAAAACGGAAATTTCTGCACTTTCTCCGTTACTCACAAGGTAACACTCGGCGAAATTGTTGAGCTTCTTGAAAGCTTCAAGGCCCAGAGCCAGACTCTTGTTATGCCTGAAATTCCGTATAATTCATTTGCCAAAAAACTTTATTCCACCTATCTTTCATATCTCCCCGAAGAAAAGGTAAGCATACCTCTTAAAATGAACAGTGATGCCCGAGGAAGCTTCACCGAAATTCTTAAAACTGCAAACTGCGGTCAGTTTTCGGTTAACGTCAGCAACCCCGGAATAACAAAGGGTCAGCACTGGCACAATACAAAGTGGGAATTTTTCATTGTTGTTTCAGGCACTGCCCTCATTCAGCAAAGAGAAATCGGTTCCGATAAAATCCTTGAATTCAGGGTTTCAGGTGACAAACCCGAGGCAGTCCATATGCTTCCGGGATTCACCCATAACATTATAAATCTTTCAGAATCGGAAAATCTCGTTACACTTATGTGGGCAAACGAACAGTTTGATCCCGAAAAACCCGATACATTTTTTGAAGTTGTGTGATTTATGAGTATTAAAAATGCCAAGTTAAGAGAACACGAAAAAATTTTGCTTGATATTCTTGCAAACAATCTTTTTAACGCAGGGCGCACGGTTGACCTCAATGAGGAGAATCTTGATGCGGTCTGGTGCGAAGCATACGCTCAGGCAGTTACTCTCATGGCATTTCACAACTCAAATGAAGAAATACTTAAAAGCGAAAGATGCGCATATATCAGAAAAAAACTGGGACAGACTCTTGCCGACAATGCAAAGGTTGACTTTGAGCATGTTCGCATATGCAACATAATGAAAAATGCAGGTATCCCCTGCACGATTCTCAAAGGCTTTGCATCCGCACTCTATTACCCCGACCCTCTTATGCGCTCAATGGGTGACGTTGATTTTCTGATTGATACGGATGATTTTGAAAAAGCCACCGAAACTTTAAAAAACAACGGCTATATGTCGGCTGAAAAAGGAAATGACGTTCACGATATTTTCCTTGGCAAAAACTGCCGATGCGAAATGCATTTTCAGCCTTCGGGTATACCGAAAGGAAAAACAGGCGTAAAGGTCAGAAAATACCTTTCGGATATACTTGATCAATCAGAAGACGCTGAAACAGAGCTTGGCACAATCAGAGTACCGTCAACGTTCCACCACGGACTTATCATCCTGCTCCATATGTGCCACCACCTGACAGG
>JAZORX010000221.1:0-10120 GCA_045656845.1 Acutalibacteraceae bacterium | reverse complement strand
ACCAAAATGTTCATATTTTTCACCTCCGGTTACATAATACACCATAATTCTTAAGATTTAGCAATGAAAATTCTTAATTTTTCTTAATAAATATTTTATCATGATACGTCTTTTATTTCAATAATTCCATCGTGTTTGGTTTTTATTACATAATACAAATTAAGCCTACCGTTCTTACGATTGGTAGGCTTCAATATGTTTTCACTTGTCTGACTTTCCTTTTTTCTTAAAGAAAAAGATAAAACTTAAGATTGCTGCTACGGGCAAAGCGGAAAGTAAAGTTATGTATCTCTTTTTCATTTATATCATCTGCCTTTTCTTACATAAAAAGTATTTATTATATTTCGATTCATTTGCTATTTTCACAATATCTCCAGCCCGGTCTAACACTTGGTGGCTTTTGTAAGACTGTCAAGCGTCTTTTATACCCATAACTATATCTTGAATGAAAATTCTTCAAATAATTAATGACAAGCCACATTATCAGTTTGTCTTTAACAAACCACTTATTTTCAACCACCGGATGGGAATGGATAATTGCTGAAGCATTTATCAATAAAACTGAGAAATTTTTCTCCGATACTTCTGTTTGCATCAGAATATCTTAATTCTTTCAGGATTAAAGTATAAAGTTCGGTGAGTGTTTCTTCAGTTAATTTAACAGGATTATTTTTTAATCGTGTTGGATTTACCGAAGCCGCAAGAAGCGGAATATCATCAACAGATGTTTCAATTCCTTCATTGCCAAAAAGTTCCTTGTTTAGTCCTTTCAACAGAGCAACTGCTTCTGTTGGTGTTTTGCAACCCAAGGCCGTTGCAATATTATAAAATACGAACCTTAATTCTTCGTTATCCTCAGAATTTTCTATCATATATTCCCATACATACGGAAGACATACAAACGCAGCTCTGCCATGAGGAATTTTATAAATGCTTGTAAGCTTATAGCTCATAGCATGGGCAGCTGTTGTTTGTGTAATATTTATAGCCTGTCCCGCAAGATTTGAAGCATACATCATTTTCCCGGCAGCTTCACTGTTACCATCCAGATATCCATTAATGTTTGACATAATCGCAAGTACAGCCTTGTGAGAGATTTCTCTACTTTCAGCAGTAGAATTTACTGACCACCAGGATTCAATTCCCTGACACAGTGCATCAAGCATTGTGCATTTTTTCTGATACAGGGGTAATGTCATTAAATTTCTTGCATCGAGTATAGCATAATCAGGAATAAGGGTATCATCCGTAACAGACTGCTTTTCTCCCTGATAATAACATACTGCATATCTGGTGGACTCGCTTCCTGTTCCGGCAGTTGTTGGAATAGCTATAAAAGGAATTTTATTCTCCGGGAACGCCTGCTTTAAGTAAAGCTCATCTTCTGACATTTGTGAAAATGCTTTAATGCATTTCGCAGTGTCGATAGCACTACCGCCACCAATCGCTAAAATTGCATCGCAGTTTTCTTTCTTAAATAATTTCACACCTTCACATACCTCATCATAGAGTGGATTGGGTGAAAATCCGTTGAATTTTACAATAATGTTTTCTAAGCTGTTATATTCAGCAAAAGTAGATAGATTTTCAAACGCGGAATCACAGACAAGCATAAAACGCTGTATATTATGTTTTACCGATATTTCTTTTATTACTTCAAGAGGCTCTTGATTAGATATAATTTCTTGTTTCATATACATCTTCCTTTCATTTTTATTTTGCTCTTGCTTTGATTTTAGTGGACAAAGCTTCAAGCAGAACCACAGCTATAACTACAATGTATGTAAGAATTCCCATTTCGTTCAAATCAAAGTAGAAGCTGCCCGCCATTGCAAGGTTAAATCCGATGCCTCCGGCACCTGCCGCTGCACCCATAGCAACTGCATTTGTAAAGTTTATTTCAAATCGCATAAATGTCCATGCAATCATATAACTAATGCTTGATGGCAAAATTGCCTGAGTTACAATCTGCCAAAAATTTGCACCGCTTGCTCTTAATGCCTCTATGGTCCCGTCATCAATTTCTTCTATTGCCTCGGCATACACTTTTGTTAAATATGCAAAGCTATGAAATGTTAGACCTACTACCGCCGCAACACTTCCAAGCCCTGCTGATACTGCAAATATCAGCACCCACAATACTGTCGGAACTGCTCTCACAAGTGCAACAATACTTTTAACTATATTTGCCACTTTATTATTTGCAATATTTTTTGCACAAAGAAGCGAACAGAAAAAAGCTAAAACCATTCCAAAAACAGTTGATAAAGCACCCAAACAAAATGTGATCAAAAGCTGATACAAAACATCAGAAACAGTTCCTCTTGAAAGTTTAGGATGAAGGAATACTGTTTTTACATTCGTTAAAGTATCTGATACAGCTTTACCTAAATCTATATTTTTGTAATCAAAGGTAAGAATAGCTACTACGGATATAGCCAAAAGAGCAATTATAAGGATTTTTATTGCTGAATTACTTTTACTTTTTGCGGAAATTCGTATCTTTCCGTATCTGTTTTTTTCAATACCAACAGTATTCATCACATAATCACTCTCCTTATTTTATTTGAAATGCCCTCAATAACGATAACCAAAACTACCATAAACAAAACTATTAAGCCTGCTGATGGAAATTCAATACTTTTGTAATACATATCAAATAAATATCCGATACCCGTTGCTGTAAGCATACCAATCAAAGTAGAGCTTCTGATATTGGTTTCAATCATGTAAAGCACCCAAGAAACTATTCCTGTCATAGATGAAGGAATAATCCCCTGAAATACACATTGTATAAAATTAGCACCTGTTGCATCAAGAGCCTCTACACACGAAGAACTGACTTCATCTATGGTTTCTATAAATGCTCTTGTAAGAAGTCCGAAGGTTGTAAAAAACAGTGCGAGAAATCCGGTTAAAATGTTTTGACCAAACGAAAACATCAATAGCATTGCCCACACAACATCGGGCACATTTCTGAAAAGCGCGGCAACAATACGAACTGTACCGCTGATTAGAGGATTGGTCTTTGTTGTTTTTGTTCCAAAAAGGCTGAACAAAAATGCACATACTGCGGCAAACACCGTTACTGCAACCGAAAGTAATGTTGTTTCTAAAAGTTTCGACAGTATTTTAGGTATTCTTTCTATTGCCTGCGCATCAGGAATAAGATTTTTTCCTATCCAACGAATTGCTTCAGGAAACGATGCAATACCTTCGGAGAAGCTAAATTCTGTAATAAAAGCCGCAATAAAATATATAAGTGCCACAATCGAAACAACAACTATATATGTGAGCTTTCTCTTCATAAAAACATTTTCTTTTTCCCTCATACGCTCACCTTCACATCTGTAATTAAGTCGCTATCGTTAGACTGATAAATTTTATGAATTGTTTCTTGGTCAAGCTCATCGGGAGAACCGTCAAAGACTATCCTTCCCCCTGTAACTCCGATAATTCTTTTTGAATATCTCATTGCGACGTCTACCTGATGCAAATTTACAAGACAGGTAATATTCTGTGTTTTATTGATATTACTTAAATGATCCATTATAACTTTTGACGATTTAGGATCCAAAGATGCAATAGGCTCATCACATAATATTAGTTTTGGATGTTGCATTATAGCTCTTGCAATACCAACTCTCTGTTTTTGGCCGCCTGACAACTCATCACATCGTTTATATGCTTGTGCTTCTAAATCAAGGCTTTTAAGTATGTTATATGCTTCAAGTTTTTCTTCTTCGCTGTAAATACCTGCCATACCGGCTAAGGTCGATTTTTGACCAAGCTTACCGTGTAAAACATTTTCCATTACACTCAATCTCTCAACAAGATTATAATGCTGAAATATCATACCTGTTTTTGTACGCACATTGCGAAGTTCCTTTTTATTCATTTTGGTTATGTCTGCACCATCAAACCAAATGCTACCTTCTGTTGCATCAATAAGACGATTGCAACAACGAAGGATTGTCGATTTTCCTGCTCCTGAAGGTCCTATAATTGACACAAATTCGCCTTCTTCAAGAGAAAAAGAAATATCATCAAGAGCTTTTGTTGTATTGTCATACATTTTAACAACATTTTCAAATTTTAAAATTGACATATTTTTATCCTTTCTCTTATATGCTGCAAAAGACTGAAAAGAACCGCTATAAGCGTAACCGTTTTTATTACGCATACTATGCAAATCCATTTCAGTCTTTACGCTTAAAATTTACTTACTCATTTTTCTGATAGGCTCAAACCATTCATCATCAACAAGAACGAATTTGTTATTGCCTTTTCTGTGGAATACACCCACGCCGTCAGAACCTTCAGGAATGAAAATCTTCGGATTGTTCGTTACTTCATCTGATGTGAATAAATCCTGAATTGCTTTTACATCTTCCGGAGAAAGTGCTGCTGAATTATAGCTGAACGGAGTGTTAAGTACGGGAGTGCTCTGAATAATTACAAATCTCTCGCCACGAACCTGATCGAATGGAGCAGGAGCATCATTATTAATCTCATAAACTGAGCCAACCTGGTTTGCTTCGCCTTCAACACATTCAGCATACGGTCTGATTTGTGTATCGCAGAATGCAGCAACATCTGCTTTGCCTGACATGAGATTAAATGCAGAACCCTGATGCGAACCGCCAAACATTACTTCCGAGAAAAAGGCTCCGCTTTCGATAATTGTATCTTTATCAAGGTTTTTGTCCTCAAAATATGTTGTAATAGAATTTGAAGGAACTTTAAATCCTGATGTTGAACTATTTGATACGAAAGACATCTTCTTACCTTCGATGTTGTCAATAGAGTAACTGCTTCCATCTGCATATTTTTCTGCATTTGCTTCTTCTACTGCAAAAAAGCTGTAATACATTGCATCTTCAAGTGTACCTGATTCGCCGGAATTTACCATAAGAGGAAGAACTTTTTCATTCTTCTTATGAGATTCTACATAAGCTTCTGCACCATTAAAACAGATTTGTGCTTTTCCTGTAACCATAGCTTCAATTGCAATAGCATAATCTGTTGTAAGCTGATGCTCAACCTTTTTTCCTGTTGCCTGCTCAATAAGTCTTGCAAACTCACTTCTTGCAATATCATAATCCTCTGCCGATTCATTTGGCTGCCAAACCATTGTTATTGTGTCTACATATCCGTCAGATGCTGTTTTTGTGCTTTTTTTTTGACAACCTGTAACACAGGCTCCGATTGTTGCAAGTGCCAATACTACCGCTAAAATTTTCTTTAAGTGTTTCATAATTGTACCTCTTTCTAAGTTTTAAATATGTTTCATTTATTATAAACAGCTGATTTCAACAACTATTTTTCTTCAAGTGCATTAATTAGTTCAACTAATTCGCTCATATTATTGATAATATAATCAGCACCGCAGTTTCTATATGTTTCAGTTGCTTTTTCCTTAGACTGAACCTTTTCTTCGTCTGTAAGTGCATTATATTCTTCTTCAGAATACCCTAAAACTGAGCTTCCCTCGATAATACCGACTGTTGTAACGCCTGCATTATTGCCTTCAATAATATCAGCAACTGTATCGCCAACCTTAACGACCGAATCTACCGATTTAACCTTAAGTTCCATCATATTCTTAAAGATAAGGTAAGGGTAAGGTCTGCCAATCTTGTTTGTGCTATCCGGTGTAAAGCAAGCATCCGGAGTGTATCCCTTTTCTGATGCAGCTTTCTTTACAATTTCCATCATCTCATCGTTATAGCCCGTTGTAGAGCCTATCTTTATTCCTTTTTCGCGAAGTTCGGCGATTGCCTCGACAACATACGGTTTTGGTTCTGAAAAATTCTTTAAAATATCCAGTATAAGTGTCTCAGATAATTCGTAAATTTCTTTAACATCATCCTCTGTAAAATCTCTGCCGTGAATGTTTTTCCACTCGTTTGAGATTCTTTCCATTTTGAGCATTTCACGAACATGGTCGATTTTTGCAATACCCATAGGTTTTCTTACCTCGTCGTTTGTAGGTGTAATACCAAACTTTTCGAAGGCCGAAATAAATGCCTGTACCGGTGCAAAAGAGCCGTAATCAACTGTTGTTCCTGCCCAATCGAAAATAACTGCTTCAATTTTTCTCATCTTGTTATACCTCCGTATTTCTTATCTTAAAACTTTTCTTTTTACACCTAATATTTTACATTATAAAGAGTTAATTATGATACCCTACTTCTGTAAAACCTACCTTATTTTTTTCTCCTTAAAATTAATAACATGTTAACTTTTACCGTTTATGTTATCACTTTGTTATTAAAAATCCTACAAACTCTACTATAATAAAAAACTCCTGCGGACTTATTTCCGCAAGAGTCTTAAATTAAATATTTTATTTTGTTTTTGCTGCCATTTTCACAATATCTCCAACACCGTCTAACACAACGGTTGGTTTGTATGCATAGGATCTTAACTCTTCCTGACTTGTTACTCCTGAAAGAACAAGCACTGTTGACATACCGCTTTCAAGACCGGATATAACATCTGTGTCCATTCTGTCTCCGACCATAACTGCATCGGCTGAGTGGCAGTTTAAGAGTCTTAATCCGGTTCTCATCATAAGCGGATTCGGTTTTCCGCAAAAATAAGCGTGTGCTCCGGTAGCCATTTCAATTGGAGAAACAAGTGCTCCACATGCAGGAGCAATACCGCCGTCAACAGGACCGGTAACATCAGAGTTTGCACCTATCAATTTTGCACCGCCAAGTACAAGGTTTGTAGCCTTTGTAAGACTGTCAAGAGAATATCCCTTTCCTTCTCCGACAACGACATAATCGGGGTTCACATCATTCATGGAAATACCGGCATCATATAGAGCTTTTATCAACCCTGCTTCGCCGATCGCGTATACAGAGCAATCAGGTGCCTGTTCCTTTAAGAATGCTGCTGTTGCCAATGCACTTGTATAAAAGTGTTCTTCTCCTACTTCAAGTCCCATTCTAAACAGTCTTTGCTTTAATTCTTTTGGTGTGTAACTACTGTTATTTGTAAGGAATAAAAAGTCTTTTTTCTCGTCATAAAGCCATTTTATAAATTCTGCAACGCCCGGCAATAATCTCTTGCCATGATAGATTACACCATCCATATCGCAGATGAATCCTTTTTTCTTGTTAAAATCAATTTTCTTCAATATGTATGCCTCCTTTCCCTGTTAGAAAATCATTTATTTATTGAATGTAAGTTTAACCGAAGTTCCCTTGTCTACAACACTTTCTAAAGATATCTGAGCATTATGATACATTGCGCCATGCTTTACGATAGAAAGGCCAAGGCCTGTACCGCCGATGTTCTTTGAATGGCTCTTATCTACACAGTAGAATCTTTCAAACACTCTTGACTGTTCAGATTGCGGAATTCCAATTCCGGTATCCCTTACAATAAGTTCTGTCTTGTTATCGCTGTTTGTTACAATGATATCTACAGTGCCGTTATCCTTGTTATATTTAATTGCATTGTCAACAAGGTTTCCAATCATTTCATCAAGAATTTTTCTTACACCGACTACTCTGCCACTTCCGCCAAGCACATTGATTGTTATATTTTTCTTGCCTGCAGCAGGCTTTAATCTTTCTGCAACTTCATTAGAAAGTTCTGTTAAGTCTACTGATTCCTGCTCGAATTCTGTTGTTTTTTCGTCAAGCTGTGAAATCTTTATGATATCGCCTACAAGTGAGATAAGTCTTTGAGCCTCATCGTAGATTGTCTTTGAGAAGTCAATAACAGTTTCTTTGTTTGTATCACCTGACATCATCATTTCTGCAAAACCGGAAATGGATGTAAGCGGTGTTTTAAGTTCATGAGATACATTAGATGTAAACTCACTTCTGAGTGTTTCTCTATTAACTGTTTCGGTAATATCAAGGATCACGATTACTGCACCAATAACCTTGTCCTCACTATATACAGGGTTTGCAATCAATTCATAGTGCTTCTCATCTATATTGATTGTACTTTCTGCATGTTCACCCTGAAGGACCTTATGAACAACATCTCTGAAGCCTTTTGTTCTGTTTACAGCAAGAACACTTCCCTTTTGCACCTCTTTAATATCAAGCAATCTTAATGCCGAAGAGTTGTAGGTTAAAAGATTTGTATTATGGTCAATAACCAGGAATCCTTCAGTCATGTTTTCTGTGATGAGTCTGAACTCTTCCTGTCTTTGCTCTGCAGCCTTCAGTTGTTCATTAATCTTTTTCTTCTGCGATGCAACTTTTGTAAGAAGAGGTGTTAATTCTTCGTATGTTTCGTTGTTTTCAGGATTATCAAGATCGAGATTATTAAGGGGAGTTATAATTGATTTTGAAACCCTGTGCGAGAGATAAAGTGTTAATATCAATGCAATAACAAGGATAATGATAATCGGATATAAAAGTCCAAGTAATATAATAATTACAGAGTCCTGCGTTGTTGATACTCTCAAAACTGTTCCATCTTCGAGAAGTGTAGCATAATAAATTGTTTTCTTCATAAGAGTATCAGAATATCTGACACTGCTTCCCTTTCCGGAAGCAAATGCATCTCTTACTTCTTCTCTGTCTTTGTGGTTATCAAGTTCCTTTTCATTGGCAGAGGTATCTGCAAGAACTGTACCATCTTTGTCGATGAGAGTTATTCTCTTATCAGAATTTTTGAAGTCGTTTATATATTCAACGCCTTCATGCTCTAATGCATTTGTTATATAGGTTGCTTCGCTTGCAAGTTCCCTCTGGAGCTGTGCTTCGAAATAATCAAACAGTACACCTGTAATAAGTACGAGGGTAGTAACAAGCACAAGCATCGAAGTTAGCATATTAGAACGAAATATTTTACTGTTCATCCTCTGCACCTCCAAGTCTGTAACCGACATTCTTCACGGTAAGAATCTTTACACCTGCGTTTTCAAGCTTAATTCTGAGCTTGCGGATGTGTACGTCAAGTGTGCGTGATTCATCGTAGAATTCGCCCCAAATTTTTGTCAGGAGTACTTCTCGTTTTACTACCTTGCCATCTGCCTCAAGCAATAACATCAACAATTGGTATTCCTTGAACGAAAGTTCTACATCTTCGCCGCTTATCTTTACGATATGCTTGTTCGGATTGACATACAGATTACCTATGGAATATGCTTCCTTCTTTTCACCGGCGCTTGTTTTTTCGTATCTTCTTAAAACTGCTTTAACTCTTGAAACAAGCTCTGTCATTCCGAATGGTTTTGCAATATAGTCATCAGCACCCATATCAAGGCCTGTAACCTTATCAAACTCGCTGCCCTTTGCAGTTATCATAATAACAGGAACATCTTTATACAAATCAGACTCCTGCATTTTCTTAAGAATTGATAACCCGTCTTCTTCAGGGAGCATTATATCAAGAAGCAGAAGCTGAGGGATTTGTGTTCTCATTTCGCTCCAAAGTTCACTTGGCAGGGATAAACCTTTTATTTCATAGCCTTCTTTTCCCAAAGCATAACATACAAGCTTCTGGATATTGGCATCATCTTCTAAAAAATAAATCATTTCCCTTCACCTCCGAATTTTATTTTCCATATATATTTTATCATATTTTATCTTTAAATTCAATAAAATCGCCAATTTTCATCATAGTAAACAACATTTTTTTACTCGTGCTTACCGGTTATTGAATAGATAACCCATTCAGCAATATTTTCTGCGTGATCACCGATACGCTCAAAATATTTAGCAATCATCAAAAGGTCAATCAAGGCTTCTGCATTTGCAGCCTTCTGTTCGATTTGTGTAATAAGCTCACCTTTTACCTTATCAAACAAATTATCTACAATGTCATCGTGAGTCATTACTGCTCTCGCAAGGTCAACGTCTTTTTTAACAAAGGAATCGATACTTTCGGTAACCATTTTAATTGTTGCTCTTGCCATGTCAGCAATATGAACTTCACTCTGCATACCGCTTCCGTTAGCATATTCTGCGATTTCTGCAATATCCGATGCCTGATCTCCGATACGTTCCATATCTGAAATCATTTTAAGTGCAGATGAGATTGTGCGAAGGTCACTTGCTACGGGCTGTTGCTGCATTAAAAGTTTCATACAGAGATTTTCGATATCTCTTTCCTTCTGGTCAATTTGTTTATCCGCTTCATAAAC
>JAZORX010000220.1:0-10356 GCA_045656845.1 Acutalibacteraceae bacterium | reverse complement strand
AGAAGTATCAGGAGCTTCAGCGAAAGGCTGTAGAAGAACACATCCGTATAGAAAAAGAGCTTCTCGGATTGCCCGGAAAAATCGAAAATCAGAAAAAACTGATTAAAAACTGCGAGTCTGATATGGCATATTATCAGGAGAACAGAAAAGAACACACGGCCGAGGAACGCAAGGAGCTGCGTAAAATTCTTTTTGAATCGTTAAAAGAAAATGTATTGCAGCCAAAAGAGACTACAGGCATATCATATCAGGGCTTCGATGTGATATTCCCTGCAAATATGTCTGAAAAGCAGCCGTATATCTTTCTGCAGAGAGACGGCAGATATTTTGTGGAGCTTGGAAACAGCGAACGAGGAATACTTATGCGTATTGATAACTTTCTTCTTGATATGCAGAGCCATCTTGAAAAGCTGAAAGATATTTACCGTGATTATTGCGACAGGCAGACATCTCTTCAGCAGGGGATAAAATTGAAGCAGGACTATACTGAAAAAATTCAGGATGCAAAAAAGCGTCTTGAAAAGCTTGATAAAAAACTGGGAGTGAATAAAAAATGAGCGAAACAAAACTTACGAATATTCCGTCAATGAATATAAACGGTATAATTGACAACCTTGCAGATGCTTATTGCGAAATCATCAATAAAGGTATGCCGTTGAAAACTCTGCCTTCCGTTATGCTCTGGGGTGCACCGGGTATCGGTAAATCGCAGGGAATCCGTCAGCTTGCAAAGAGAATTGAAGATAGTACGGGCAAAAAGGCTGTTGTCACCGATGTGCGTCTGCTTCTTTTTAACCCGATTGACCTGCGAGGCATCCCTACATCAAATGCAGATAAGACCCTCGCAGTCTGGCTCAAACCTCATATTTTTCAGATGGATGAAAGTGAAGATACGGTGAATATTCTTTTTCTTGATGAAATCTCTGCAGCTCCACAATCAGTACAGGCTGCAGCGTATCAGATCACCCTTGACAGAGTGGTCGGCGAGCATAAGCTGCCTGAAAACTGTATTGTTATTGCAGCAGGTAACCGTACGACGGATAAATCCGTTGCCTATAAAATGCCGAAAGCGCTTGCAAACCGTCTTTTACACTTCGAGGCACAGGGCAGCTTCAAATCGTGGAAAGAGTGGGCGATCGGCCACGGTGTTAACGACAAGGTGATAGGCTTTCTTTCCTTCAGGCATAATTATCTTATGAATTTCGACAGCACCTCTGATGACCTTGCTTTTGCAACACCCCGTTCGTGGGAAATGGTCAGCAATATTCTCAATTTTGTCAGCGATGATGTTGATAAGGTCTTTCCTCTGGTTTCGGGTCTGGTAGGCACGGGAATAGCCGTTGAATTCCGGACATGGGCAAAGGTGTATAAGCAGCTGCCGAATATAAAGGATATTTTTGAAGGAAAGCAGCCTCCGCTTCCTGACTCGACGGATGCAATGTATGCGCTGGTGTCTGCAATGACATCCTATGCGCGTGAGCATAAGAACGACCTTTCGGGTATTGCAAATGCCATTTCATACGCTAGCAGGATGCCTGCTGACTTTGCCACCGTTATGATGAAGGACTATATGTATATAGACAAGAAATTTAAAGAAAAGCTTATGAATATACCTGTATTCTCAAGATGGTTACAAACGAAAGGAAAGCTGCTTAATGGCTCTGTCTGAAGATAAAATCAAAAAGTACATACAAAGGCTTCTTTTATCAAGGATGCGTATCCTCTGCAACCACGGTTTTTACGGGTTGCTGCTGATGCATATGATATATTCTGTCGATGAGGAAATGGAAACAGCAGGAACAGACGGTGTCAGAATCACTTTCGGCTGCAATTTTCTTGACGAAATCAGCGACAGCGAGCTTGATTTTGTGATGATGCACGAGATTATGCACATAGCCCTTCAGCATTGTCTTCGTGAGGGAGATTTTGAGCACGAAATGTTTAATATCGCTTGTGATATTGTTGTTAATTCAAATATTCTCAAGGAAAACAATATGAATCTCTCGAGCATTACCATAGGCAAGTACGGCGAATCTATGCACACAGCTCCCGACGGAAAAGAGGGATATGAGTATACAGCCGAGCAGGTTTACCATATGCTGTCGCCAAGTCCGAACAAAAAGAATGGGAATAAATCTGCAAAAGGTAAAGTCTCAGAAAAGCAGGGACAATCCGGAAAGGGATCGGATGCCAACAGCTCAGGCCATAATCGGGCAGGGGCAGAGCAGGACGGCACGGGAGGAAGCGATACGGACGGAAGATGGGACGATCATTCCCGTTGGGGCTCGGGTGAAGATAACTCCGTTGTCAGAGATATCTGGATAAAGCGCCTTGAGGATGCGGCGCAGGCAATTGCCATCCGTGACCCTTCAGACTCCCGCGGTCTGTTGCCTGAATTTGCTCAGAGGCTTCTTAAGGATTTTCGTGAGCCTCAGACCGATTGGAGGACGATACTCAATGAATTCATTCAGGAAGAAATTGTTGATTATTCATTTTTCCCTCCTGACCGTCGTTTTGATGATAGCCCGTTTTTTCTTCCTGATTTCAACGAAAAAGACGATAGAGTAGAAAATATACTTTTTATGATTGATACATCGGGTTCAATGTCTGATGATATGGTAACAGCTGCATATTCGGAAATAAAAGGAGCGATAGATCAGTTTGACGGCAAGCTGACGGGGCTGCTCGGGTTTTTTGATGCTTCCGTTGTAGAGCCGAAAGCCTTTGAGAATGAAGAAGAGTTCCGTATAATAAGACCCGAAGGTGGTGGTGGAACCGATTTTGAGGTTATATTTGAATATGTTCATCAGCATATGCAGGAAAATCTGCCTGCAAGCATAATCATCCTGACTGACGGTTACGCTCCCTTCCCGAAAGAAACCGTATCAGAAGGAATACCTGTTTTGTGGCTGATCAACAACAAGGATGCTGAACCGCCGTGGGGTAAGGTAGCGAGAATTAAGGTATAAAAAAGAGCCTGCAATTAATGTTGCAGGCTCAGCCGTTTTTATCGGCAAAGTTTTTTGATTTTATCAAAATCCCATTGTGATTCTGAGGTTGTTATACTGTATCTTTTATCGTTTTTTGAAAAAGTGACAACGAAATCCATCCCCTGACGGTCATAGCCGTATTTTGTTATCTGCAGATCGGTAACATTTTCTATAACATAGGGAGTAAAACCGTTACCGTCACAAAATACCAGATCCGTGCTGATGTGTTCAAAGAAAGAATCAAAGCTGCAGAAACGGGAAAAAACATAAAAGTTTTTCCATACTTTTTCTGCAGATATCCAATCAGCTTCGGGACATTCATAGATTGTTTTGTCCGTTAGGGGGTCTATCCATTTCTTTGATTCATTATCGCTGAAGCAATACAGACAACCTGTTTCGTCGCAGGAAACCGAGGTGTAAAACGAAGATAGGTTTCCTGTCAAAGTATTGAAATATCTCAGCAAGCCGTCGTCCGTTTCAAAAATCACGATGTTATTTTTAATCAAAGTATAAATACTTTTATACTCACAGGGTACCGATGGATTGTAAACAGATCTACCTTCACAAAATGATTTTGCAATTTCTGCTTCGGTTGACATAGAATCACCTTTATTTTTATGTTTTGACGATGTACAAGATTTTTACACTCTGCCCTGAATACATGCTTCTGACGAGCTTTTCTGCTTCTGCGGCACCTGTTGCAGAAACTATCGGCTCGGAATGCACATTGTTAATCAGGCATACAACCTTCCACTGATTCAAAAAATCACCTCCCGTTACTTTGTAAATACATTGTAACAGGAGGTGTGGGTTGTTTTTGGGAGATATAGTTGTTATTTAAGATTAAAATCTCTATCTACTGTTAAAATTAAATCGCTTGTTTTTCTTGTTTCGGGACGGTTACAAAAGCAAATTTTAGCTCCTATATCTTCAGCATATTTTCTTAAGTCTTCTTTGATTTTGTTGCACCAACAACAATTTTCATCGCCATCCATAACAAGAATATGTGTAGGTTTAAAATATTCAAACTCTTCTTTCATAATTTGCGCCATTTTACCTTCTTGGCGCTCTATTACACTCCATGTGGGATTACCGCCTTTGGGAGAAATAACTTTATAAATATTGGAGTGGCATATATTTTTATACCATTCAAAATCCTGCTCCTGCGCTGTTAATTTGAGATATACTGTTTTAGCGAAACGAAAAAACGGTTTTGAATCAACATATCGCCTTCCTTTTTCAGCATCTCTCTCGTGATGTATCCAATCCATATGATCTCTTTCATAATATTCGTCAAAGCATTCTTCAATTTGCTTTTTATCTACTTCCCAGCTACTGTTGTCGTTTTTTAATACTGAAAGATGGTGTTTGGCATATTTTTCGTTTTCATATTCACCAAATGCACCTGCTGCTCTACCTACAACCATAAATCGGATTTTGTTATTTGAAGAATAATTTTCACCTTTTCTTGCATATTCAATAATAAAGTTTCTGTTTAATGTGGATGTTCGTAATCTTGGTTTCGCTTCAATTATATTTCTTAAAGCGTCTTCACCAAGGTTAATCACGTTTTTTTGGTATTTTTCAAACTCTGTCATTATTTAATCTCCTTATTTATCGTATTTCTCCACTGCTTTTTGCAATGAATTTTTAATATCTTCAACAAGGCTTTCGGGGGATGTCACGGTTATATGCTCGCAGTACTGCATCGCCCAGAATTTCATTGCCATTCTGCTGACTCTGACCTCTGCCGTAACCTCATCGTCGGTTTCGTCATAAAACTTAACATCCTTGCCGAACCAGTCGATAATTTCTGTAACGATATATTTCTTCGCTCTGAATGTAACTTTCTCGGTCTTGTCTGCAAACATATAGATGTGCTCTGCCATATGCTTTGGCAAATCGAGTCCGTTTTTAAGTCCGTCAACCTTTTTCATCGGTTTTGCAGGTGCATCAAGCAGACGGATGTCTGTAATCCTGTCAACACGGTAGTTCGCAACATTGTCGTATTTGTCATAGTTGCAGACAAGATAATATCTGCCGTTTGTCGCAACCATCTGATATGGATTTACGATATATTCTCTTATGTTGCCCTCGCTGTTTTTGCGTGGGTGTTGTTTTTTGTCTGTTCCGAGGTCGTTGTATCTGAACGAGACCTTTCTGCCCTTGCTGATTGCTTCATCAAGAATCTCAATTGTATAAAACAGTTCTTTATTCTGCGGCAGATTTTCGGGCAGGTTACGGATGTGTTTCACCTTGGAATGGAAATATCTGTTTGAAAGTCGCTCAATTTTTTCAATAAGCTCCTTACACTGTGAATAAGGAATATGCTTTGAAAAAAGCAGACTGTCAACGAGCAGACGCAGTTCCGAATCCGTGAAATCACGCACGAGATAAAAATCTGAAAGAATATAGCTTTCTTCAAGCTCACCCTTTGAATTTTTTACCATTCGAAGAGCTTCGCTGTATTCAATCTCATAACCGAACTCAATCAGGTTCATAAGATTGCGCTTGACTGCCTTACGGTCAACCTTCATTTCATATTCCGTTTCGAGTATCTCTGCAATCTCTTTCTGACTTAATCGATGATCCTCATCGGTATATTTTTTCAGAATATCAAGGATATTCATAATAATAAGTTTTTTAGGTTGCATAGAGTCCATAGCTGTCACCTCTTAGTTTATTTTATCATCATTGACACCATTATGCAATAGTCGGTGGGATATTTTTGGTACATCGCATAAAACCGGTTATCAACGAGGTTGTAGCTTCAAAGAATATCCGTGTCTGGACGATGATCAACTCTCAGCTCTGAGGCTGATGAAAAATATTTGCGCTTAAAGAAAATAGTTGTTATAATAGTAAAAAACATACGCAAGGAGAATGAGTTATGTATATTATAAATCAGCTTACGGCATTGTTTCTTTCGATTCTTTTCACTTTCGGCTCGTATGCTCCCGAGAGCCTGACGATTGCGAATGTGCCTGAAAAACCTGCCGACAGTGTGAGAATCGTTTCCTTCAATGTCCGTTGCAAGGACGATACCTTCGGCTCTGTCAAGGGCAGAAGTCAGCTTATCGTAGCAGCTCTTGAGCAGTACGCACCCGACTCTTTCGGAGTGCAGGAAGCAACGGCAGAGTGGATTGAAATCCTTACAGAAAAACTCCCGGAATACGGCTGCATCAGCCAGATGCGAGACGGCAAGGCAAGCTCAGAGGCTTCGGCTGTATTCTACCTTAAGGAAAAATACGACCTTGTTGACAGTGGAACAATCTGGCTTTCAGACACTCCGGAAGTGTTTGCGTCAAAGTTTACTTTGTCCTTCTGCCCGAGAATTGCGACATGGGCAACCCTTCAGAACAAAGAAACGGGAGAAATTTATACTCACATCAACACGCATCTTGACCATGTGCTTGAGTCCGTAAGAGTTGATCAGATAAAAGTGCTCAAGGTTAAAATCGAAGAGCTTAAGGCAAAGGGATATCCCGTTGTATGTACGGGCGACTTCAACACCAAAGAGGGTGCAGACGCCTACAACGAAATGAAGCCATGCCTGAACGATTCAAAGTACCTCGCAACAAATTCTGATGACGGTGCAACCTTCATCAACTACGGCAAAAATATTTTTGAAACAAGACCGATTGACTTTGTCTTTGTCTCAGACGGAATAAAGGTTGAAAATTACAAAATCATCGATGAGAAAATCGGGGATATGTATCTCTCTGACCACGCAGGAATCTGCGCAGATGTGATTTTCTGATTAGAATTAGAAAACAAAAAGCAGCACGATTTGTGCTGCTTTATCTTTTTATGTGATTGTCAGATTTCAACGCTCCATACATAATCTGTTCTTACGGTCTGTGCTGCGAGCATCTTTCTGCTGCCTGATTCGTATAAAACGAGGAGCTTTCCGTCATAAACATCAACGCCTTCAGAACGGGGAAGAGCTTTGAGAGAGTCTGTTCTTGCAGAAGAATCGAGGAAATAGAGGTTAACCTCTTTTCCTGCGACGGTAACGGTTTCTTCTGCTTCGCCTTCAAGAACGTTTTCATAGAAGTTGAGGTCAGATTTTGTTATCTTGCCCGAAATGCTCGTAACGAATCTGCCATCGGGAAGCTGAGTGAAGCCCTGACACATTGATTCTGTTTCAAGAATGAAATCGGGCGCAACAACATCTTTTGAGTTTCCGTTATATGTGAAGCCCTGAGGGTTTCCGCTTTCAAGGATATAGCCACAGGTCCATGCAAACATTTTTTCTCCGTCAGGAGATGTCAGGTGGTGGCTGTCCTCAGTAACATAGGAGTCACCCTTCTTGTGGTATTCACCTATCCAGAGGATACCGTTGGAGCAGTTTGCATACGATGCTCTTGTTCCTGTGTTGAATTCGTCAACAAACTGAACGCAAGCTTCATTTTCTGCATTTTTAAGAGTATCAAGGGAAAGTCTGCGTGCATATTTGCCTGAAACTACCCATGCGTTGCCCTCAAAAGTTGCAATTCCGCCGCAGTGACCTGTGTAGTCGTCACCGTCAACCTCAATGAGAGAGACGAATTTTTCCGTTTCTCCGCTTTCAGGGTCAACAACATAAATTCTTGAATTGCCCTCGGTGTTCATATATCCGCAGATAAGCACCTTGTCAAGATAGTCGCTGTAAGCGAGTCCCTGAGGAACAAAGTCTGAATCGGTATCGGGATTTTCAAAGAATTTTTCTGCACGCTCGTTGTAAGCGTAAAAGCCGATTTTTTCAAACAGACCGTTGTCTCTGGTGATTATTTTAACAAAATTTACGGGTAAAAGCGAAATCGCAGTAAGGATCGACATAAAGAATGCCGTGATTTTACTAAGAACGACTGGCATAAGGAAAATCTCCTTTATTTAAGAATTTCTTTGATCTTATCTGCTGCTTCGTAAAGCTCCTCGATCTCTGCAAGCTCAACTGCACCCTTATCAACAAGTCCTGCAATCTCACTTCTGATGGGAAGCTTTGCGAGTACGGGGATATTCATTTCCTTTGAAACCTCGTCAATCTTGCTCTCACCGAAAACAGAAATCTTCTTTCCACAATCGGGGCATTCGAGGTAGCTCATATTCTCAACGAGACCGAGGATAGGCACATTCATCATATTAGCCATATTGACAGCCTTCTTGACGATCATTGTAACAAGATCCTGAGGAGTTGTTACGATAACGATACCGTCAACGGGGATAGACTGGAAAACAGTAAGCGCAACATCGCCTGTTCCCGGAGGCATATCAACAAACATATAGTCAACATCGCCCCAGAAAACTTCCTGCCAGAACTGCTGGATAACGCCTGAAATAACGGGTCCTCTCCAGATAACGGGCTGGTCCTCTTTTTCAAGAAGAAGGTTTATGGACATAAGCTTGATGCCTGTCTTTGTCTCTGCAGGGAGAAGGCCGAGCTCATTCTGCATAGCAGGGCCTTTTGCGCCGAATGCCTTCGGGATTGAAGGGCCTGTGATATCTGCGTCAAGAATGGCGCAGGCGTTACCCTTGACCTGCATCGCTGTTGTAAGCATTGAAGTTACGAGTGATTTGCCGACGCCGCCCTTACCGCTGACAACGCCGATTACCTTTTTGATTTTGCTGTATTCATTACACGGGACGTGTAAATCCTTTTTTTCGCTGCAGTTTGATGAGCAGCTTGAACAGTTACCTGTGCAACCCATAGTTACATCTCCTTAAATAAAACTTTTTCAACGGCTCTTGCTGCATCTTCAACAATCTGAACGCAAGGCCTTTTTTTGTAATACTGTGCAGTTCTTGCCTCTGGTGTCGGGTCTGTAAAGTTTCCTTCGCCAAGGCTGAGAAGCTCACGGCAGACGATGGTCGGATATTCTTTTTTGAACTCTGCGATGATTTCCTGCACTACCTCGTAGCATTTCATCTTTGACTCAGCGTCGCTGCCCTGAGTTGCACCGTGCCTGAAGCCGACGAGCATTGATGCTCCGCAAACAGCACCGCAGACCTCTCTTGAACGGCCGACGCCTCCACCGAGACCTGCAGAAACCCTGAGTGCAGTTTCTTCATCCATTCCGAAATCACCTGCAAAGGCGGCAAAAACAGCCTGCGAGCAGTTAAATCCGCTCTTGAAAAGCTCAACGGCTCTTTCAACTCTTGCTGACATTTTATTCGCCTCCTTTTTTATGAACGGTATAGTGTTCTGTTACAGTATAGTATTCTATCACAGTCAGAAAAAAATGCAAGTGTCTATTTACTTGACTTTAACACAATAGGGCATTATAATTTAAAAGTTAAGAATATATTTGCAGGAGAACTTTATGGACAAGCTTTTTGGTAAAATTCACGATATATGCAGAAAGTTCATCAAGAACGAAAAGCTGATGAGCCTTATTGAAAAAGTTGTTTCGAAGGAAGTTTTTAATTATCTTTTGTTCGGAGTGATGACGACTGTCGTCAATATGATTGTTTTCAAAATTTTCAAAGACAGAATGGATGTCCTCATAGCAAATGTCATTGCGTGGGTAGCAGCTGTTATTTTTGCTTTTGTTACAAACAAGCTTTTTGTGTTTGAAAGCAAAAGCTGGGCTTTGAAGGTTCTGGCAAAGGAGATTCCGTCTTTTACTGGTGCTAGGGTTCTGACGCTCGGTATTGAAGAGCTCGGGCTTTTTGTTATGATAAATCTTCTTCATCTCGAAAAGGTGCTTACAATACCGTCAGTGGTAAGCGGAGAAATGGTTATAAAGCTTATAATTGCAGTTGTTGTGGTTGTTCTTAATTATATTTTCAGCAAGCTTATAATTTTCAGAAAAAAAGAATCTTCAAAGGAAGGTTAATATGAAAACTGTCAGCGTTATTATTCCTGTTTACAATGTTGAAAAATACCTGCCCCGTTGCCTTGAAAGCGTTATGAATCAGACTTACGCAGAGCTTGAGATAATCTGCGTCAATGACGGCTCGCCCGATAATTCTTCTGCAATTCTTGAAGAGTATGCAAAGAAGGACGGCCGTATAAAGGTAATAAATCAGCAAAACAAAGGTCTTTCGGGTGCAAGAAACACGGGAATCGAAGCTGCAACGGGGGATTACATCGTTTTTCTTGATTCTGACGACTGGATGGATGAAGAGGCTCTTTCTTCCGCTGTTGCAAAGGCAGCTGATGCCGACACCGTGATGTGGGGCTATGTCCGTGAATTTGCAGAAAAATCAATTGAAAAGAAAATCTTTGAGGGCGACAGAAGCTTTGACGAAAGCGAAACGAGAGCTTTGCACCGTCGCCTTGCAGGTCTTACGGGTGCAGAGCTGAGTAAACCTGAAAATACCGATGCTCTCGTAACGGCATGGGGTAAGCTTTACACGGCAGATATAATCAAGAAAAACAATC
>JAZORX010000219.1:0-4364 GCA_045656845.1 Acutalibacteraceae bacterium | reverse complement strand
AAAGGTTGACTTTGAGCATGTTCGTATATGCAACATAATGAAAAATGCAGGTATCCCCTGCACAATTCTCAAAGGCTTTGCCTCCGCACTTTATTATCCCGACCCGCTCATGCGTTCAATGGGCGATGTTGACTTTCTGGTTGACACCGATAACTTTGAAGAAGCAAGCAGGATTCTTGCAGAAAACGGATATGAAGCAACGGGCAAAAACCACGATGTTCACGATGTTTTTCTCGGTAACTTATGCCGATGCGAAATGCACTTTCAGCCTTCGGGTATTCCCGATGGGAAAGCAGGTGTAAAGGTCAGAAAATATCTTACGGGAGTTCTTGACAAATCCGAAACGGCAAAAACAGAGCTTGGGGATATTACTGTACCCTCCGCTTATCACCACGGACTCATTATTCTTCTTCATATGTGCCACCACCTGACGGGTGACGGACTCGGACTGCGCCATCTTTGTGACTGGGCGGTATTCCTTAATAAAATCGGTGAAGAAAAATTCCTTGAAATGTTTGAAAAAACATTCAAGAGTATCGGTCTTTGGGAATTCGCAAAAATTATGACATTCATTTCATGCAAATATCTCGGTCTGCCGGGCATGAAGTGGGCAAGGGATGCCGACAAAAGATTGGCTGACTATATTCTCATTGATATCATTATCGGCGGAAATTTCGGTCAGAAACATGCCGACAGAAGCCACGAAAGTCTTTTAATATCAAGCAAAAACGAAAAAGAAACTTCTATGCTCAGGCAGTTCTTTATTTCTGCCAACAGCATTGTTTATAACAACTGGAAAATTTCCAGAAAACTAAAAATTCTACTCCCCTTCGGCTGGATTTTCTTCGGCGGAAGATATATAATCCGTTCAATTCTCGGAAAACGCCCCAAAATCCGACCTCAAAAGGTTGCAAAAGAAGCCTCGGAAAGAATAGATATCTATTCGGATCTCAATCTTTTTGGTGAAGCGGAGAAATAAGCACTTATATAAAAATTCAAAACAGGTGATTAATATGAAAAAACAGCTTATAAAATATGAAATTGAAAGTTTTATATATCGTGTATCTGATCATTCACCCAAAAAATTTTATAAAAGAACTCATTATGGTGACAGAAAAATTCTTTCAATAGAAGAAGGAAGAAAAAACATTATTTCTCTTGTCAATTCCGGTAAACCGTTTATGGTTGGAAGATACGGCACAAGCGAAGGTCGAGCTCTTGCAGAATATTACGAGATTAAATATAAATTGAGAAAAGATTATCTCCCGCGAACAAAAAGATTTTTATGCTGTAATGCGGGATTCTTTCCTGACGATTCAGAATCAATAAACAAATGGGCTGAACTAATGACTGATCTTTCATCGGAATGCGATGTGCTTGGAGTAATGAATTTTTACTGCGAAGGTTGGGTTGTTGAAAACCTTTGTCCAAATGCTGTTTTAATGCCTAACGGTGGAATTGCTTCCGGAAGCAAAGGATACACCCATTGTCTTGAAGGTAAAAAAGTTTTGGTTGTTCATCCGATGAGTCAAACAATCGAATCACAATACTTCAATAAAAGAGAACTTATATTTCCTGATTCAAATGCTCTTCCCGAATTTGATTTGCAAACCTTAAAAGCTATAAATACTCAGGCTGATGAAACTGATTCTCGTTTTTCCACATGGTTTGATGCTTTGGATTATATGACAGAGGAAGTTGCAAAAAGGGATTTTGACATCGCTGTTGTGGGTTGCGGTGCATATGGTTTTCCGCTTGCGGCAAGAATAAAACGAATGGGAAAATCCGCAATACATATGGGCGGGGCCGTTCAAACACTCTTTGGGATAAAAAGTGCACGCGGTGATATGAATACCTATATTAAAAACATGTATAATGACGCATGGGTTTATCCTGATGAAAGCGATAAGCCAAAAGGATTTGAAAAAGTAGAAGGCGGTTGCTATTGGGCTCCATCACGATAAAAACACTTAATAAATCAACATTATAGAATTCAAGGGTAACTTTTTTAAAATATCTTAAGCAAAATAAGAATCGAAAAAACAGATATCTATTCGGAGCTGAATCTTTTCGGAGAAAAAGAAGAATAACACATAAATAGTTTTGAGGATAAGGATAGTATTATTATGAAAATTTATATCAAAAAAACAGTTTCTGTATTATTGGCATCGCTTATTTGTTTCAGCTGTTTTATTGGCGGAATCACCGTATCTGCTGAAGAAACTTATATCGATTGCGCAGAAAGCAACTTTGATTTTGCTGTTAAAACTGCGGAAATCATTAAAAATGATGACGATGAAGCATCAATGCTCCGAATTATAGGAAAGTTCAGACCTGATGCTGCGGATCTTGTGTTTCCTAACATATCTGACAGTGTTGTTTCAGATGACGGCAGATTTGTTCTTCAGTTTTCAACAGAAGAAGATCTTATTTCCTGCCTTGAAGAACTCAATAAAAATCCGGACATTATCTATGCAGAACGTGATATGCCCGTTTATACGGGAACAGTTCAGAAATCAGCTGAACATCTTTCATGGGGCGTTGAAGCGATAGAAGCAGACGTTTATTCGCAGGCAATCGCACCGTCGGTATCCGACAGAAGTGTGACTGTTGCAATAGTTGACAGCGGATCGGAAGACATCGCTTTTATCAAAGACAAGCTTGTTCAGGGCTATGACTTTTTTGATAACGATAACGATGCTTTCCAGGATGACAGCATCGACAGTCACGGAACTTTCCTTGCAAGCATTGTTGCAGACTGCACAGCTAATCTTCCCGTAAAAATTATGCCCGTCAGAGTTCTTGACTCCAAAACGGGTTCGCTTATAAATCTTCTCAACGGTATCCACTACGCAGTTGATAACGGCGCTGATATCATTAATTTGAGTCTGTGCGCAATTCTGAAAAACTGCAAAGCTCTTGAAAATGCGATTGATTATGCACAGGAAAAAGGCGTAACGGTTGTTGTTTGTGCCGGAAATGCAAAAAGTGATATCGAAAACTATTGCCCCTCACACGTTGAAAATGCCCTTACCGTTACTTCGGTTAATTCCGATTTTATTTTTTCTGAAAGTTTTTCAAATTTCGGCAACGTAGTTGATCTTGCAGCACCGGGCGAAAACATAACAGGCTACAATGCATTGGGAGAAAAAATGGCTATGAGCGGCACGTCATTATCAACCGCTTTTGTTTCTGCCGGCGCAGCTATGTTCCTTCTTGATAATCCCGGTTGCAGTGCTGAGCAGGTAGCATCTGCACTGACATCGAATGCACTTGATCTCGGCACAGCAGGAAAAGATACTTATTACGGCTGGGGATTGCTCAAACTCAAAGGTCTTATAGTTCCTAAATTAAGAATTAAAAACAATTCCGGCTCAAAAACAATCAACCACGGCGAAACACTTCGTCTCACAGCAGAAACAGCAAACCAACCCGACAATACATCTGTATGGTGGTATGTCAACGTAGATAAGAGCGGCGAAGGAAACACATTTGAGGTTTCACCCGAAAGCGGAAGTGTTGAAGTAACCGCAAAGCTTGTTGATGCAAACGGAATTGTTATCAAAGATAATATCGGTAATGAAATATCCGATTCTCAGACAGTTTCCGTAAATTCGGGATTCTTCTGGAAAATAATCTCGTTCTTCAAGAATCTTTTCAAAATCAACAGAACGGTAATTCAAACATTAATAAGATTATAAATAAAAGGCTTGTATGGTTGATACCATACAAGCCTTTGCTGTTAATTGAACAATCCGTTTTCTACAAGCTGCATAAGAAATTCCTTAAGGTCTGATTCGGCTTCTTCTTTTGAAACGTCGTAGTTTTTAAGCATAGCGTCGAGAAGTTCGTCGAATGATTTCTCGGTTTTAAGCTCGTCCCAAAGGAGTTTGCTGACGGGATTGAGGACGATTATGTTTGTGCCGCAAGAAGCATCAACGGGAACAGCGATAAATTCGCCTGCGACTTCTCTGACAACATAGCCTTGCTTTATGCTGTATTTCTTATTTTCCATATCTTCTCTCCAAAATTACATATAAAACTCTTTATACCACTCTGCGAATTTGCGAAGTCCGTCACGAAGAGAGGATGAGGGTTTGAAACCGAAATCTCTTTCAAGTGCAGTTGTATCTGCATATGTTACGGGCACATCGCCTGCCTGCATGGGAACAAGCTGTTTGTGAGCCTCAAAGTCATAATCAGCAGGCAAAACTTCTGCACGGATAAGTTCCTGCTGAAGAATATCAACAAAGTCGAGAAGATTTTCGGGACTGTTGTTACCGATGTTATAAACTCTGTAAGGCGGCACGGGAAGTCCGTCCTCCCCGTTTTCTTTTTCGGGAGCACACTGCATAACTCGTTTG
>JAZORX010000218.1:0-4001 GCA_045656845.1 Acutalibacteraceae bacterium | reverse complement strand
ACTCCTTGTCATAAGCCTGAAGCTTCTCTTCGTTAGCGTCATCCTTTGCAGCCTCGTGCTGATATGACATATGGATGAGCTGGATCTTGTTGATAAGGTCGTTGAGGTCTGTGTCAGCCTCGTTTACCTTTCTTGCCTCGTGGAATGCGAGGTAACGCTCGTCCTGCTGAATAGCTGCACCAAGCTGTCTTGTGATTTCAATTACGTCCATTTTAAAAATCTCCTTAAAATAAAATTTATAATAATTAAATTATTAACACTGATTATTCTGCAAGCTCGCCCCTGACAATCCATGTCAACGGTTCGGTAACCTTTACCTTGCAGAATCTGCCTATAAGATCTTTTCCCTCAACCTCGGGGAATTCAATCATAACATTTCCCTGAGTTCTTCCGTTGAGAATACCTTCTTTCGCATAGCCCTCGCAAAGAACCTCAAAGACCTCACCCTTCATCCTTGCAGTTCTTTCGCCTGCAATCTTTTCCTGAAGGTCTGTCAGCTCCTTGAACCAGACACCTTTCTCGTCACGGGAAACAGGGTCCGGCATTGAAGCAGCCTTCGTTCCGGGTCTTGAAGAGAAGATGAAGGTATAAAGCGATGTGAATTTAACCTCATCTATCAGCGAAAGTGTATCCCTGAACTCCTCGTAAGTCTCGCCCGGGAAGCCGACGATAACATCGCTCGTCATCGAAAGGTCGGGCATAACCTGACGGGCATAACGTGCAAGCTCAAGATACTGCTCTCTCGTATAGCCTCTGTTCATTTCCTTGAGAACTCTGTTGTTTCCACTCTGGAAAGGAAGATGAAGATGCTTTGCAACCTTCTTGCATTGTGCCATGGTGTCGAGCAGTTCTTTAGTACAATCCTTCGGATGAGAAGTCATAAAACGGATTATGAAATCGCCCTCAAGATCGTTTATTGCTCGAAGAAGCTTCGCAAAATTAATGTCGCAGTCAAGATTCTTGCCATATGAATTGACATTCTGACCAAGAAGAGTTATATCCTTACAGCCCATTGCAATAAGCTCTTTCGCTTCATTGATAACAGCTTCGGGGCTACGGCTTCTTTCTCTGCCTCTTACATAAGGAACAATACAATAGCTGCAGAAATTGTTACATCCGTACATTATCGGGAGCCAACCCTTGATGTTTCCGTCTCTTCTTACCGGAAGATTCTCGGCTATAACACCGTCGCAGTCTTCACATTCAAAAACCCTCTTGCCCGTGCTCAGCACCTTATAAAGCAACTCGGGAATTCTGTGAATTACATGAGTTCCGAAAACAAGGTTTACGAAAGGATAGCTCTTTTTTATTTTCTCTGCCACTCTCTGCTGCTGCATCATACAGCCACAAAGAGCAATGATGAGATTCGGATTTGATTTTTTCAGCTTTTTGATTGCGCCGACATTGCCGTAGATTCTATCCTCTGCGTGCTCACGGATTGCACAGGTATTGTAAAGAATAAGGTCAGCCTCTTCAACATTTTCAGTAAATCCGTAACCGATAGTTTCAAGGATTCCCTTGATTCTCTCACCGTCCGAAACATTACCCTGACAGCCGTAAGTATGCACAAAAGCGAGGGGTTTACCCATAAACCGTGAGGACAGAACCGAACCTGCAAGAGCTGCATATTCTTTTTGTTTCAGGAGCTCGTCCTGCGATACGAAACAGCTTTTCGATTGCTTATCGGTACCCAAAAGCAAACACCTCTCTTTATAATCTTATAATCGGTTTATTATACATTATTTTCTCTCATAATGCAATAAAAAAAGACACAAATTAACACTTTGGTAAAAAATAATTCTCCGACCGACAAGCTGCCGATCGGAGAAATTTCTTATTCAACTGATTTAAGTGTTTCTGCCATTTTAACCCTGTTGATTTTAAACAGAATCGGCAACGCAGCAAGCACTGCAACAGTAATTATAATACCTGCCGTTGCAAAGAAGCTCCACCACGAAATAGTGCTTCCGTACATTACGTTTTCAACAGAAATCAGGTTAACCAGAGCATTATGCAGGAATATGCCCGCCACAAGTCCGATGTAAATTCCGATCACCGTTGAAATAATATTTTCACGGATAACATACAGCAGCACTTCACCGTCGCTGAAACCGATAACCTTGATATTAGCGATTTCGTGCGTCCTCTCGCTGATATTGACGTTAGATGTGGTATACATAACTATCATAGCAAGAAGACATGCAGAAAGAATGAAGATCACAACCAATATCATAACCTGATTTATCGCAGTATCTGCCGTGCGTGACATCATCTGCGATGTTGTTGCACCTGCAACATCCTCGGTCTTGAGATACTCGGCAGCAAAGTCAGAAATTTCCTCATCCGTCAGATAATCCTTGAGCGTACAGACAAGGTATTTATACTCAGGAGCTTCAAAGAAAACTTCCTCGTAAGTCTTCTGAGAAATATAAGCGTAATGATCGATATAATTTTTCACTACACCGATGACCTTTACGGAATGAACGATATCATCGGAATCCTTCAGGTAAACTCTGTCACCTGCAGAAATACCCATATTCTCTGCAACCTTCTGGGAAAGGACTGCACCTCCGGCTGAAATATCTGCCGAACCCTCAACAACCTCAAGGTTGATATAGCTTGTGAGATCTTCGGTATCGCTCGGTGTTACAACATGAACACTTTCGGAAACTGTCTGCTTCTCATCCGTTGACAGAGTCATCGAAATATTCGAAATGAGCATTGCTGCCGTTACGGACTCATCCTCCATAACATTTTTAAGAACTGCACTTTCCTCCGGATTCTGATTTGCATTGAGGACAAGCTGAACATCATAGTTGAATATACCTTCTTTGCCGTACTGCGATTCTGAAACATCCGTTACAGAATTGAACAGACCAAGTGAAGAAAGAATCAACGCAGTGCAGCAGGCAATCGCTATAGAGCCGACCGCAACTCTTTTTCTGCTTCTGATAACTGTTCTGATAAGAAGAACTATACCATAAGGAAGTCTGCCCCAGAAATCAGGCAATCTTTCAAGAAGAGAACGACGGTTATAACCGATCATCTTCGGTCTCATCAGAGCAGCCGGATACATTTTCAGCTCTCTGAAAGCCGCAACAAAGGTAGCAATCATCGTCGTTGCAAATGAAACACCCAGACCGATAACAATATATTTAAGGTCAAAACGAGCGCCTACATTCGGAACGGTATAAACGATATCATAAATCGAATAAACAAGAGGCGGCACAACGCAGGTACCCAATATACCTCCTATAAAAGCTCCTCCCAGCCACGCCAGCATGGAATAAAGAGAAAATTTACCGAGTATCGTGAAATTCGAATAACCGAAAGCTTTGAAGAGACCTATTGATCCTCTGCTCTCTTCAACATTCTTCATCATAATAACAAAGCAGGCAATCATCGCCGTGACGAAGAAAATTATCGGGAAAATATTGGACATCGAGAGGATGTTATCCATACTCTTTTTAAATGCAATATGGCCTGCAAGCTGCTGCTGAGTGGTCGTCTGCCAGGTTATACTGTCGATATTATTAAGAGTATTCTTCAGCTTTTTGAGATCCTGATCAAGAGCCGCTTCTTTTGTTTCTATCTCAGCTTTCAGCTCATCAAGCTCGTTATCGATTGTATGATAACGGGACTTTGCATTGTCAAGATCATACTGCGCTTTCTGAAGCTCACGGCTTGAATTTCTTGATTTAAGTGAATAACGGATCTGAGCCTGAGTTACAGCTATGCCCAAAGACTCAAGTTCCTTTTCCTGCTTCTCAATTTTTTCACTCAGCTCAGTAAGTTTTGTCTGACCTGAAGTAAGATTTTCAAGAGCAGTCTTATGATTTTCAAGAATCTTAGAGGTTTCTTCGCAGTCAGCCTTTGCATCATCGTAAGCCTTCAGATTATTCTCATATTCCTGTTTAGCTGCATCCCACTCTGCTTCAGCCTTGGCACGGTTTGTTTCATCCGTCTTGTTATCATTTTTCAGAGTAGTTACGGTATTATTC
>JAZORX010000217.1:0-3105 GCA_045656845.1 Acutalibacteraceae bacterium | reverse complement strand
CAGCCTGAAAAGAAAACTGTTCCGCTTCCCTTTTCGCCACTGATGCAGGGTTCTTCCCAGAAATGCAGCGCAGCCCGTGCCACCTTATATGCTGATGGCACACCGCATACACCCGTTTTTTCTTCACGGTCAATATTGCATTTTCTCGGACACGAATTGCAGATAAACATACTTACACCTCGCCTGCTATTATATCACAAAAAATTTACTTGTCTATAAGTTTGTACTATGGTATAATATAATCTAGTTTAAATACGGGGTGTTTAATATGAAAAAAGTAATTTCACTTACATTATGTGTGTTTTTAATCCTTTCCTCTTTCGCAGGTTGTAAGAAATCTGAAGGTGCTGAGCAGGTAAAAGGCTCTTCTTCAGGTGCTACTATGGTCGAAATGTCAATAAAAGGCTACGGCAAGGTAAAAATCGAGCTTTATCCCGAAGAAGCTCCGATAACCGTTGATAATTTCCTTTCTCTCGTTGAAAGTGGTTTTTATGACGGAATACCCTTCCACAGACTTGACAAAGACTTTGTTCTTCAGGGTGGTGATCCTGACGGCGACGGTGTCGGCGGCTCAGACACTCCGATCAAGGGCGAATTTGCAAGCAACGGTGTGCAGAATAATATAAAGCACAAGCGTGGTGTTATTTCAATGGCACGCACAGGAGACCCGAACAGCGCAACTTCTCAGTTTTTCATCTGCCTTGACGACAGAACTGCAGGTGCTCTCGACGGAAACTATGCTGCATTCGGTTGCATAATCGAAGGTATGGATGTTATCGATAATGTTCGTGATACTACACCGGAATCTGATCACCTTCCTGCTTCACTGCAGCCTGTGATTGAATATATCAAAGTAATTAATTAAGGGGTGCTTCTTTTGAGCAGTCTTGACTATCTTAACAGAGTTTATTTAAAAATCGACCTTGACCAAATCTGCGAAAATATCCGTAATGTAATCAGGAAGGTCGGCAAAGATACAAAAGTTATGCCCGTCGTTAAAGCTGATGCTTACGGTCACGGTGCAATTGAGGTCTCAAAGGCACTCAGCGAAATCGGCACTTACGGATTTGCCGTTGCAACAGTCGGCGAGGCACTTGCATTAAGAAGAGCAGGCATCACAAAGCCTCTGCTTATTCTGGACTTTGTTTTTCCGAATCAGTTTGAAACAATTATAAGAAACGACATTATGCTCACAATCTTCCAGTACAGCATCGCAGAAAAGCTTGATGCTGCCGCTGCGCAAATGGGCACAACAGCTCACATCCACCTCAAAATCGACACGGGTATGGGCAGAATCGGTTATATCCCCGATGAAAAAAGTATCGAAGAAATCAAGCGTATTTCTGAGCTGCCTAATATTGAAATCGACGGCATTTTCACTCATTTTGCTTGTGCTGATCAGGCTGATAAAACCTCAATGAATTCTCAGCTTGCACTTTTCAAAAATTTCGTCAGAAAACTTGAAGATCTCGGCATAAACATTCCTATAAAGCATGTTTGCAACAGTGCCGCTATCATCGACATGCACGATGATTTTCTTAATATGGTAAGAAGCGGTATTATAACATATGGCCTTTACCCTTCTGAGGAAGTGAACAAAGAAAGTCTTGATGTTAAACCGGCTATGGAGCTTCACAGCGTTGTTATCAACGTCAAAACAATTAACAAGGGCGATACAGTCAGCTACGGCTCGACTTATGTTGCAGAAAAGCCGACAGTTATTGCCACTATTCCCGTCGGCTATGCGGATGGATATCCGAGACAGCTTTCAAACAAAGGCAGCGTCCTCATCCACGGTAAGCGTGCAAAAATCGTCGGAAGAGTCTGTATGGATCAGTTTATGGTCGATGTTACCGATATCCCGGACATTATGATCGGTGACAATGTTACACTCGTCGGCAAAGACGGTGATGATTTCATCACTTGTGAAGAAATCGGTGAAATCTCAGGAAGATTCAACTATGAATTTCTCTGCTGCATAACAAGGCGAGTTCCGAGAGTTTATATCAGAAACGGCAGAACAAGAAAAATCGTTGACTATTTAGAGTGATATTTATGGCAGAAAAAATCGAAAAAACCAATGTTATGCGTATATTGGAGCAGAAAAAAATACCCTATACACCGCATTTTTATCCACACGGTGAGGGTATTCCTACAGACGGAGTGACTGTTGCAAATTTCGTCGGAAAAGATGTCCGATGCGTCTACAAAACGCTTGTCACACGTTCTTCAAGCAAAAATTACTATGTTTTTGTTATTCCCGTCGCTGAGCATCTTGACCTGAAAAAAGCAGCAAAGGCAGTCGGAGAAAAGTCAATAGAAATGATAAAGCAGGATGAGCTTCTCCCCCTCACAGGATACATCCACGGAGGTTGCAGCCCGATCGGAATGAAAAAGCAATTTAAAACCACATTTCATATTGATATAGAAAACCTTGAGACTGTTGCCGTCAGCGCAGGAAAGGTCGGGGCGCAGATTGAAATCGCTCCCTCTTCTCTCATAAAGCTCGTAAACGGCAGAAAAGCCGATCTTATTTCTTCAGCACAAACGAATTAAGAACATATCCCGTAACGGCACCTGCAAGGGTGCCGATTATTGCATCTATGGCCATATTTCCCTTAATGAAAATTGACATCACAATTCCAACCAGAAGGCCCATAACTGCAAAAATCAAACTGAATTTCAGATTATTATTCATTGTATCACCTCACAAAAACATTGTAACATATTTATGCAAAACATACAATATTAATTTTATTTCTTATACAAGACCTTATTAATGATTGAATTTTATTTTTAAGTATGTTATAATTTTGATGATAATTATTTGAAAGGGGCGGTAGAATGGCAGAAAGTGCTGTATCTGAAAAAAAGACAGAAGAGCAGCAGGAAATAAACGCCGGTCGTACCATAACAAACAACAGACGTTATGTGGGTTCAAAAGAGACAGTTGCATATGTTGTTTATGATATTTCACAAAGTTTTAACATAAACAAATATCAGGATATCTTCATTACCGATATTGTTCAGGTCGGTCTGAAATTTCAGACAATTGTTACTTTTATCAACGGTATCTGGGACGTTATCAACGATATTTTCCTCGCA
>JAZORX010000216.1:0-6412 GCA_045656845.1 Acutalibacteraceae bacterium | reverse complement strand
GTCCGAATGGGGAAAAGATAAATACACAAAGCACCTTACCGCAAAAGCAAAACTCATCAGAAAAAGCGAAGAAAACGGATCCGACAGCGAAAAAATCCCGTGCCGTGCAGGCAAAAGCACTTTTTGGGTAACATGGGACGGAAAAATTTCACCCTGCGGAATGATGACCAAGCCGATGTTTGAAATCAGCAATTTCAATGATGCGTGGGAATGCATAAAAAAATCGAGAGAGAATATTTATCTCCCCTCGAAATGCCTGACCTGCGAACTTCGGAATTACTGCGATATATGTGCAGCAATTCCTCTTGCCGAAGCGGGTGAATTCGGAGTTGTATCCGATTACATCTGCAAAAAAGCGGCGGAATATAAAAGAATTTGTGCAGAATTCATCACATAGTTCAAAAAATCATTATCCAAGAAAACAATTTTGGATTTAATATAGATTAACGCAAGTAAATTTTATGGAGGTAAATTTATGAAAAAAATTGCTAAACCATTAGTTGTAGTGCTGTTGGTAGCTGCATTGCTTGTTCCTACAGTTTCAATGCTTATCTCATCAGCGGCAACCAGTTACACAGTTGAACTTGCATTCAACAACCTTTTCGTTTTTGAACAATGGGCAAGTAGTGCGGCTTCAACTTATGTGAGATCTGATGGAACCGGCGGTTCAAGCGACGGTAGTCTGGACATAGACATAGGAAACGGTAGTTTCAGACTTACCAACAAAACAACAACTACTAACGTTTACACAACCGCTTCAATGACCAATAAAGACAATGTCGGTTTTTACTCAATGCCTGTTGAAGAGAACTGCACTTACGCTCTTTCTTACAATCTTTCAGGCAGTAATTTAGCCGGATTCTTCCCATTTGTATTCTATTACTATGGAGAAACAAAAGAGCCTACATATCAACATGGTGCAGCTTCCAATTTCAACGGAGATAACAGCTATATTTTCACCGTTCCTGAAGGTGCAACTCATATTCAGCTTCGATTCCAGATGCCTTGCAATGCTGATTCTACTTCTTACGCTGATGTCAAAAACATCGCTGTTGCCAAATACGAAGTGAGTGTTTCTGATACCAACCTCTTTGATTTCAACAGCTGGGCAACCAGCTCAAAATCACCCCTTCCTGAATTTAGCGTTGATTTTGTTGATTATAGTGACGGTACTATCTCAACAAATTCAGAAGAAAAAAGCATCACCATGATAACCAATACCGATTCTGCCAAAACTTCAGGTATGCTTTTCTCTGACTTCTCATTTGCGAACAACAACGGCTATTATAATATTGATGTTAATCCGAACACCACCTATACACTCAACTACAACCTTGTTGATTGCAATGTTTTGCAATTCTCGCCTTATATTGTCAGAAACAAGGAAAATGGTGATTATATAGACTATATCAGCTATGAAACTCCGGGTTACGGACCTAACTCCTATGTGTTCACTACTACAGAAGACACATCCTATATCTCGGTTGTTTTCAGTATTAATCACCAAAACCAGAATTGGCAGTGTACTATCAAGGATATTGGTCTTTTTGAAATGAATGTTACAGACCATAAAGTAACCCCCGTACGTAAAACTTTCACTTATAACGGCACCTCTACCTACGGCGACAACCTGCCCGATCCTCCTGCAAATCTTGTTCCCGAAAATTATGTTTTCGCAGGTTGGTACACAGAAAAAGACGGTAACGGCATACGCATTACTGCTGACACAAAAATTCAGCCTGTCAGCTATACCGTTTATCCCAAGTTTGAGCCTGCGGTTGACAGCCTTACGGTTGTGACACCCCCTGCCAAAACGGAATATACCAAAGGCGAAAAGCTGAACACAACAGGTCTTGTTCTTCAGGCAACCATTAATGGCAAGGGTGATGCTGACGGAGACGGAGAAACAGACCCCGATACAACCTTCAATGTTACCTCGGGATACTACTGCACTCCCGAATACCTTACCACTGCGGGAACGCAGACAATTACAGTTCACTACGGCGGCAAGACTGCCACATTCACCGTTAATGTAAGCAACGGCAAAGAAAAGAACATCGTTGTTAACGGCGCTACTTATCCCGTTACGGTGGCAAACAACGAATATACTCTTAATTACCAGGCACCCTCTCCCTTTAACCGCTATGAAATGACATATTTCTCCGATTCTTATGTCAAGGGCGAAATTGTTATGGACGGTATCACCGAGGAATTCTTCCTTGAACCCTCCGATAACGGAAGCTTCGCTTCTTACATTGACAGTTTCCTCAGAGGCATAAAGCATTACAACGTTGCATCAATCAAGTTCACTTGCCTTGATAAAGAGTTTGGCAATTTTGAATTGCTTTCATTGACAACACTCGACGCTGCCGTTCCCGGCGATTCCATGCAGTACTATAGTAACAATGAGTACAAGGTTGGTATTGACCTTGCATACGGCGGCGTTGTTTCTTACATCGAAGACCTCAAAACAACCAGCAACGGTAAAGTTACTGCCGCTGTTTATACCGAAAACGGCAAGGACATAACAAAAGTTGACTATGCAAGCAAACTGCCTTCAGGAGCAAAAGCCACAAGCAACAGCGTTAACCTTATCAACACCAATGACCGAGGCAGATATCTTCAGCAGTCATATTACGGAACAAACCAGAAGCCCTATGAGATGGGTGACTACAACGGAAATCCCTGGAACTACAACCCCGTTCAGGGCGGTAACCTTCTGATTAGAGATAAAACAACGGGAGAAATTGTCAAAGGTAATGAGTCAAGTAAGGTTATTGACTACAGAATAACCAACGACCAGATTTATATTAAGACCCGTCCTCTTGACTGGGGTAAAAACTCCGCGGATTATCCCGACAGCTACGTAACCGATTCATACATGGAAGCATGGTATGTTTTTGAAGACGGAATGATCAAGACATACTGCCGCTTTGTCGACTATTCAGGCTATCCCTCAAACACAACCACTCAGGAAATGCCCGCTCTTTACACCATCGAGCCTCTCAACCACTTTGTCTATAACAACGTTGATACAGCATGGTCGGGCAAAAATTTTGAAAACATCGAAGAACCTGAATTCTGGGGCGTTCAGCCTGAATATAATGAATTGCTTCAGGCAAACGGCAAAGAGGCTGTTAAACCCGACGTTATTGCCAAAGAAAACTGGGCTGCATTCACAGCCAGCAACGATGATGACAGCTTCGGTATCGGTGTCTATTCGCCCGGCGTTGAAAATATGCATTACGGTGTTTTCCCCGCATTTTACAACGAAGAAGAAGTAAAGAACAATAACAGACTTGTAGAAAATTACAGACACACTGCTTCACTTGACCCCGCTATCGAAAGCCCCACATCATACATTTCACCCGTTGATGTTTACACTTTTGAAAGCTATTCTCCCAAAACTTATTCATTCTACATCACAACCGGTACTGCAGATGAAATTTATAATGACTTCAAGACAGTTGCCAACAAGGATAACCAGGCAGAGCTTGACAAGAGCAAGATTGCTGTTCCCGAAACTGTCTACATGACTCCCGCAAACGGCGCTTCAAAAATCGGTCAGTATTATGTAAACAATGTTATGGATGAAAACAATAGCTATAAAGTTGTGACCGAAGCTGTCCGCGACGCAGGAATGTATCTCGGTCTTTCAATTAAGGATGCCAAGGAATTCAGCGTTAAAATCACAAACGTTACAAACCCCGATAACGATATCTTCCTCTGCAACACAAACGGTTCCGAAATCAACGAAAACACAAAAATACCGTTTGGTGCTAACGGAACATTTAAAGACAGCACCAAATACGGCTTGCGTTTCTCAGGTGCAGGTCTTCAGCCCGGCGAAAAAGCTACCGCCAAGTGGGAAATAACAGTCTACTTTGAAGGCGGCAAATCGGAAACCTACACGGCATACACCGTTATGTATGCGCCCGGACGCACCGTCGGTGCCGTTGCGGAAGCCCGTCAGATTAATGCTTCTCAGAACGAAATTTCATCATGGATTACAGGTGCCAACGGAGTTGACCACAGTCAGAGAGCTCCCTTAGGTTCTTACCACGGCGACTATCACGATTCAGGTTATTTCAGAGTAGATCCTTTGGTTAACCCCGACACTCCGCCCACAGGCGGTTCAGGTGAGTCCGAGGACGACTACATTATAGTAGACGAAATATATGGACCGGGTACATCAATTGATTATTCTGACAACTCATACGTTCTTCAGACCGCAACCAACGGTCACGACGGTTCAAGAGCACAGAGCTATCTCGGCTTACTGACGGTTGATAAATCCCGTTATACAAACACAGATCAGATTCCGAACCTTAAAATAGGTTGGGATGCTCTGAGAGTCGGGTCATCGTATCCGAAAAACTCGCTTGAGGTATATACCACCTATTATACTTTAGGCGATAACGGCGCCTACACATCAACATCTCTCAGTGCCGCACCCAGTGGCTGGACTACATACAGCAATTATAATCAGCTCGTAGAAGAAGTTGGCGAGGATAATATCCCCTACCGAGAAACTCATATTCCTTCATACAATGTTTCGGAAATTGACGGTAAATATATCCATGCATTAAATCAGGGTAAATGTATTCAGTCCGGAATTGCAGCCAGATATTCAACAGCAGGTACATCAGTTCTCTGCTCCGTAACCGATAAGAGCGGCCTTCGTGATGCAGTTCTCAACGGTTATGCTCAGGCTGAAGATGATCCCGAATTCATTGAGGTTCTCGAAGATGCTGCAACCGTTCTCGGCGATCCCTCTGCAAGTCAGCCGGAAATCGACGAAGCAAAGAAAGAACTCAATAACGCTCTGGAAGACCTGATCGAAAAATTCTACGCATTGAAATATGATAACATCTTCAGTGCTTATGAAATGTCACAGTTCCCTGAAAGCATGAAGGTCGTAAGCGACAAGGGTACCGCTACCTACAACGACGGAACAATCACTGTTGTTAACGGCACTATCACAGGCGGCGAAGCATACACCGTATACGGTTCAGCAAACCATTTCTATAAGGTTCAGCTCACCCCCAACACAGAGTATGTGTTTGAATATGATGTCACAACAGATGTAAAAGCCCAGGCATTCATGTTCTTCTATAAGGCAGACGGTTCAGATGGAGATGTTCCGACAAATATGTCCATTAAGGTAAACAACGGATCATGGGCATCAAAGAGCGAGGGCAACGCTTGGTGGGGCAATTACACCCATTCAGCAGGTACTTACCGTTATGCAATAAAATTCACCACAGGCGCCAACACTACTCAGGCAAGTTTCCGTTTCGGTAACACAAGCAACGATCCCGTAACTTCAACATTCTCCAACATCAAATTGGTTGAATCAAACAAGTATTACGAAGATGTTACATATGCAAAAACTGAAGATGTCTACAAAGAATATGCTTCCTACGGTGTTCTTCCCACCCTCACCAGACCGGGCTACAGCTTCGGCGGATGGGTTGACGCAACAGGAAACACAGTAACAGGTGCAGATATTGCAACAGAGCATAAAACAATTTATTCGGTATGGACACCTGTCAATTATACAATCAAATATGATGGAAACGGTGGCAGCGTTAACACAAGTAATGTCTATAATATCAAAGATACCTTCAGCATTCCCGCTCCCACCAAAGACGGATTTATTTTCGCAGGTTGGAAAGTAACTACACCGGACGGTAACTGGACATCTGGCACTGTTTATCAGGCAAATGCAAGCGTTTCAGGTATGTATGGTAACGTAACACTTACCGCACAGTGGACACTCAGCAATTTCAAGGCGTATTTTGATACAATTCTTGATTTCAGCAAGTGGAATACCACAACCGCAGGCAATGCAACCATTTCAAACGTTAAAGCTAACGGCTTCACTCTTACTTCAAATGCAGACGCAGGCGAAGGCACATCATCATCACCCTATTTCGCAGTTGAACCCGGTAAATCATACAAGATTGATATCGACATTACCGGCAACAATTGGGACGTTTATATCTTCTTCTGCAACGCAAACGGTGAATGGGTTGACTTCCAGGACAGCACCAACAGATATTCTTCAAGCGGTCACGGTCCTGCCGATCGTATATTTACCGCTCCCGACAAATCTGAAGTTGTTAAGGCACAGATTCGTGTCGATGCCAACGGCGCTTCCAACTCGGTAACCTTCAGCGATATCAGAGTTTATAAAGCGGACACCCGCGCTGCAAATGTTAATGTTCCCTGGTCAAGCAAAGATGTAACATACGATTCAACCTTCGGTGAACTTCCCGTTCCCACAAGAGAGGGTTATGAGTTCCTGGGCTGGTATGACGGCGACACTCTGATTACTGCAGACAGCAAAGTTATCCAGACATCAGATGTTTATCTCAAGTCAAAGTGGATTATAACAAATGATGCGCTT
>JAZORX010000215.1:0-6519 GCA_045656845.1 Acutalibacteraceae bacterium | reverse complement strand
CTTTCGCAGTGCATCCGCTTCCGTTGTGGAGGTAACATAAGAATGACACAACCAACCAAAACCTACTTAAGTATATCATTCCTTAAGTTGTGCCTCAAGCATAGCCTGATACTCTGATAGGTGAGCCGTAGCACCAAACTGAATGAAGTGTCTGCCCGGTACTCCCTTGCTCGTTCCGAACTCCTGATATGGTGCATACTCGACATTCGTGCCAATATACACCTGATTATCCACTACGGCATGATCTATACTCGTCTTAAGTCTTCCTGTATCGACAGGAGCCACAGAAGCAGCTGTGCTTGCTGCATCGAGACCGATCGCATCAAGCCAGACGGCCATCTTCTCCTTCATTTCAGCTGTGACTGCTTCAACGTTGCTTTCTATCTTTACGCTTGATATTGGTGCTGCCATACTATTTCTCCTTTTCTGCTTTCTTTGCTTGCTTTTCTGCTACTCTATCAGCTGCTCCTTCCTTCTTGGATTGGAACGCCTGTTCCTTGGTATCAATATCTTCTTTGACCTTTACCCAGTCCTCAAAGTATTCCTTTTCCATCATCTGTGCATACAGATCCTTGTCCTTTGTATGGTCAATCCCTGCAATAGTCGACAATAAGCCACACCTGCAGTTATAGACTTCTTCAGGATCGCCAGCAGGATCACCGGGATACTCAATAAGAGTGGAAAGAATACCCTCTCCGAACTTACCGTCCTTATTAGGTTCGGTTCCATCAAGCAAAATATGTGTATCTCGGGTCCTATCGTCATGAGTGCATGACCACCTCTCGACCATAGGAACACCTGCTTCCTTTACTCGCTCGGTTGCATCCTTCCTGCCCTTATTCTCGATACCATTAACAGCTGTTCTTGCGGTCCTGATAGCTGCATTCTTATCCATGTTAACGATAGGGAGCAGTCTCTTGGCTACGTCATCCATACTGTCACCCTTGACTATTCCCTGCAAAACAGCTTCTTGTAACTTCTGCCTGTTCCACTTCTCGTCTTCAGGAACATCAACGTCAGGCTTCCAAGGGATAAGGTCAGGATCCTCTTTCATCAATGTCTTAACAGCATCTTGGTTTATGATAGTGAACTGTGTATAGTCGAATCCTGCTTCATTAGCATAAGTTTCTCCCTTATAGCCCCCAAAGTTATACGAGGTTGCATATGTCTCCGGGAGCTGGTCGTTTACCATAGCCATAGCCTGTTCGTCAGCGTGTACCATTTTCTGTGCCAGATCATCTATCTTGGCTTGCATAGCATTTGAACGGAATATCTGTCTGTTCTTCCAGTCCTCATACTGCTTCTGCGTTATTTCACCATTCTCAACCTTTGCCTTTTGAGCCTCGTCCTGATCCTTGTATCGTTCCATGAATGAATTAAGGTCGCTCTGTATTTCTTTTGATGCTTGGCCATAAATAGAAGTAAGACGAGCCTCTAATTTCTCGAGTTGCTCGTCTACTATTACTCTGCCTGCGTCTGCGTCCGGTTGTTTATCTCTTATCTTAGCCATTATTCATTCACTTCAGTTCCTGCATTGCCCTGCGGAGTTGTTCCACCTGTTAACCTCTGAATATTGGTTGCAGCTCGCCTATCAAGAACGGTCTGCACCTGATCCTTATCACCGAGCACTGTCATTATCTTTTCGGTTACATATTCATCGTCAAGATAAGGAGCACTGTTGATATAGTTATCAATCATTTCTGACTGGTTAACAATCAATGACCTGTTATAAGTAGCTTCGTCTTCAACTCCTGCTACCGTAAGAAGCCTCTCGATAAAATCAGACAGCTGTTCTTCGTGAAGGTCGAGTTTCTCACTTAACGGCTCATATGCTGCTATGATCTGTGTAGCCGTTACTGCTCCACTCGCAAGGTCATATGTATTAAGTGCCATTGCATCTTTGTACAGCTTTTTCTCGAGCCTGTCGAGGATAGCTTCACGGCTGAGATACGGCATATCCACTGTATGTGGTTGTAACTCATTACCATTGTCAAGGTTTGCAGCTTTGATCTTCCTGAGCTTATTCAATACCTGAATGAGATCCGCATCATCCATGCCTCCGTTTCCGACCACCGTCCAATAGAGATAGTTCATATCGTCAGTGTCGTTGCAGTAACCGGACTGAATAAGATCGATCGCATCGATGGTATTCCTTAAGCCTACAAGCTCGCTCTGGTGTTCCTCGTTTGCATAGAGTGGTACCACCGGGAATGATGCATAATTCTCACCGCCTGATATCTCTTCACCATCTGCCACTGTACTGTTGATCGTAACCTTGTACGCTCTTTTTGCAGCATATATCTCCGGTGCTTTATCTATTCTCCTTATGAATCCTGTATAGCCATCAAGCTCATACAGTTCAGCTCTTAAAGGCTTAGTCGAATCCAACTGCCAGAATCGGATCCCTGCCTTGACCTTTCCGTCTTCTTCATCCTTAAGTCCAAAAAATTCAGTAGCTTTGAATGTGTCAATGTGATCCATATTGAAAAAGGCCCATGACACACCTGCTATCTGAGCCCATCTGTGGAGCTTACATAGTCTGCGGTCAAACGATTTCCCGAGCTTCTTTCCACCTATTTTATCCTCGCTGGACCATGTGCAACCATTACTGAGTAGTGTCGAAGTTGCCTGTACAACATCCCTCTTGAAGAAGTTATCACCTATCTTATGGTTAGCAGAAACATCGTCCTCGATAGCCTGTCCGGTTGCGTTATAGATAAAGTTCCGAGCCTTCTCAATGGTCTCGTTCTTGCCATCGTAATACGACTGTGCTGTTAATGCGAACTTATAATCTTCGCTGTTCTTATAGTCTACGATCGCAGCGAAAACGAAGTCCATTCTTTCCTTGTCGCTCTTTTCTGCAACCTCTAACCAATCCTGATATGTTTTCATAGGCTATCCTCCTATCAAATGCACCATAAGCACATTTTAGCATAGAAAGCAAGTATTCAATACATCACCATATACCTGATATCCGGTCCTCGGCATTCTTTTGAGGGTGCAGGATCCTTAAGCAGCAAGCAGCTGAATCCGGTGCATCGTCATGATCGGCAAACTCGTTATATTCAAGGATCTGATCTATGTATTCTTGGTCAGTACCCTCTACAAATACCACATTCTTCCAGTCCGGTTTAAGACAGGTAACTATCTTGAGGTATTTATTGGTGTCTTCATGATAAGTAATTACCTTTTCTCCCTTTTCTTGAAGAGCCATGGCCAGAAAACCTTTATCACCGTTTTCCTCGCACCATATCTTGTATGCAAGCATTCGTTTACGTTCTGCAATGATTTCATCTATGCACTCGTCTACAGCCTTATGCCATAAACGACCATAAATATAATACTTTCCTTCTGTTTTTTTACAGATAGTAAAAGTCGTGGAATCATCACCACCGTAAGCTGCATCTATATGGCTAACTTGAGCATTATGGACCTTTTCTACAGGTCCACCGGTGACAGGATTAAAGAAAATGACATCTTCTGCAGCTATATGTTTCAGCTCATAATTCGCTGCAAAGAGAGAAGGAACCATCTCTTCTTTTTTCTTCTCGATCTGTTCCTTGGTGAATATTCCTGTTCTGTAAACGTCCCACTTCTCAGGCTCCGGCATCTTGGTGAATGCATCTTCCTTGTGCCATGGAGTGCCTGTGTTGAATATACGTCCGGTACCGACCTTCTTGATATTCTGAAGCTCGTCATAAATAACCTTTGTTCTTTCACGCTCTGCCCTGCTCAATCTGTCTGCAAGGGTAACAATATCGTCAGTGAATATAATATCGTAGTGCTGACCGGTAAGAGATGCACCTATACCCGTTCCCACCAGCTGAGATGTTCCCTTTACATCATTGGTCAGGTTCGTAGATAGCTCCATTGCGTTATCGACAGTGAGCTTCAGATTTATTCCATAGATGCATTGAACCAAATACTGTGTATATGGGTGTTTAAGAATATTTGATACCTGCTTAATGACCTCTTTGACATCATCATCTGTTTTTCGCATGAACAAGAGCCTTAAGTATGGCTTAAGGATCATTGTTCTTGGAAGATTTATTGAAAGGCAGGTGGTTTTAAACGAATTTCGGTGAGCCTGCAATGTAGCGTCTTTTTCAGACGAGTACATTGAATTCATCCAATCTCTGTGAATTTCAGTTAAGTCATTAAAACCGAGCATCCTTCCGAATGCATCAGGATGAAAAGTAAGAAAATCAATCGCTTGTTTTCTTGATAGCATTTTCAGCTTCCTTTACCATCTTGTCGACACTATCCATGGTCTCTTGGTCAACATCAGCCACCATGATCTTATCAATAGGCTTTTGTCCTGCAGTATCCCGGACAAGCTCGAAGGCTTTCAGATCACCTGCAAGAGCCTTCTTAAATAACGTGGAAGCCAAAGCCTCTGCACCAGAAGCCTTGTTTCCCTTCTTGTCCACGTAGTCCTTCTCGAGAAGCTCGTCAAGGCATTCTTTGAGCAGCTTTTTCCTGCGTTTTGCCTCGCCAGAAGCAATACCGCCTTTCTTGGCAATAGTCGCCTGTTTTTCGCCTGTTTTGAATTGTGTAGCTTTTCCCTTCTTTAAGTTATCAAGCTGAGCCTTACTCCGTGCCATCTGCTTCACTCCATTCAGGTAAATCCCAATCAATGCCAAAGCGATCGATTATCGCTCTAAATTCCTCGACATCATGAGGATTGGTACCGTATTTCTCGGTACCGTCCGGCATGAACTCAATTTTCACATGAAGGAGCTCATGAAAAATAAGAACCTTAAGCTGATCATCGGAAAAGGTGATGATATTAGGTTCAAAGATAGTGATAGTGAAATCTGCAGGAATGGCCCATTTATATTTCGGATCTATTCTCTCACATTGACCACCTACGAGTTTACCTTTAGACTTCATAGGCTTGTCAGAAGAAAGATAGACAATGGTAGCTTCGCTCTGTCTGATATCAGAAAGCAAAGGCTCTTTTTTAATCAGTTCAGCAGCGATCTCTGCATATTTCTCGTTCAACTCTCTGTGTTCTTCCATGAGAACCCCCTTTTGAACGATTATAAAGCAGAATTTGCAATTAAGTCAATTTGACAGCCTTTTGCCCAGTGAAGTCTTCCCAGCGTTTTACTATTGCATCGACATATCGAGGATCCAATTCCATCATTCGACATTTTCTATGTGTCTGTTCAGCTGCCATTAATGTTGTGCCAGAGCCACCAAATAAATCTAATATTATATTTTCCTTATCGCTTGAGTTGGTTATTGCTCTGGCGACAAGCGAAACAGGCTTCATCATAGGATGAATGTCTGATTTAGATGGTCTTTCAAAATCCCACACATCAGATTGCTTTCTGTCTTTTAGCGGACAAAGCCTCTTTGAACCGGATTTCCATCCATACCATATAGGCTCATATTTGGTGTGATAATCCTTTCTTGATAATACAAGTCTGTCTTTATTCCATATGATAGTACTGCTCCAATGGTAGTCATTCATAGCAAGGGTAAGCATCATATTGCCCCATTCCTGAGCAGACATGACAACATATGTCATAGCACCGCTTTTTGACGCTTGATTCATGCACTCAAAACTATTTAACATAAAGGTCTTAAATTCTTCAGTCCCCATAAAGTCGTTAAGGATCTTCCGAGGTTTATAGCCCTGTGCATTGTCCTCTTCCTGATCTCCATAGTTGACATTCCACGGGGGATCTGTAAACACCATATCTGCAAGTTCCCCATTCATAAGCCTATCAACATCTTCTTTATTGGTGCTGTCACCGCATAGAAGCAAATGATTACCAAGCTTATAGAAATCTCCTAATTTTGAGACAGGCTCTTCAGGTATATCAGGAACTTCATCTTCGATTATTTCATCATTATCCGGTTCATCAATAACAAAGTCCTCAAAACCAAAATCTTCCATGTCTATATCAAGAATGCTGTTTATCTCTTCTGTCAGGAGCTCAAGATCGAATCCTGTGTTCATGGTGAGCTGGTTATGAGCAAGCATATAAGCTCTACGCTGTTCGTCTGTAAGATCATCAAGACGAATGATCGGTATTTCCTTAATTTTCATCTGCTTAGCTGCAATAAGCCTGCCGTGGCCTTCGATAATCTCATTGTCGTGCCAAACGGCAATAGGATCATTAAATCCAAATTCCTTAATGGATGCTTTAATCTGGTCGATCTGCTCCTGCGGATGCAGCTTCGCATTTCTTTTATAGGGTTTGATGTCTTTAATGGGAATATACTCAATCTCAAGTGTTGTGCTCATTTTTTTGCACCTCCACTTAGATTTTCTGAAAAGAAAAGCACCCCAACAATGAAACTGAGGTGCTATTTTCGGGCATATTATATTAAGAATCAAATTATATCGAAGATGCTCATTTGCTTTTGATGTTCATCAATTCTTGATTTTGCCTCTTCGTAATAAATATTATCAATCTCAAATCCGGTAGCATCGAAACCGAGATCATAACATGCTATCAGACTGCTTGCGCTGCCAACATGAGTGTCAAGGATCTTGTCACCTTG
>JAZORX010000214.1:0-9236 GCA_045656845.1 Acutalibacteraceae bacterium | reverse complement strand
GTACCAACCTCATGCTTGATGGGTTCGATACTCTTAATATATCCGCCTTCTTCAAGGTCTTTGATAATCGCTTTTCTTGCTTCTTTAGTTGTAAGACCTGCATATTTGCCGCAATCAAGAACCTCGGGCTCATCTGCTGCAGCCTTTCCGCTTGCAACAAGTTCATCGTAAGCTGCCTTATCAGCAGGACCTGTCATACGACCATCGTAGGTAAATGTTCTTACCATTGGAAGGTTATTTCGCTTACCAACCTCAAAGTCGTTGGGGTCGTGTGCAGGTGTGATTTTAACAACACCTGTTCCCTTGGTCATATCTGCATGTTCATCGCAAACGATAGGAATTTCTTTATTAAGAAGCGGAAGGATTACGTGGCAACCATGAAGATGCGCATATCTTTCATCCTCTGCATTGATTGCAACTGCAGTATCGCCGAGCATTGTTTCCGGTCGGGTTGTTGCAAGTTCAAGCTGTTCACCGGTTTCTTTAACTGTATAAAGAAGGTGCCAGAAGTTGCCGTCCTGCTCATTATATTCAACTTCAGCATCTGAAATTGAAGTTTCACAGTACGGGCACCAGTTAACCATTCTGTTACCTCTGTATATGAGGTCTTTTTCATAAAGTCTTACAAAAACTTCACGAACCGCTCTGCTGCAACCTTCATCAAGTGTAAAGCGTTCTCTGTCCCAGTCGCAGGAAGAGCCAAGCTTTTTAAGCTGCTCAATAATTCTTCCACCGTACTTTTCTTTCCAATCCCATGCACGTACAAGGAACCCGTCACGACCGAGATCGTCCTTTGTAAGTCCTTCAGCTGCCATCGCCTCAACGATTTTTGCTTCAGTTGCAATTGATGCATGGTCAGTTCCGGGAAGCCAGAGTGTATCGAAGCCCTGCATACGTCTGAAACGGATAAGAATATCCTGAAGAGTATTATCAAGAGCGTGTCCCATATGAAGCTGACCCGTAATGTTCGGCGGCGGTATAACTATCGTATACGGCTCCTTCTCCGGGTCACATTTTGCGTGAAAATATTTTCCGTCGAGCCAGAATTTATAGGTTCTGTCCTCAACATCTTTCGGATCATACTGTTTTGCGAGATCCTTTGCCATATATATCTCCTCCTTGTTAATTGCGAAATAATAAAAAAATAAGCCCGTCTCAAAGAAAAAGCTTTGAGACGAGCTGAAACAACCCGCGGTACCACTCAAATTGCATGAAATGCCACTTTAGACACAAAGTCCTGCGCTTTTACGAAGCGTAACGGGAGAGTTCTAATAACCCGGAAGCGTTCTTCTCTCCGATTCGGAAGCTACAAAAACAGCTTGACATCTGCCGTTTCGCACCACCCAACGGCTCTCTTGAAGATCTGAGGCTGCTTCCCTCTTCGTCAACATCTTTACCGAGTTATTCTATCACTTCAGCACAACTTTGTCAACTATTTTTGTCTGCTTCATGACGCATAAGTGTTTCTTTTTCAAATCTATCAAGAGCAACCTTAACATTACCGAGCATGGTAAGCTCAAACAAATGTATCAGTTCATCACTTGACATTCTCGTTGTGCTACGGTTAGACATCCAGTTTTCAACAACATCACAAACAGCAAAAGTATAAAAATCAGCAAGAAAAGATTTGTAATATGTATCAACCGTCATACCTTCGGATATACAATCTACAACCCTACGCGCACATAAACCGATTTTTTCATAAACAAAATTGTAAAAAAACTTTTCTGCTTTTGAATTCACAACGCACTTGATTTCATCCTGATGCTCTTCAAGATAGTCAAACATCTTTTTTATCAGCATCATCCAATTGCAATCATCTTTATACTCATTAAACATCAGAGTTCCGTCATAAGTATAAATCCATTCAACAAGAGCATAAATATCCTGAAAATGGTAATAAAAAGTCTGCCGATTGACATTACAGTCTTCAACAATTTCACGGATTTTAATTTTGTCCAAAGATTTCTTTTTCATCAACTTTCTCAAAGAAGTTGCAATCAGAAGTTTCGTCTTTTCGCCTGAATTCTGTGGAGCCATACTATCTCCCCCTTTTAGACGATTTTAACATACTTTCGTAGTCATTTCAAGACATTTTGTTGTACAAATATAGTATAAATGTATATACAATTTTGCCAAATAGTAAAAAAGAGTCTGAAAACCAGACTCTTTTAAGTATTTTATTAAAGAAGACCCTTCTGAGTTGCGTATTCATAGAAGGACTCAATGCTTCTTCTTCTTGCAGGACCAATCTCAGCACCTGCTCTTGTAACTGTCTGCATCGGAACACCCTGAAGCTGAACAAGATACTTTGCGCTTGCATTGAAACCACTATCGATACAATTATCAAGAAGAATAATTTCATTATATGTTTCGCGAGCCTTCTGAACATCCTTTTCTACGAAATACTCATCATACATCTTGCGGAAAAGGTTTGCACCGCAGGAAGTCGGAGTTGCACAAACACCTCTTGCGCCTGCTTCATAAGCATCAAAGAGGAAAGGAATGTTTGCCTGAAGGACAGCTGAATCACCCTGAACAGCAATCTTATCCTTGATACGGTCAAGAGAACAGGTTGTATCCTTGATGCCCATGAACTTGCCTGTTTCGACAAGTCTGCCGTAAGCCTCACCTGACATACAATGCGGATTGAAACCCGGGAACTCGTAAAGGATAATCGGAAGAGTTGTATGCTGAGAAAGCTCATAAAGATAATTGACAAGCTGATCGTCTTTATCGCCGACACCTCTTGTTACGAAAACAAGACCGTCAACACCTGTCTGCTCCATCTTTTTAACTTCTTCAACCTGATAGTGCCATGTCGGCTCAAGGTTAGCTGTTGCAACGATTTCTGTACCGTTTGCATGCTTGACTGCGATTTCTGCACACTTGATTCTTTCTTCAAGTGTAAGGCAAGTCATTTCTGAGCTTCCGCATACTGAGAAAAGATGATGCGGTCCTTTTGATGCCTGCCACTCAACATACTGAGCATAAACATCATAATCAATTGACTTATCCTCTTTAAAAGGAGTAAGCAACAAGGCATAAATACCTCTGTATTCTTCGGGTTTTCCTGTAAACATAATTTGCACCTCTCAAGAAAATTTCTTTGTTTTTATCTTACTACTAAGATTTATCAATTTCAAGATATAAAATAAAAAAATATTCGGTTTATTTTCACTTTTCGAGTCTTTCGATAACTCTTTTTGCCATATCAGGATAATTGGTAATAACCGCATCAATACCAAGATTATAAAGCCGCTCGACTTCCGACTCTTCGTTAACCGTCCATGTGTTTATACGAATTCCGTTTTCCCTAATCTCAGCTACACTGTTTTCGTTAAGAGAATTGAATCTTGGATGAACACACTCAACGCCCCTAGTCCTTGCATATTCTCCGAAGTTATATATCCAATCGCCCGTAAGGTAACCGCAAGCAATATCAGGAGCAAGCTCTTTGAAGCGCATAACGCTGTAATGATTAAAGCTGGAAATAATAATTCTGTCTTCAAGACCAAACTCTTTTATCAGCTCAAAAACAACCTTTTCGATTCCCGGATACTCATTAACACCCGTTTTCAGCTCAATATTTGTTATAAAACCGTCAATAGGCTTTACCAAATCAAAATATTCACGAAGAGTAGGAATTCGGTTGAATCCGAACTGCCCTGCAAATCCGGCATACATATCGAATTTTGTAAGCTCCTCATAGGTATAATCGGCAACAAAGCCTTCACCATCCGATGTTCGATCAATTTTCTCATCATGAATGATGACTATTTCACCGTCTTTAGTTAAATGGACATCAAATTCAACACCATCTGCGCCGGCTTCAATTGCTTTTTGAAAAGCCAGCATCGTGTTTTCAGGATATTTGCCACTGAAACCTCTGTGTGCAATATTTAACATTTAACCACAACCCTTTCTTTAGTTAAAATTTTCTTATAATAAAGGCTTGTCTGCCCTTTTTAGTCACACCTGCATCTTCATCAATCATAACCTTACCGCAGCCGCGTATAACAAGCTTTGAGCCAAAAGGGACTCTTGCATCTGACTTTGACATAACAATACCATTGAGTAAAACCTCTCCCCTGCGTATTTTGTCAACGGCGGTATTTCTTGAAATCGAAAAAGCAGCAGAAAGTACACCGTCAAGACGCATCGAAGAAACATAACATCGCTTTGTTTCAAAAACCGCATTATTCTCTGCATTATCAAAAGAATCGCTGATTGTGACTTTTACAGTTCCTCTGCCGACAGAACTCAGGTTATCTCTGATGTACTGAGCAACATTTCTTATCACTGCCATCGTACAGCCTTTATCTGTAACAATTATATCACCGACAGCTTCTCTTTTTATCCCCAGACCTATAACAGCACCGAGATAATCCCGGTGTGAAAGTGAAGAAAAGGCATCTTTACTTATTTTCAGAGATACTATCGGAGAAAGATCACCGTTTTCTTTGATATACACGGAGCTTTCTGCGTATTCAGGAAAAAACAGTGCTATTTTTCTTTCACACTCTTCAAACCCTCCATAGAAATCATACCGAACACCTTTTCTCTTCCTCAGATATTCAATAACAGTGCTTTGCTGATAAATATCAAGGAAATTTGTATTAGTTATAAGATAGCTTTCTTCACACAAGTTTATACAATCTTCTATGCGTGCTGTGAGAAGTTCATTTTCTGTCAATACATCACCTCCGGATTTCGTATAAAATCAATATAACACAATCCGTAACAATTGTACAGAAAAACTATTCAAAAACTCAATTATTTTCAACAAAATATGTAATTTCTATTGAACAAATCAACAATATATGGTATTATAATAAAAAATTATAGTGGAGGTTTTTTGTTATGAATATACCACGTCCCGAGCATCCTAATCCGCAGTTTCAGCGCCAGTCCTGGATGAATCTTAACGGAAAATGGAGCTTTCAGATTGATAATTCAAAAAGTGGCCTTGCAAAGAAATTTTATGAGAGAGGCACACGATTTGATTCTGTTATAAACGTACCCTTCTGCCCTGAAAGTGTTCTTTCAGGCATTGAAAACAAAGACTTTATGGCTGCTGTATGGTATGCCAGAGAATTCATCATCCCCGACAGATATTCAGGGATGAGAACTGTCCTTCATTTCGGAGCTGTTGACTATAAGGCAACGGTTTACATCAACGGCATCGAGGTCGGCTCACATATCGGTGGATATATTTCATTCAGTTTTGATATAACAGATTACCTTCAGCCCGGTGTAAACACCGTAACGGTTTATGCTGAGGATGATGTCCGCAACCCGCTTCAGCCCAGAGGCAAGCAAAGTGAAGAATACTTTTCACACGGTTGTGATTATACAAGAACAACGGGAATCTGGCAGACGGTATGGCTTGAGTTTACTCCGAAATCTTATATCGAAAGTATAAAAATCTTCCCTAACGCAGAAAACTGCTCCGTTGATATTCAGGCTAAGGTTGTCGGTCAGGGTAAGTTTGAAGCACTTGCTCTTTTCCACGACAGAATCATGGGTGTTTCAACAGTTGAAACAAACGGTGGTCTCATTTTCGCTCACCTCGACCTTAAAGAAGCTTTTTATTGGAGTGTTGGTGAAGGAAGACTTTATGATCTTGAGCTTAAATTCAACGATGACCGCGTAGACAGCTATTTCGGTCTTCGCGACATCAAGCTTGACGGATATAAATTCCTTATCAACGGCAAATCTGTTTTCCAGCGTCTTGTTCTTGATCAGGGATTCTACCCTGACGGAATTTATACGGCACCAAACGAAGAAGCTCTCATTAAAGACATTCAGATTTCTCTTGATGTCGGCTTCAACGGTGCAAGACTTCACGAAAAAATCTTTGAGCCGAGATTCCTCTATCATTGTGACAAAATGGGCTATATTGTCTGGGGCGAATATCCCAACTGGGGACTTGACTCTTCAAACCCGAATATTGTTTACAGCGTTCTTCCCGAATGGCTTGAGGAGCTTGAAAGAGACTTTAATCATCCCTCGATCATAGGTTGGTGTCCGTTTAACGAAACATGGGATTATGATGGAAGAAAGCAGCACGACGCAGCTCTTAAAATGATTTATGATGTTACAAAAGCTTTCGATCCCACCAGACCCTGTATTGATGTAAGCGGCAATTTCCATGTTACAGGTGAAATATTTGATGTTCATAATTACGAACAGGATCCCGAAGTTTTCAAAACATTCTATGTCAATGCCGGTGAAGGAAAGATTTTTGACCAGCATGCTGAGAGACAAACCTACAAAGGCGAGCCTCTTTTCGTAAGCGAATATGGTGGAATTCAGTGGTCAGTGGACCAGAGCAACCAGAATGCCTGGGGATACGGCAACGCTCCTAAGAACAAGTATGAATTTATCGAGCGTTATCAGGGACTTACTGATCCCCTTCTTGATAATGAATATATCTTTGGTTTCTGCTATACCCAGCTTTATGATATCGAACAGGAGCAGAATGGTCTTTATACCTATTCAAGAAAGCCGAAATTTGATCCTTCAATATTCTATGGTATAAATTCAAGAAAAGCTAAAATTGAGTTATAATAAACGGAGGTTTAATGATGATAAAATTACCTGATTATCATAAAAGTCTTGATGTTCTTCATTACGGTTGTGAAGAACCGAGAGCTTATTTCGTACCGTATCACGATGATGCGAGTGCAGATTTTCCACGTTCAGAATCAAAATACTTCCATTCTCTTTGCGGCGAATGGGATTTCAAATTTCATTCCAGCCTTGTAGATGTTGAAGACGGTTTCTATGCTGAAGATTTTGAAATCGATTCTGCATATGACAAGATCAAAGTTCCGATGAACTGGCAGATGGTGCTTGACAAGGACTACGATAAACCAAACTACACAAACATCAACTATCCTATCCCCCTTGATCCTCCCCACGTTCCGGATGAAAACCCTTGCGGTATATATATCCGTGATTTTGATGTTGATGAGAATATGATCTGCCGCGATCTTTTCCTTAATTTTGAAGGTGTTGATTCCTGCTTCTATCTCTGGATCAACGGCAAATTCGTCGGCTACAGTCAGGTCAGCCATATGACAAGCGAATTCAATATCACCGAATATGTGCATACTGGTAAAAACCGTATCGCAGTTCTTGTTCTCAAATGGTGCGACGGAACATATCTTGAAGATCAGGATATGTGGAGAATGAGTGGTATTTTCCGTGAGGTTTATATTCTTGAAAGAAGCAGAAGAGGCAGAATTGAAGACTTCTTCGTTAAAACTGAGCTTAAGAAAAAATACACCCGCTGCATGATGGATGTAGATCTCAAAGTTTTTGGAGACAGAAATGTTGACTATCGACTCGTTTCTCCCCACGGAGATACTATCGCAACAGGACAGAGCAGCGAAGGAAAAATTAAAATCAAGATTGATAACCCCATTCTCTGGAATGACGAAGCTCCGTTACTTTACAATCTTTATCTTGACGTTTCTGATGAAACAATTCTTGCAAAAGTCGGCATTAAAGAGCTTATAATCAAAAATTCTATTCTTTATCTTAACGGTCAGAAATTTAAAATCCGCGGTGTTAACCGTCACGATTCACATCCATTATTCGGACATGCAACGCCTGTAGACCATATGCTCGAGGACTTATACATCCTCAAGCGACACAATGTAAATGCAATTAGAACTTCTCACTATCCTAACGATCCCCGACTCCTCGAAATGTGCGACGAGCTTGGCTTCCTTGTGATTGATGAAGCAGACATCGAGACCCACGGTACAGGAGCACGAATCTGTCGCACTCCTCAAGACAACCCTTACGGTCAGCCGGAATGGCATGCTTTTTGGAGTGAGTTTTCACAGGATCCTGCTTGGAAGGAATCATATGTTGACCGAGCACAAAGAATGTTTGAGCGAGACAAAAACCGTGCCTGCGTAATTTTCTGGTCGCTCGGTAACGAATCTGGTTGCGGCGATAACCACCGTGCTATGCGCGATTACATCAAAGGCAGAAAACCCGATGCTATTATTCATTACGAAGGAGCAAACTACTCATATACTGAAAGAGCAAACAAGAAATTTACGGATGTTTCAGACGTTGAGAGTTATATGTATCCCTCCATTGAAGATTGCCACAAAATTCTTGAAAGCAAAAAGAAAGGTAAGAAACCCTTCTACCTCTGTGAATACTGCCATGCAATGGGTAACGGCCCCGGAGATCTCCGAGACTATTGGGAACTTATTGAAGCTGATGACAGATTCGTTGGCGGTTGCATCTGGGAATACACTGACCATTCTGTTGCTGTTCCTGACGGAAAAGGTGGTTACAAATACACATACGGCGGCGACTTCAACGATTTCCCAAATGACGCAAACTTCTGCGTAGACGGTCTGGTTTATCCCGACAGAACATCTCACACCGGCTTTATGGAAGCAAAAATCGCTTACCAGCCTTTCTTTGTTGATTATAACGGTGACGGTTCTGTCAGAATCAAGAACAGACTCTTCTTTACAGGACTTGATGATGTCCGTGTTAAATGGGATATAAAATCTGATGCAGAGCTAATTGCTGAAGGTGAAATTTCAGGACTCATGCTTATGCAGAGAGAATCAAATGATTTCCCGATTTTCAATCCTTCTGATTATAACCTTAAGGGTGAAAGCTATCTCACACTCAGATTCTACACTAAAATCGATAAACCCTGGGCACCTGCAGGTTTCGAATGCGGTATGAAGCAGTTCAATCTTTCATCTACTCCCGTTTCACCCGTTCCTGAAGTTGACGGTACTGTTGAGGTTGACGAAGATGACAGATATATCAGAATTTCTGCTAACGATAACAGCTTTATTTTTGACAAACCCTACGGCAGATTACAGACAATTCGGTATAATGGAATCGACCTTATAACCAAGCCCGTTGAGCTTAATTTCAACCGAGCACCCATTGATAATGATTCACCATATATTGAGCAGTGGAAAACAATCGGCATCAACAGACTTCAGCAGAAAACTTACAATGCCGGAATAATTGAAAAGGCAGAAAACAAAGTTGTTATATCCGCTGATATAGCGATGGGTTCACATACCTACGATCCTGCTTTCAAAGGCACAATGACTTATACATTCCTCGCCAACGGAGCTTTACTCATAAACGTTAAGGGTAAAGCTACAGAGGGCATCGAGGTTCTTCCCAGAATCGGTTTACAGCTTACAATGCCTGAAGGATTTGAGACGTTTAAT
>JAZORX010000213.1:0-4270 GCA_045656845.1 Acutalibacteraceae bacterium | reverse complement strand
ACTTGTTTGATATATTTCTGCTTGATGTGTATATTGGTGATGAAATGGGCACAGAACTTGCAAGAGAAATCCGGAGAAAAGGCATTGAAAGTCCTATTATATTTTTGACAACCTCAATAGAACACGCTCCCGAAAGTCTTGAAACAGATACACTTCGCTATCTAATAAAACCACTTAATCCGGAAAAGTTTTATGAAGCAATGGATGTAGCAGTCGAAAAAGCCGAAAAGCTTGGCAGTAAATTCATAAGACTAAAAACGGAGAACGGAGTTGAAAATATTAATATAAGCAATATCCTTTATACGGAGTCGCGCTCTCACTATCAGTATGTGAATTTTGTAAGCGATGAACAGGTGCGTTCGAGAATGACGGTTGCAGAGCTGTTTGAAGAACTTTCGCAATATGGCGGATTTGTTCGTGGCGGAAGTGCTTATATAATAAATCTTAATAAAGTTAAAAGTGTATCTACCGGGGAAGTGTGCTTTAATAACAATACAAAGTTATTTCTTCCTCGTGGTGCACATAATGAAATTAAAGAAGCATTCTGGCTTCTTCAGTACGATGGGCAGGAGGGTTAAGTATGGCTACAATATCAGTCTTAATTGAACAATTATTCATTCTTGTGGCACATGCCATTTCGGGCATATACTCATCAAACTTAAAATACAGTAAAAAAACAACCTTTGTTATTTGGAGCATTTGGCTTGTGTTACAGGGATGTCTTTGGTGTTTCGGAGAATTTGTGATAAATGATATCGGTATGAAATTCTTTTCAATATTTATTTCAGCCTTCATCCTTCAATATATTGTCTTTTTTGCAACTACAAAAGGAAAGCTTTCTCAAAGACTTTTTACCATACTTACATACTCCGTTTTCTTCTGTATATTTATGGCGTTTAATACGGTAATACAAGGGACATTCCCCGGTATGAACATCGTAATCAGATTGATTGTCCTTTGCGCGCTTTTGATTGGTATTTTGTATTATTTTTTGAATTTTGTTTGTCCTTTATGCCGTGTAGCATCAAAAAGTATGGTAGCAGGGTGGTATCAGCTTGTTTTTGTAAATGTCATATTTGTAATTACATTAGTTGCACTATCGGTATTTCCCGTTAAAATTGCAAGCATTTATGAACCCGGATTTATACCGCTTCTTTTCCTCAGCATTTCAATCTTTGCGGTATATCCTGTCATATTTTCCAATATTAAAAATATGACAGAAGTTGCGATGAAACGAGAAACCGAACAGCAAAACAAACTTCTGCTTTTGCAGATTGAAAATGAAAATCTGCAAATGGCGGCAGACCGCATGGCAAGACACGACAGACGACATCATAACCTTGTGCTTTTGGAATTTGCAAACAAAAACGACATTGAAACCGTAAAGGACTACTTAAAAACTCTTGTAGACGATGACTCCGATAGCCTTGGCGAAATAAACTATTGCAAAAATCCAACGATAAATACAGTTCTTTCTGTGTATGAAAAGAAAGCAAAAGATGCGGGTATTAAAGTAAAAATCTCAGCTCGTGCCGGAAATGATATACCTGTATCCCCTAAAGACATGGTTATAGTTATTGCCAATCTTTTTGAGAATGCAATCAACGCTACAAAGAAGCTTAAATCAAAAGAGAAAATTATTGATGTTGATATAAGAGAAAAAGAAACACGCCTGCTTGTGAAGATAGAAAATCCGTGTAAAACTAATCTGAAATTTGATGAAGTAGATTACGGTATTGGAATCAGCTCTGTTATAACAACCACAGAGAAGTACGAGGGCATGTACGATTTCACTGCCCAAGACGGAACGTTCAGTTCAAAAGTGTGTTTAAATTATTAAAATAATAAATCTTGAAACTCTCCTTCGGGAGAGTTTTTTTGTGCTTATCAAGGGTTGTTTTATCAAAAAAATATGCAATCTGTGCCAAAAATCTGCGATTTATGCCAAAATCAACATTTTTTATTATAGTTTGATAAAATCATAATGTGTAAATATGAGGATATAGGAGGTATAGAAGTGAAAGAATTAAAATACACAAGCGACGGATATTTGATTGTATCTGAGTTATACAAATGTCCTTTGTGGGAAAAGAGTTTAACCTGCTCTTCAGGCTGCGAGCACGATTGTTTTTTCTGTGAATATTCAGACTTCAGAAAACCGGAATATATGCTTGAGATGACAAATAAGTCTGCCGGTGAAAAGCTCTACAGTATTTGTCACAACGAGTTCAACAGGAAATAACATTAAAAACTCCCAAAAAATTTGTTGCTCTTGCCAAAACGGCAAATTATATAGAAATTAAAAATTTTAGGTCAAAGGTGGTATTGAAGTGAGAAAAAATAACAAACGAATATTATCAGCCGGATTAGTTTTGTGTATGCTTATCTCCCTCTTTTCGCAAGTTGCATATGCAGAGGGCGGCAGCGCATTTGTATCAGGGCAGTATGAAACTGTTTCGGGAGAGAATATTGAAATTGAGCTTAAAGCAACAGACTCTACAGGTGTTATTGCGATGCTCTGTGAGATTGAGTTTGATTCTGAGTATCTTGAAATTTTGAGGTATGACGATGCAAAGCTTATTGGAGGAACGCTTACAGCCAAAACAGATGAATCCCCAATGAGACTTTTTTGGATGGATGCACTCGCCACGGAAAATACATTGGTCGAAGGCACACTTGGTACGTTTACTTTCAAAGCGCTGAAGGCAGGAAAAACCGAAATCAATGTAAACTACATAGAAGCATATACAAAAGACGGAGATTTGGTTCCTTTTGAAAATGCAGTGACCCACGTAAATATAAAAGAATCGGACACTCCTGTGGTCGAGGCAAAAGAATACACAATTAAGGCAACTGCAGGAGCAAACGGAAAAATTAACCCGTCAGGTGAAATTAAAGCAATCGAGGGCAAGCAGCTACTCTTTATATTCACCCCTGATTCCGGATATAAGGTAGATGATGTAAAAGTAGATGGCAAAAGTATTGGTGAAATACTTGAATACACCTATGATTCGGTGAATGCGGACAGCGAGATTGAGGTGACATTCAAAAAAATACGAAGCACGGGCGGTTCACCGGGCGGAAATTCTTCATCAGATAAATCAGATGAAGAAACCAGTGAGAAACCTACTGAGGAAACAACAACGAAAGAAGAGACAACGAAAGAAGAGACAACGAAAGAAGAGACAACGAAAGAAGAGACAACGAAAGAAGAACCCGTAAAAACAGAATGGGTTAATCCATTTAGCGATGTAAAGACGGGTGATTGGTATTATGAGTATGTAAAATACATAAATGAGAAAAACCTTATGAAAGGTATTTCTGAATCTGAATTTGCACCAAACAATACAGTTACAAGAGCAATGTTTGTAACGGTGCTGTACAGATTGGAAAAAGAACCAACTGCAAATAAAGCAGATTTTGCGGATGTACTTGATGGTACATATTATGAAAATGCAGTGTGCTGGGCTGTTCAAAACGGAATAGTAAATGGTGTATCAGAAACAGAATTTGCACCTGATAATACTATTACCCGTGAACAGATGGCAACCATCATTCACCGCTATATGAAATTCAAAGGCTTAGATATGTCGGTAAGCAAAAATGTAGATGTTACATCATACGAAGACTTTGAAAATATTTCGGATTATGCCAAAGATGCTTTCAGGTTTGCATGTTCAAACGGTATTATATCAGGAACGAGCGAAACCACATTCTCCCCAAAAGAATCTGCAACAAGAGCACAGATGGCGGCAATATTTAGAAGATGCGAAAATGTGTTATAATGAGAGTTGCGAAAGTAATTTGCAAAAATTTTAACGAGGTGAAAAATAATGGCAAATTTTTTAGTTGAAACATCTGCAAGACACGTACATCTTACCAGAGAGGACGTTGACACCCTCTTCGGAAAGGGACACGCACTTACCAACAAGAAGGATCTGAGCCAGCCCGGTCAGTTCGCTTGCGAGGAGAAGGTTGAAGTTGTTGGTACAAAGGGCTCTCTCAAGATGAGCGTTCTTGGTCCCACAGGACCCGAAAACCAGGTTGAGCTGTCTTTCACAGACGCACGTACACTCGGAATTTCTGCTCCCGTTCGCGAAAGCGGCGACGTTGCAGGCACACCCGGTATTCTTCTGAAGGGTCCCGCAGGTGAGGTTCAGATCGAGAACGGCGTTATCATCGCAAAGAGACACATTCACATCATTCCCGAAGACGCAGCTGCTCTTGGTGTTGCTGACAAGGAGATCGTTAAGGTCAAGATCGAGGGAAC
>JAZORX010000212.1:0-5481 GCA_045656845.1 Acutalibacteraceae bacterium | reverse complement strand
CAACCTTATCTGAGGTTATAACCTTTTCGTCCTCAAAGCCGATAACCGAAAGTTCAAATTCGCCCTTATGCGTCAGCACTTCCCAAGGTACCTTTGCTCGGTTTGCGATAATTTCGATAATATAATACTTTGAAGCTGAGCTTCTGAAAACAGCGGCTTTCGAATCAAAACGTCGCCAGCTTCTGTCGAAATGAAAACACAGAGAAACGGTTTCATTTGCATTTGCAGCGATAGAAAACCGATCCGCTCCGATAAGCCTTTGCCTGTCAAGCATTAAATCATAAGTTACCATTTTTTATTTTCTCCTTTAACACCTCCATAGCACCACACTATATATTATAGAGAACATTTGTTCTGATTGTCAACTGTTTTTTTACTTTACAACAGGAAATTTATATAGTATTATATTAGATAAATAAATCGGATTAAAGAAGGTTTTAAAATGGAAATGGTAAAGCTCACTCCGTCCGTTGCTGACAACATCTGGGGCGGTACAAGACTTATTGAAGAATACGGAATCAAGACAGACAAGAACCCTGCTGCCGAAGCATGGGTACTTTCCTGCCACCCTGCAGGCCCTTCAACCGTTCAGAACGGCACTTACGAAGGTAAGACTTTGCAGGAGGTTTACCTTGAGGATAAATCAATCTGCGGTAAAAAGGGTGAAAACTTTGAATTTTTCCCTCTTCTTATCAAGTTTATCGATGCTAAGCAGAATCTTTCAATTCAGGTGCATCCCGATGATGAATATGCTATGCGCGTTGAGGGTGAATACGGCAAAACAGAAGCATGGTACATCCTTGATTGTGACCCTGACGCAGAGCTTATTCTCGGCTGCAACCGCGAAGTAAGTGTTGAGGAATTCAAAGAGGCAGCAAAAAGCGACGCTATGATGGATATCTGCAACAAAATCAAGGTAAAGAAGGGCGATCTTTTCTTTATCGAATCCGGCACAATGCACGCTATCTGCAAGGGTATACTTCTTGCAGAGGTTCAGCAGAATTCAAACACTACATACAGAATCTACGACTACGGCAGACTTGGAAACGATGGCAAGCCCCGTGAGCTTCATGTTGACAAAGCAGCAGATGTAACAAAGCTCTGTCCTCCTGCTATTGCAGACGCTTCAGAAAGAAAAACAGAAACATTTGAGAACGCAACAAGATCCGAACTTACAAAATGCGATCTTTTCGCAATGTTCAAGCTTGATGTCGACGGAAAATATTCAGCAGCTGCTGATGATGAAAGCTTTGTTTCTCTCCTCTGCCTTGAGGGTGAAGGAAAAGTTACCTGCGGTAGCACTACCCTTTCATTTGTCAAGGGTGAAAGCATTTTCATTCCGGCTTCAAGTGGTGAATACACAGTAGAAGGTAAGCTTGAAATTCTTGAAAGCACATTATAATATCAAAAATCCTGCAAAGCCGAAGCCTTGCAGGATTTTTTTATTTCAGATAAGCTTCAAGCCTGTAAATAGGCTGACCGAGGTCTGAGAAGCGTTTTTCATATTCAGTTACAATATTGCCTTCAAAACCTGAATTGTGAAGATCGAGAGAAACATTTTTGATTGTGAATCCGTAATCCGATAATTCACCTATTGAATATTCGAAGAAATGCATATTATCCGTCTTCTGGTGAATTTCGCCCTGAGGGATAAGCATCATTTCATAAAGCTTCAGAAAAGTTTTATTCGTGAGTCTGTGGTTTGCATATTTCTTCTTCGGAAATGGACAGGAAAAGTTAAGATAAAGCCTTCCGATTGTTTTATCGGGAATAAAGCAAGGAAGATACTCTGCTCCGCCTTTGATAAAAAAGACATTCTTAAGACCTGCTTCAATCGCCTTTTCGCAAGCCTGCACGATTACATTTGCGCTTTTTTCAACTGCGATATAGTTGATATCGGGATTCTGCTTTGCAATCTCGCAGACAAACTGACCCTTGCCACAGCCGATTTCCATATGCACGGGATTATCGTTTCCAAAAATCTCTTTATAATCAAAATATGTTTTATTATTTATAGCAGTGCTGAAATTTTTATCGTCCGAACGAATTTCAAAAAGGATGTTTTTGCACTCATTCAATCTGCTTTCAAGATTTTTCTTTTTTCTCATTCTCATAGCGGTTTCACCGTCCGTCAGTTATTCGCTATATTCTAACCCATTTTTCGCTCTTCGTCAACTCATTACTTGACAAAAAATAAAAATCAATATATAATCACTTCAATGACCGTGACGGGAAAAAGTAGGACGGTAGTGAAGCAAAGAGAGTTTTCGGCAGGTGTAAGGAAACATGAGCTTCCGTGTGAAATACCTCCCTGAGTTGTGCACCGAAAGGGTTTCGCCTCAGTAGGCTGTACCGTGAGCGCGCGTTAAGCGTAAGGGTGTCTTTTCACCCGCTGAGGCCGTATCTGCGAGGCTACGGTAAATAGAGGTGGTAACACGGTAATTCGTCCTCTGTCCTATGACAGGGGTATTTTTCTGTCACAAACTCAAAAACGAAAGGAAAAACAGACAATGAAAATTTATGACGAACTCGTAGCCAGAGGTCTCATCGCACAGGTTACAGACGAAGATGAAATCAAAGAGCTTATAAACAACGGTAAAGCTGTTTTCTACATCGGCTTCGACCCGACAGCTGATAGCCTTCATGTTGGTCACTTTATGGCTCTCTGCCTTATGAAAAGACTTCAGATGGCAGGCAACCGTCCCATCGCTTTGCTCGGTGGTGGTACAGGTATGATCGGCGACCCTTCAGGCCGTTCTGATCTTCGTAAAATGCTCACTAAGGAAGACATTGACCACAACATCGCATGCTTCAAAAAGCAGATGAGCCGTTTCATCGAATTCGGTGAAGGCAAGGCAATGATGGTTAACAACGCTGATTGGCTTCTCGACCTTAACTATGTTGAGGTTCTTCGTGAAGTCGGCACATGCTTCTCTGTTAACAATATGCTTCGTGCTGAATGCTACAAGCAGAGAATGGAAAAGGGTCTCAGCTTCCTTGAATTCAACTATATGATCATGCAGAGCTATGACTTCTATCACCTCTTCAAAGAATACGGCTGTAATATGCAGTTCGGTGGTGACGACCAGTGGTCAAATATGCTCGGTGGTACTGAGCTCATCCGTAAGAAGCTCGGCAAAGATGCATATGCGATGACAATCACTCTTCTTATGAACTCAGAAGGCAAGAAGATGGGTAAGACAGCTTCAGGTGCAGTATGGCTCGATCCCGAAAAGACAAGCCCGTATGAATTCTATCAGTACTGGAGAAATGTTGGCGACCAGGATGTTCTCAAGTGCATCAGAATGCTTACATTCCTTCCCCTTGAGGAAATTGATGCAATGAGCGATTGGGAGGGCAGCCAGCTTAACGAAGCTAAGGATATTCTCGCATATGAGCTTACAAAGCTCGTTCACGGTGAAGAAGAAGCTGAAAAAGCAAGAGAAGCTTCAAAAGCTCTCTTCGGTGGCGGAATGAACAGCGAAAATATGCCGACAACTGTTCTTGCTGATGAAGACTTCACAGACGGCAAGATTGATATTCTTGAAGTACTTGTCAAGACAGGTATCACTAAGTCCCGTGGTGAAGGCAGACGCCTTGTTCAGCAGGGTGGCGTTTCAGCAGATGACAAGAAGGTTTCAGACATCGGTCTTTCATTCACAGCTGATCAGCTTAAGGCTGAGCCCGTAATCATCAAGAAGGGTAAGAAAATCTTCCACAAGGTTCAGGCATAAATCAAACAAAAATCAGAGGTTGCTTTTGCAACCTCTTTTTTGACCTGATATAAGAAAAGAGGTACGGCTTTCACCGTACCTCTTTATTTTTTAGAATTTAAGCAACTACGCCTTTACCGGTTGACTGGTCAATTACCATTGTACCTGCTACTACAGCGTCAATTACGTCTGCGTCCTTTGCGTTGATGGTTGTTCTTGTACCTTCAACATTTGCTGCAAGCTTTTCTGCACCTGTAAGTGAATCTGTAATACCTGCAAGTGAGTTTGAAATTTCAACTGCGTCTCTTGCATTGATTGTTGCTGAGCCGTCTACGTCACCATAGATTACGATTATATACTCTGCGATTACTTCGTCTGTCTGTGCTGACTTAACGATAATCTTTGAGCCTGTACCCATGTAACGTGCTGTTGTCATTTCATACTCAAGCTTAACATTCTCGTAATCTGCGTATGTGCTCTGGAACTTTGCCTTTGTAAGGCTTGCCTGGAGACCTACGATGTAGTCTACTCCACCCTGCTTCTTGATTGATGCGCCGCCGATTACTTCGAAACGCTCTACATATACTTCTGCAAGTTCGAGCATATCAACATAAGCCTTAAGCTTAGCATAGAGTGCATCAACCTGATCCTGAGTATCAATATAAACATACTGAGCCTTTGCTGCAGGAATTTCGTTGTAGATCATCGGATAGAGATATGTCCAATAGATTTCATCATAGTTTGTGTAATCTGTCGGAATAAGATTTGCAATCTCTTCGATGAGAGCATCTACCTTAGACCAATCTGCATACACATACACAAGAGCTGCGATAGCATCGTTGATAGCCTTTGCATAACCGTCTACGATAGCCTGATCCTTAGCATAGAGGCCTTCAACAACTGCGTTGACAGCTTCTGTAACCTTTGCGTATGATTCAGGAGTTACGATTGCTGTGTTGATTGTAGCTGCTGCAAGCTTAGCATCTGTAACCTTTGTATAGTCAGCATATGCTTCCTTGAGAAGACCAGTCTTCTCAACGATGAGAGCTGCCATTGCGTCAACCTCAGGCTGTCTGTTGATGTCGTAGCCTGTTACAACTGCTGCGATCGCATCTTCAACTGCCTTAACTGAATCAGCTGTCCAGATACCCTTAGCAAGTTCTGCGTTAGCATCTGCGATTGCTTTGTTAACTACTGTATAGTCAGCGGGCTTATACTTAAGACCCTTGATTGCATTGTCAACCTCTGCTACAAGAGCATCGATTGTTGCCTGATCTTCAACTGTGAGATCGGGAGCAACTGCGTTTGCATTGATAACTGCTGCAAGAACTGCTGCTGCAGATTCAACTGTGTAAAGTCTCTCAAGATCCTCTTCTGAAGGAACTGTGAGAAGGATTGCGTTAAGCTCTGAGTAATCAGCCGGGTTAACCTTAAGAGCTTCATCAGCCTCTACGAGAGCTGCTGTAAGAGCGTCAACATCTGCCTGCTCTGAAAGCTTCTTATCCTCAATGATAGCGCCTGATGCGTTAACAGGAACTGCATCGATAGCTGCCTGAAGGTCAGCGATTGTAGCGTCTGTGTAGTAACCTACGCCGTTAGCTGCCTTGAAGTCGTTGTGCTTCTTGAGTTCAGCCTTAGCTGCTGCAAATGCATCCTTAAGAGCTGCATAGTCAGCACCCTTTTCCTGGAGGTTGTCAATAGCTGTATTGATAGCCTTTGCCATTGCGTCAACCTCAGCCTGCTGAGTGATTGTCTTTGAATAATCTAC
>JAZORX010000211.1:0-6382 GCA_045656845.1 Acutalibacteraceae bacterium | reverse complement strand
CCAGGAGCAGACCGTTGAAACAACGACATTGTAAGAAATACCTATACCCGTACCTGCAAGGATTGCATATGTAAGATAGATAAGGTAGGGAAGATTACCGTTGAGAAGTCCTGTTGAAACAAAACCTATTCCGACAAGAATGCCCGAGATGAGAAGTGTGATCTTCGGGCCGATCTTTTTGCAGATGAGACTGCCGAAGAAAGCACCGAGGCAGAAAAAGCACATAGTCAGAGTGAAATTGAAAGCAAGAACGGAATCACTCCATCCGAACGATTCTTTGAAAGGTATTTTTAAAATTGACCATGCGTAGAGGACACCTGAAAAAAGCATTGTGAAAACGCCTGTTGCGAGGTAGAACCATCTTTTGTTGAGGTTGTTTGTGTTTGCCATATTAACCCCTCCTTTTTGATAAACCACAGTATACCATAAACAAATTGAGTTGTAAACAATCAGTCCCGTCACTTTTTTTGTTTTTGTTGCATTAATATGTGATTTGCCATTACTTTTACAAAAATCAACCTGTTTATTTATGTAAATTACATCTTGTTATTATTCTTTTTTTTAGATAAAATATTATTGTCAAGTATAATGAGAAATAATAAGATCGTTGTTTCTCAATTTGTTTCAGGAGATGATATTATGGGCAGAAGCATTACCTCAACAAAGAATGTTATGCGACCCTTTGGTTGGAGGGATAAGGCGGGCTACGCAATGGGTGATATGGGCTGTAACTTCTCTTTCCAGCTTGTTTCAACCTTTATGCAACTTTTCTATCTTCAGTATATCGGCATCAATTCGGGTCATTATGCTACGATCATTCTTATTTCAAAAGCATTTGACGCAGTAAACGATATCGTAATAGGTAACCTTGTCGATACAAAGAAAATCGGCAAAAAGAGCAAGTATATGCCGTGGATCATTCTCGGTGCAGTAACCCTTGTTATTTTCAACGTTATGCTGTTTGCACCCGTCAAGAATTTTCCTTATGCAGCAAAATATGCGTGGTGTCTGGTTTCGTATTGCTTGTGGTCGATTGCTTACACGATGATAAATGTTCCTTATGGTTCACTCCATTCGGTCATAACTGATGATCCTCAGCAGAGAGTATCTCTTTCAACCTTCAGAAGCATCGGTGCAGCTCTTCCTGCAATACTTGTTATGATAATTCTTCCGAATATCGTATACAGAAAAGAAACAAATTCTAACGGTGAAGAGATTGAAATCCTTAAAGGTGAAACGCTCTGGCCTGTGGCTCTTGTTTTCTCAGTTATTGCATTTTTTGTGCTCTGGGGTACGACAAAGCTCGTAACAGAGAGAGTGAAGCGTACAAATGCCGAAGCAACAACAGGCTTCAGGGCCATGATGTCCTCAGCGAAATCTTATTTTACAAACAGAGCTATGATCGGTGCAACTATCGCAACGGTTGCTTCTGTCGGTCTTATCAACTCAACAATGTCTCTTAATAATATGGTTTTCCAGTATTTCTTCAACGATGCGGGAAAAACGGGTGTTGCTATGGTCGGCAGCTATGCTCCGATGATAGTATTTATGGCTCTTGTAGGTAAACTTACATCTAAATTCGGTAAGAAGAATGTCCTCGTTACGGCAATGTTCATTGGTGCGATATCAGGTATTGTTTCTCTCTTCGCACCGATAACTCCCGATACAAAGGGTATGATAGTGTATATCGTATGTCTTATGGGTCTTAATGTCGGTAATGCTGTTTTCCAGATTACCGTATGGGCAGTTATCGCAGACTGTATCGAAGTCAGCGCAAGAAAGACAGGCAAGAGCGAGGAAGGCTCACTTTATGCAATTTACTCATTCTTCCGTAAGCTTGCTCAGGGTATAGGTCAGGCCGTTGTTTCGTGGGGACTTGTTGCGATCCATTTCAAAGAAGGTGAAGAAGCAGTACAGGTCGCAGGCTTCGGTGAAAAGGTAAAGACGCTCTATATCATCCTTCTTATGACAGCTTCTGTAATCTCGTTCCTTGCAATGAAATTTATCTATAACATCGGCAAGAAAGAAGAAGAGGAATACGCACAGAAAGCAAAGACATCAGAGTATTAAATAAAATAATATACCTGTAAATCAACACAGCCACGGTTGAACCGTGGCTGTAACTTTTATAAATACTTTATCTTGAATTTGCGTTTTCAATCATTGAATAGTAGAAATCTTCGAATGATGTCGGGTAATCCTTCGTTCCACAGAAATCAAAGTGATCCGTGCCGACGAGCGTTTCCATGTAATACCATCTGCCGGGTTCGATAGTCTTACCCGATGCGATGCTTTCTTCATAGCTGAGAGCTGTTGCTTCATCGCAGAGGGGATATCTTGCTGAAATGAGAGGAACAATACCGTCGTTGACTGCCCAGTCACCCTCAATCGTAACACCGTCATAAGTCTTACCTTCAGACATTCTGAGCATAGCAGACGAAATGTAGAAGATAGGTGTAACGCTCGGATATATAAGCTGCTTGCCGAAACGGTCAGTTCTTGTCGCTGCTGTTGTATATGAATAGTAGTAGGTGTTTTCGCTGAGCTTAATTGTTTCGTTGAGTTCTTTTGCACCTCTGAGCGTCATATCATAGTAGCAGTTATCTTCAGCCGTGTAGTAGTTACGAATCTTATCAAAGCTGAAAGAGGTTCTCTTTTTATCCTGCTTGGGTGTAAGTCCGAAATGACCCATCTGCAAAGAGAAAACAAGAAAATCGTTTCCGAGAATAGTGCCTATGATGTTATACAGCATAACGATGACATAGTAAGGGCCTGTAAGGTCATAGAGCATATTCGAAACCTGCGTACCGTTATGCGGTGCGGAAAGGGTAATGCAGGAGTGAACGCAATCGTGACCTCCCGTGAAAAGTCCACTTGTTTCTTCACCCGTCGCAGCAATTTCTTCTTCACTGCCAAAAGCAAGAAGGGAAGTGAAAAGTCTTACCGTTGCACCACCGAATGAATGACCGACGAGATTGATTTTATCTTCAAGGTTCCAGCTTTCACCCATAATAGGTTCGTAAGTAAAGCCGAATCTGTCGTGTCCGTGAGCCTTGGAATGAGCCTCACCGTAGTCAACTGTTGTTCCCATAAGCTGAGCATAAAGCTCGCAGGCTCTGTCCCAAGCACTGCTAAGAGGGCCGACTGCAGGTGCATATGCTTCGATTCCCTGAGCGTTGAGCATAGAGATAAGATCAGTATCAGAGAGTGAGAGTCCACCGCCCCAGTAGGGAGACATACTGTAAAACTGATTGGTGGGTGACCAGCCACCCATGCCGTGAACGAAAATATAAGGATAATCTGTAACAAATTCATCCTGCTCAACAACTCTGTCTGATTCATCCTTTGCAGAAACCGGGACAAGGCAGGCAGAGGCGCAGATAACAATTGCCAGAAGTAAAGAGATAAGCTTAGCTACTTTTTTCATAATTAACCTCCAGATTCATTTTTTATAATTTTAAATGATAATCCGAAGTTTGTCAAATATAAAAGAATGTATAAAATAAAGGCAGACGCATTCAAGCATCTGCCTTCAGGCTTTTTATTGATCAGAAAAGATTTACGATAGCTCCCACAACTGTATTAAGAATCTTAGCTGTGAAGGTTAAAATGAGCTCTGAATAGCCGTCAGTACCGAATTTTTCATAGAACAACGGGCTTATCTGAGTGAAGATATCAAGTGAAACTCCGCCTTCTTCGGGAGCTTCCATAACTCCTGCTTTTACAAGGCAGGATGTAACTCTTGCTTCTGAAGCCTCAACTTCACCTTCAATGCCGATTGTGTTGTCGATAACCTTTTCAGCCTCAGCTATAGCAGCTGCAAGCTCTGCTGCGTCTTCTGCAGAAAGGGTAGCAGGGTCAATCTTTTTAGCTTCTTTAACGAGAAGAACAAGCTTCTCAGAGCTTCTTGCAATGTTGAACTGCGGGAATTCAGGAAGAGAGTAAACGTTCTGGATTCTGTCGCTTTCAATAAGATTGAGAGCAAGCTTGAGAATAACGTCGTTTCTTGCTGTCAGGTCGTGGCGCTGTCCTTCAAAATAGAATGTAGTATCAGGAAGAAGACCTGCCGATGCGTCAACAACTCTGTCGGGTGAGATGTGGTTGTGAGTAGGATCATCACAATGTGTATTCTGCTGCACATAATCTTCAGGAAGAGTTTCGCCGACATTTGCAAAGTGAGCACCCATTGAGGTTGAGTCTGTCTGGATGATGTAGTCAGCATTCTGAGAGTTCCAGCTTTCACCGACGTTGATCATAGCTGTGTTGTATTCAACGAAGCAGAATACCTGAACGCCGTTGTCAACAAGATTCTGTATATTGTCGTGAGCGTTAAGCTGAGCCTGATAGTATCTGTCGGTCTGAGCTTTGATGCTTGCCTTGTCAGGAGTTGAAAGATGCTTCTCAGCAGCTGACGGATAATCTCCTGACGGGCAGAGTGCCCACATACCTGTGCTTGTTGTCATAACATCATTTACGAGTGTTGTTACCGCTGCCTCAAGGATTGATGTGATAACCTCATCAGGAAGGATACGCAGAAGCATTTCGATAAGGGCTGCAGTACCTTTGTCAAGAAGACCGAGTTCGCCGAGGAAACCATTGTAAAGGTATTCCTTGTTGAGGAAAGAAATTCTGCCGTTGAAAACATCACCGATGATTGTTGAACCATCGATTGCAGGAACAACGAAAATGATCTTGTGAAGGTCATCCTGAACCTCAGGCTTGTAATCAAGCAATGCGCTTACGAGTGAAGCACCCTGGCTGAGGGGAACGAGGTTTACCTTGTCGTGTCCCGTCTGCTCCTTAACCATCTGGATGAAGTCATAAAGCTCGTTAACAATGTCAATATGATTACCAAAGGAATTGTATCCGAAATAATACATATGGTCATAGGGCTGCTCAGTCTCATAAAGATTGAACGGAACATGGCCGAAAACCTCTTCAGCTTCAAAGTCCTGATACTCTGATGCAGGGTAGGGGTATCTCTCTGTTACAACATTTTTGCTTGTTTTTGCATTCTCATCGCAGGTGTTGATACCGAAGCAAAGCTCGATAACATCTGAAGCAGCCTCTGTAAGACCTACATCCTTCTGCATTGCAAGTGAAAGAAGAGCAGGAACAAGAATGCGTCCTATAACCTTATCAAGCTGAATGTAAGCAGGGAAGCTTGAAATTTTGTTGCCCTCATCGTCAAGAATATAATCACCGTTGTCGTCAACAACCCAGGTGTTTGACTGGCCGAGACCTGGCACGATGATCGTCGGATAGTACTGGCATTCGCCGTTGCAATCAGTGTATGTATTTTCGGCTGCAGATGCGTTGAAAAGAGTTACAGACGCAAGCATAGCCATGCAAAGGCAAAGAGCAACGATCTTTTTGAAAGCTTTTTTCATTTTGATACACTCCTTAAAATGTGTTCATAATTTGCTATATATTCTAACACATTGCATCTGAGGTTTTCAATGTTTTGTAAATATTTACCTCAAAAAAGTTGCACAAAAAAGCTGTATGATTTTCGTCATTTCTTAATTATCAATTCAGTATGCAGGGAAAATTAAAAGGTAAAACTCAGTTTACAGAACAGTGTCGCATCGTAGCATAATAATGTCAATGAATGATTCGTCACACAAACAGACGAATGAGGAGGAAATCTTTATGACTATCAGACAGACATTAGCAATAATCGCATCAATCATCGTTTTTGGTGCAGCAACTTTAGGTGTAGTTTATCAGGTTACAGACCCGAAATCGGCCGTTGAAGAGAATTCTTCTGTTTACGGTGATAATGCAGCAAATGTTGCTCTTGATGATGCAGCTGTTCAGAAAGATTTTTTAGTGGATTATGAGCAGACAACTCAGGAAGAGATTTCTGAAACACCGGTTGTTACTGAACCCGAAAAGAAACCTTCAACGGTGGTAACACCTGAAAACGGCAACTTAAATGCGATTGCTGTTAACGAATTGCAGAAACAATATATTTATCCGGAAGTTATGGTTTATGACAATTATGAAATCGTCGTAAATCCCAATGGCACAAAAATCATCAATTCCGCAAACCGAAAAGCACTTGTATCTTTTTCAGATGAATACAAAATCCATTTTATTGACGGCAACACAGTTTACATAACAAGAGCTGTATATGAGCCCGGTGTAAGTGTAAATCCCGAGTTCAGGTATGATGAGAGTGGCAAGGAAATCGCCGGATGGGAAAACTATTTTACTTCAGAAGTTATAAAGTATAATATCGCTACAGGCGAAAAAGAAATTCTTTTCAGAACAAACTATTTTGCAGATATCAGACACATTGACGGTGACAACCTTTATTACCTTGATATAGCTGAAGAGCAGAAAGGCTTTTTCGGTGGATTTGAAAAAGGTGATCCCG
>JAZORX010000210.1:0-3028 GCA_045656845.1 Acutalibacteraceae bacterium | reverse complement strand
AATTACGCACAATTTGTGTTTGTGTTCGTAGGGGAGGCGTTTCGCCTCCCGTTGATTTATACTGCTTTCGGGACGGGAAACCCGTCCCCTACGAGCCAAATTGAATAAAAACCGTAGGGCGTGACGCTTGCGACACGCCGTGAAATATCGCAGAATGTTGGTTCGTCGCAAAGCGTCGAACCCTACGAACCACGATTCAGGCGACTTCGTAGGGGAGCATATTATGCTCCCGTAAAATTTCATCAGAATTGACGGGCAGATGATATCTGCCCCTACAAACAAGACTTAAGATAAACGCGTAGGGGATGGGTTGCCCATCCCAAAGAAAACGCACGGATTGCGGTACGGGGAACCCGTACCCTACCTCCTCTGATTTAAATTGCATGTATCAAAGATCCCGATAAACCCGAATTTGCAAGGTACAAACAGTGTTTGCTTTTTCTCACAACAAAACCCACTGCCTCGGCAGTGGGTTTAAATATTTATCTTACGCTGTCAACGAGTTCAACGAACTTGCCTGCAACTGTTGATGCTGTATGCTCACCGAAGGAGATAAGGCACCATGTGTCAGAGTCAACCTCGTCTGCCTTCTCGTCGTATTTCATACCTGCCATTACGAACTCAGGATCGGGCTCGATATAGCCGATAGCGTCGTTAGCAAGGTCAAAGATGATTGTATTCTCGCCAAACATCTCACGGTATGAATCATACTCGAAGTTTTCAAGACCCTTGCCACCCTTAAGGATTTCACCGTAGTGTTCACCCGGGCTGATGAGGATATTGAGAGAATCGCCAAGCTCCATGTAGCCGCATTCTGTTACTTCGTAATACTTGCCTGTTGCATCGTCATAAAGGAAGAAATAGTCTGTGATGCCTGACTTACCGATGATGTCAAGAAGAACATTTGAAACCTCGATAACATACTGCATATGCTTAACATTAAGCATCGGCTTAACAACCTCTTCCTCAACGGGAGTCCAGCCTTCATACCATACTGTGTAGCCTTCCTGGCCTTCGTATTCAGCAACGCCAAGGAAGTCGCCAAGCTCGAAGTTAAGAGCCTTACACTCAGCCTCTGTCAATTCCATACCGAGAAGGAAATAACCGATTTCCCAACCGTAACGGACAGCTTCCTCATATCTTGTAAGATCAAGGCCGTCGTTTGAACGGTGGCGTTCATATGTGATAGTACCTACAGCGCCCTGAATGAAGATGAAGTTATAGCCTGCTGCGTTAAGAACTTCTTCTGTGTAAGGAATGAAGTCTGCAGAAATAACTGTATGGCCGAAGCCTGAGTTTTCAGGATGAACGCCGAATGTTGCGATGATTGTCGGAGTTGCGCCTGCCTTATCGGGAGTGAACTCAAGACGGTACATATTTCCGTCGTAGCAGTCAGGATATGTTCTGTCGCGAAGATACTCGTCGCCGATATCCATCTTAGCAAGAGTAAGCTCACCTGTCTTCATATCTGCTGTTGCATCCTTGATTGACTTTGCAGTCTGGTCAATGATAGTCTGAAGGAACTTACGGTCAACACCGCTCTTAAGCTCTGCAAGGCCGAGAGCACCGAGTGTGATGTTGTTAAGAACATTTTCAACTGTGCTGTCCCATACACCCTGAAGATCGATACCTGAGTGAGTATGAGTAACAGAAACGTTAATGCTTACGATATCGTTAGCTTTTGCAAAATCTGCAACAGCTGCACGGATAAGTCTTACGTCAGCGTTTGCGATGCCGATTGCATCAAGAACGCAGAAAGCAACCTTACCTCTGCCTGAACCGTCATCAAGAACGATTGTACGAACCCAGAGACCGTCGAATGTCTCTGTTGTTTCAGCCATAAGGCCGTAACCACCCATTGTATAGGGAACTGTGCCGAAATCATCAGGAAGGATTGATTCCTGAGCGTAGCCGAGGCTCCATCTTGCACCTGCAGCAGGCTCATCGAGGAACTCGTCCATACCTGCGTAGAAGTTGCCGTACTCATCAAGATTGAAATCTGCATAAGAATTCAATGCCGGTGTCTTGGGGAGGAAGAGATTGATACCCTTACCAAGAACCGTGATAAGAACATTTGAAAGAGTGTTGACAACTCTTGCAAGAGTGTTCATAAATACTGTTTTGATGTTTGTTGATGAAAGCGACTCAAACTTATCGCCCAACTCACCTGCAGGTCCCTCAAGAGAACCAATGATAGAGTCTAAATCAACGGGAGGAACATTTTCAACTGTTGTGTCAGTTACCGTTGCGTCGGGTGTTTCAGCAAATGCTGTTACAGCAGCCGGGATCATAAGGCTGATGCAAAGGATAACTGAAATAACAGAAAGAAGTACCTTTTTCATAAATATATCTCCTTTCAATCAGGGTGTGAAACACATACCCATAGTAAATTAATTATATCATAAATTTACAATTTTACAATATAAAACAATGGAGTAAAATTTTGTTGAAAATAACTAAAGAGAAGCTTTTCAGCTCCTCTTTAAAATCATTTACCTATCATCATCTGCATCGCATTGAGAAGCAGATAAACAAAAAACGCATTCCTTCTTTTGCAGAAAGTGAAAAACAGCTTCCAATGAATCGGAAAATATGCAAACTCAAGATTTGAAAACGCTTTTTTATATTGCTCTGAAGAAAGAATTGCTTTGAGATTTTTCATTCTCTTTGAATGAGAATCTTTATTGCAAAGCTCGTTAAGACCGAGACCTATCATACTAAGACAGATTCTGTTATCAAGTGCCTTGTGAAAATCCTCACCGAGCGAATTTTCGTTAAGATAATTCCTTATCCTTGAATAAAGCTCTGACCACTGAGAAAAAAGCTTGGGTTTATAGCTTCTTGTCAGCGATGTCTCATTATCCTTGCGGTAATGGTTAAACGGCTTGTCAATAAAAAAGCATTTTTTTGCAAAGCCGAAATAGTACATATTAAAAAGCAGATCTTCCGTGCCGATGATTTTTGTATCGACAAACTGAAGATTGTTTTTCTTGATTATATCTGCCGTGTAAAGCTTACCCCATGCCGT
>JAZORX010000209.1:0-8700 GCA_045656845.1 Acutalibacteraceae bacterium | reverse complement strand
CGCTTCGCCGACTATGGCTAAAGAGTTCGGATTTATCGTATTTGGCAGCGGAATAGGGATTCGAACCCCAACAAACAGAGTCAGAGTCTGTCGTGCTACCGTTACACAATTCCGCTAAAGAACAAGAGCTATTATACACACCAAAACCGGTTTTGTCAACACTTTTTTTAAAATTTTTTAAGATATTTTTTATTTTGCTTTTGATGTTTTCTTTTCAAGCACTATTGCTACTGCGAGAGCAGAGAATCCTGCGACAAGTTTGCCGATGATTACGGGAACTATGTGCTTTTCATTATAAGAAAGGGTGAAGGCGAGATGATCACCGAAAACGAACGCTGCTGAAACTGCAAAAGCGAGGTTCATAACCCTGCCTTTACGGTTCATTCTGTCTGCGCTTTCCATCGTTGCAATTGAGTTTGCAAGAGTTGCGATAAGGCCGATAACAGAATTTTCATCTAGATTGAGCTTCTTGCCAAGAGCCGAAAGAGGTTTCTTGAGAAGCTTTGAAATGATTGCGATAAGAGGGAATGTACCTGCAAGAGTAATGCAGATTGTGAAAACGGTCATTGCGCTTTCCATAAGGGGTGCTGTGTTTTTAAGTATGATCTTTCCTGTCAATGTCTGGAAGATGCCGAGCGCAAGTCCGCAGGTGATGAGAATTGAAATAAACTTACCGAAAACCGAAAAGATTTTGATTGTAATTTTTGGGAATTTAAGAAGACCGATGATAATGATAACGGAAATGAGCAGGGCAGGGGATAAATTGAGCAAAACGGTCAGTGGTGAAATCCTCATAGCGATACCCGAAACAAAGCAACCGAGAGGAATCGTGCAGATACCACACAAGAGACCCAGAAGAATGTCGTCGTGATTTTCTTTCTTTGAGGATTGGAGCGCAACGGGAATCGTGAAAGAGATTGTAGCGCCTAGCATTGATGCGACACAAAGACCGTGAAAAGCACCGAGAAGCTCATCCGAAGCTACGGAGTCTGCGAGAGCCGCACCACCCATATCATTTGCTATAAGTATACCTGCAAGAGCAGATGGGTCAAATTTCAGAAGGTTTGCAACGGGAGTGATAACGGGAAGGAGCAGGTCTGCAAGCGCAGGCGCAATCGTCATCATACCCAGCATTGAAAGAGAAAGAGGGCCGAGAGTTGTAAGTCCTTTTTCAAATTCATCACCGAGCCTGAGCTTGTTTCCGAAGATTTTATCAAGCGCACCTATTACGGCAAAAACTGCCATTATTGTTGCAAGAATCTGTGCCAAAATATCACATCCGTTTTCTGTACTTTCTACATTATACAAGGGACGGACGGTTAAAGCAAGTTTAATTTGAAATGTTACGGGTGAATTGTTGACAAACCGTAAAACAGAATGCTATAATGAAATAGATATACAACATCAGAGGTGTTTTGAAAGGTGAAAAAGAAAAGTGCGGTTGCAGTTTTATTCTTTATTGCGTTCGCCGTTTTCTATTTTACTCTTGGGTGTCCTTTCCGTTTCCTGACGGGAATTTCCTGCCCGGGCTGTGGAATGTCAAGAGCTGTCACGAGTGTTTTGACCGGTGGCTTCAGCGAAGCGTTTCACTTCCATCCGTTGGTTTTTGTGATGCCTGTTTTCGCAACACTTTTTCTGGTTTTCAGAAAGCAACGCCGAAAGATCTACATTCTGCTTGCAGTGCTGTGTGTCAGCCTTGGTACGGTATATATTTATCGATTTGTTACAGGGATGTCGCCGGATGTTGTTTATTTTCGCCTTGATGAAGGGGCGTTATACAAATTGATAGGAGTGGTTTTAAATGTCAGTAAGTAAAATTTTGTCAGTGGCTCCGGGAGCAGATATCAACGGAATTGTAAACGGTGCTTGCTACAATCTCAGCGCACAGGGTTATAATTGCCTTCCCTCAGTTATGGGTCCCACAAGTGCGATGATCGTTGTTCAGAAGGATCGTGACGGCTTTAAGAACATATTGGGTATGGGTCTTGAGTGCCGTGTTACACTTACAATTAACGGAAATACACTTAATCTCAACATTGAGAGCGAGTGGACAAATAAAATTATCGCAATGGTTGTTGGTTGGTTCTTGTGCCTTATTCCGTTTATTACAGGTATCGTAGGTGCTGTTGGTCAGAACGGTATGCCGGGTCATATCGAAACAGCTATTATGATGGCTACAAATAATCCCGGTGGCCCCGGTATGGGAATGCCTCCTCAGGGCGGTATGGGTATGCCTCCCCAGGGTGGTATGGGAATGCCTCCTCAGGGTGGTATGGGTATGCCTCCTCAGGGCTTCCCTCAGCAGAACGCTATGCCCGGACAGCCTCCGATGAACGCAAATAATATGCCTCCTCAGGCAAATCAGTTCAACGGTGAAGTTCCTCCGCAGAATTTCTGATTTTAATACGCAATCAAAACAGGTGCTTCGGCACCTGTTTTTTTATTCGATATAAACTGCGATCGCCGTCATATCGTCAAGATGCTTTCCTATTTTTCTGTCGCACGCTGAGTTTATTATAAATTCTGCAAGGTCGTCGGGAGAGTTTGTAATATCCCAGGCCTTCAGTTCGTGCTGTATCCAACTGTTGCAGTCACCCAGAACACCGTCGGATACCATTAATATAATATCACCTTTTGAAAGCGAGGCAACTGAACTTGAAAATGAAATGTCGTTAAGAATTCCTATGGGTAGAGATGAGTCTTCAAGCTGAGCGACGCTGTTTTTATGACGGATAAATGTTGCAGCTGCGCCTGCTTTCATAAAGTCGGTTCTGCCTGTGTAAAGGTCAATGCATACGGCATCGAGAGTGGAAAGCGATTCATCGGTGCTTTTGATGAGCAGAGCAGAGTTCGTTACAGCAAGAGCACAATCAAAGCTGATGCCCGTCCTGACGAGCTTTGAAAAAAGCTCAGTTGCCATTGCAGAGTCGATTGCGGCTCTGTTTCCGGTGCCCATTCCGTCGCTGAGAATGATTATATATCTGCCGTCATCGTTACGGAAGCTTCTGTAGTAATCTCCACAGACAGGCTCGTTGTCTGTTGCACGGCTTTTGGCTCCGATTGCGATGTTAAGACTGATGCTCTGGTTGAATTTCAAGGTGTAGTTTTCACCTTTTTCTTCAAGCTCGGGTAGAGTGAGCTTCGTGCCGGTTGCTGTCGAAAGATTATGAGTGAACTGAGTTATGTTGAAATCTGCACGGGGTTGGGTTATGTCAAGAGAGATGCTCATTCTTCCAAATTTATCAAGACTGCATTCGGCATTGTGTACGGCCAGACCTGCCTCTTTCGCTTCGTGTATGCAAAGCTCGGCAAGGTCGGTGTTGATGTTTGTTTCGTCGTTGAAGTCGAGAGCGAATTGCCTGAGAATATCTGCAATATTGCTGAATTGTTCACACATAAGGCTCTGAATCTGCTCGATCTTACCCTGTGCACCGATTGAAGCTTCAAAGGCAAGATAACGATTGTGCAAAGCAGATTTCATTTCGCTGAAGCAGTAGCAGGAAGTGAAAAATCCTTTCGGAAACCGTGTTTCATCAAGCTCGGCGTGATTTGAAAGAGTGAGCGCGATTTTTTCAATAGTCTCATCGCTTGGGTTTTTAATTTCTTGCCGGCAGCTTTCTTTTAATTCACACTCCGAGCAGACTTTGCTCCAGACACTTTTCAGCATAGTGTCAAGCTGAGTCTGAGAAAGGGGATTGAGAGTGTCCTGAACCCGTTTCACGCAGGAGGAAACCTCGTCCATAACCGTTGCAGTTTCGCAGAGCTTTTCTGTCAGCAGAAGAGATTCGTTGCTCCTTGTGCTGACGGGTAACGGCGCATTGACCTTCAGTGAAATTGATTCATAAAATCTTTCGGGAATACAAAGAAAGATAATGCAGGCGATGATGCCTTCGAAGATTGCCATATAGGATACGAGCTCTCCGTCGGCAAAAGCACAGATGATTATGGGGAGAAGGTAGCCTGTGATGCACATAAGCTTCCCTTTCCGTGAAAGCTCCCCTGCAAAGAGACCACCGAGGGCACAGCCGATGCTTATGAAGCCTGTTTCTGAGCTTAAGCCCGAAACAAAACCGAGGCATATTCCCGACAGTGCGCCTCCGGTTGAATTACGGATCCTTGCAGAGAGAAGAATGAAGAAAGAAAATACCACCATTATGGGCGAAAGGTAGAACAATTTGTATTTATAAAAAGGCATAAGGATTATTCCGACGGTCAGAAGTATCGTCAGAAGTTCATATGTAGTCAGGCTTGAGGCGTCCTTTTTGCCCCACAGAACGGATGAGCAGGTGACGAAAAGGTATGCACCGATACAGCAAAGCAAGGATTCGTAAATGCTTGCAAAGAATACTTCAATATTGAAGCCTGTAGCTAATGTTATTGTAACACCGACGAGGAAAAGGCTCGAAAATGAACTGAGAAGGAGTGCGTTTTTCTGCAATTTTTCATCAAGATATCTTTCGTACAGATTTCGTATCAGAACGCAGAGCAGAGAAGCGGCGCAGTATTTGAGACAGTCTGCTCCGTCAAAAAAGAAAAATGAACCGATAATCACACTTGCACCCGCGAAAAAAGATTCCTGAGCAGAGGATGCTGCGACCAGTGAGATTGCAAACGGAGCGAATTCATCGGAAACAAACGGATCAGTTAAAATGAAAGAACCGATAAAGGAAAAAAGGCTCTTTGCAACGGGAGTGAACTCAAGAGAATTAACGGTATCTGTACTTTTTCGGATAATGAAGTCCCTGACCTTTGTGATTTCCATGTTTTTGTTCCTTTCGGGAGTTTTTAAAATATTTTATAGCTTCATACGGGATTTTTCTGTCGCTTCGTGATGCAGATAAAAACAAAAAATTATCATATATACTTGATTTAAAAAACATATTGTAATTTACTGCTCGTCCGTGCTATAATATATTGATTAAATATTTTTTGTTTTGGTGAGTTTTATGGAAAAAGAAATGACTTCTCCCCGTGAGGATTTAATAATAGGAAGAAATGCCGTCAGCGAAGCACTCAGAGGCGGAAGAGCTATTGATACTCTTCTTGTTTCAAGGGGTGAGCGTAACGGCTCTATCGGAAGGATAATTGCCGAATGCCGTGACCTCGGTGTCGTAATCAAAGAGGTTGACCGTAAAAAGCTTGATCTTATGTGTGGCGGCGCAGTTCATCAGGGTGTAGCAGCTTATGCAGCCTCTCATGAATATTCAACGGTTGACGATATTTTTGCACTTGCAGAGGAAAGAGGGGAAAAGCCCTTTATTATCATCTGTGATGAGCTTGAAGATCCTCACAACCTTGGTGCTGTTATCAGAACGGCAGAGGCGACGGGCGTTCATGGTGTTATCATTCCGAAGCGTCGCAATGCTTCTTTGAGCTATGTCGTCGGCAAGGCTTCGGCAGGTGCAGTTGAATATGTACCCGTAGCAAGAGTTGCGAATATTGCACAGACTATTGATGAGCTTAAGGAAAGAGGAATATGGTTTTATGCTGCGGATATGGATGGCGAAAATTGGTGCAGTGTGAATTATGATGGTGGAGTCGGCCTTGTTATCGGCTCAGAGGGCAGAGGCATCAGCCGTCTTGTTAAAGAGAAATGTGATTTTACGGTGTCGATGCCGATGAAGGGTAAAATCAACTCTCTCAACGCATCTGTTGCCGCAGGAATTCTTATGTATGAGGTCGCAAGACAGAGAGCAGGAATAAAAGCAAAGGGGTGAAAACCTTGTCTGAACTGAACAGAGATGAACTTCGTAATCTGCTTGAAAATATAAGAGAAGAACGCCGAAGAAACGGTGTTGATGAAAACGGAGAGCCTGCCAGAATCTGGTCAAATGAAGATATCGACCGTCTGCTCGGAATAGCAGAAAAAATGCAGACCGAAGCTAAAGCTGAGGAAAAAACCATTCCGGTTAAGGTTGATCAGATGCCGGTCGTCGTTGTTGAAGAAGAGCCTGAGGTTATAAAGGTTTCTGATATTAAAACAATAGATATTTCAGAGTCGAACGAGCCTTATGAAGATGCGGACAGGTTGAAATCTATATTTGAAGAAGATGCCGCTCCTGTAAAAAAATCAAAGCCTGCAAAGAAAAAGAAGGCCTCGGGCAAGGGTGCTAAAAAGAGCTTTTTAAATAAGGGAAAAGCTTTTTTTAACTCATTTAAAAACGAAGAGTCTGCGCAGGAAGAAAGATTCCTTCTTACAGATGACGGAGACGATTTTGACGACGAATTTGAAATAGACGGAGATTTTGCTCAGGATGAGGATTACGGAGAGGAAACAATCCGTATCGCAGATTTCGATAAAAAAGAGAAAAAACTTCCTGAAACGGAAGGAAAAACAAAGCCCGTCGGTCTTGAAAAACCGGGTCTTGTTATAAAAAAGGGTATAAGCAAGGAGGATTCCGACCTCGAGGGAGCTCCGATGATCATATCTGTTGAAGAAGCTTTTGATGAGAACTCTGCGCAGAATGAGGACTTTAAAAAGCATATACGCGAAGAGGAAGAAAGCGGACAGATAAAAATGCCCGGTTTCGGCGATATCGATATAAACGATAAGCCGGTAAGGATTGAAGAGAGCGAAGCAGAAAAAGAGCTTTTTGAAAGAAGAAAAGCTAAAATAGACAGTTTTGTTCTCTTTGGTGATGAAAACGAAAACGACCCCTACGGTACAGACAGCGAAAAAGAACGCCTCGGAGATCTGTTCGGAGCTCAGGACGACAGACCCAGACGCAAGGAAGAGCCTGAATTCATCGGGGTTGAATATTCGCAGATAAAGGATGCACGCCGTGTCAGAAGGTTTCTCAGCGTGCAGAAAAAGAAGAGTCTTCAGCGTGCTATGGTGCAGACGGGGTTGCTTGTTCTCGCTATGCTTATAAGCACTACTGCTGCGATTGAAACAACCGTTGCAGGCGACAATATTCTCACGATTTTTACGAGCTTTATAGCTATAGTAGCTTCGCTCATAACGAGCAATCAGCTCATTGTAACGGCATTTGAAGCTCTTAAGAAAAAGAAATTCAATGTCAATTCTGCAGCATCGTTTGCCGCAATACTCTGCTTTGTGCAGACATTGTTGATGTTTGTTCTCTATTTCCTTGATGAAAACACCGTTAGTGTTTTTGCAGGTGCAGGTGTCAGTGCATTGCTTATGGGAGAGCTGAATTCATATGTGACTTACAGCAGAACGGCAGATGCACTTGAAATGTGTACGGGTTCAAACAAGGATTGTCTTTACAGTATTGACGGCATTACCGATGATAAGGATGTAACGGAGCTTGCAAAAACTGTCAAGTCAACAAGTCCGAGAATCAGATATTCGGCCAAAACCCGTTTCCCATCGCATCTTATTGAATTATGTACAAGCGAAACGCATACAGATAAAAATATGAGATTTATTTTCCTGCTTATTTCTCTTATGAGTGTGATAAATCTCGCCGTAGCGTGGGCTGTCAGCGGAAATTTCCCCGTAGGCTTTGCTGCGTTTACCGTAACTTTTGCTACATGCGTTCCTGCTTATGCGACTCTTCTCGTTCAGCTTCCGCTTCGTTGGGCAAACAAAACCTTCAATAAGCTTGGAGGAATGATTTCCTGCCAGGATGCGGTAAACGAGCTTTGCAGAACGAACGCAATTATCCTTGACAGTAAGGATCTGTTTGATCAGAATCTCTGCTCAATGCACGGCTTCAAGGATTTCAAAAATGTCCGTCTTGACGATGCGATGCTTTACGCTGCAGCTATGGTTATCCGTTCGGGTGGCCCGTTGACAGGTGTTTTTGATCAGATGGTTGTTAACAGGCGAGATATCCTGCCGACGGTCAAATCGTTCAGTTATGAAGAAAGACTTGGCGTTTCAGGCTGGATTTACAGCCAGAAGGTTATCCTCGGAACAAGACAGATGATGATAAATCATAATGTTGATGTTCCCGAAACTATAGACGAGGATAAGTATCTTATGTCAGGTCACGAGGTGCTTTACCTTGCAATTGCAAACAAGCTTGCAGCGATGATGGTCGTTGACTATGCACCGAACAAGAAGCTTGTGCCGTATCTTAAAAAACTGCGTGATGCAGGTGTTACGATACTTGTAAGAAACTGCGACCCGAATGTTACGGACAGAATGATTTCTCAGTGCTATGATATGAGACTTGATAATATCAGGATTCTCAACACGGCGTCGAGCAGGGTGTTCAAGAAGTATAAGTCCCGTCCGAAGCTTAATTCAAGAGCAGTTGCAATTCACGACGGCACAACATTTACTTTTGCAAAGACTCTTTGTGTGGCAGATATGCTTCGTCATGTCTTTAAGATTTCAAACACGATGATGCTCATAGGCGTTCTTATGAACTTCGTGATCGTGCTTGTGCTTTCAATAATAAATGTTACGGCAGATCTTCCTGCGATATTTATTATCCTTATGCAGCTGTTTTTCTCTGCAGCTTTTGTGGGAGTCGCAAAGATTCTTTCGTCTCGTTAAAAAATTTAAAAAAGGTATTGACAAAGTGCGGATATAGTGTTAGAATACTTGCACAACAAAGTGGAATGGTTCGTTCCCACCTTAACGGTTCTCGTCCGTGCGGTCAATATTCAATGGCGGTTTTCCGTCTTGTATTATGTGATTTTGCACGGGTGGGGTATGTTCCATCCGTGCTTTGATTTTATTATTAAGCATTTGGAGGTGCTTGAACATCGCTACGAAAGAAACTC
>JAZORX010000208.1:0-3149 GCA_045656845.1 Acutalibacteraceae bacterium | reverse complement strand
TTCCCGGTATTGTCGGCAATCTTCTTCCTGGTCTTATTATGGCATTTGATAATTTTACCGGAAAGCGTAAAGAGATGATTATGACAGAGCTTGAAGCGATCAGAGCAAAATCTAAAGCAAAGCGTGAGGAACTTGAGTCCGCAAGGACAACTTCAGACATTTCAGAGTGAAATATTAGAGATAAAGGTCGCAGATTATTGTAGTCTGCGGCCTTTTGATATTAATATCACACAAAGTAAAATTATATGAATTCTGCAAAAACAAATATTTCGCTCGTAATTCAAAATGATATGAACCATAACGCAAATCATAATATTGATTTTTGTAACTTGAATATGTTATTATAATCATTAGTGTAAAAATCATTAGTAAAAAGAGGGGAGTATTATGCTTAATAAAATTATTGAAACAGTAATCGAGGCAGGTAAAATTGTTCTTACAGCGCATAATCAAGAAACGTCTGTAACTGCCAAAGAAGGCAAGAAAAACTTTGTAACAAAGTATGATGTTGCTGTGCAGGATTTTTTGTTTAAAGAGTTAGGTAATGCTTTTCCTGAAGCTGGATTTGTTGGCGAAGAAAGCGAAAACAACTTTGTGAGCAACTCTTTACGGTTTATAATTGATCCGATTGACGGCACTACCAATTTTATGCAAGATTACCGTTGCAGTTGCATTTCTGTTGCGCTTTGTAAGGAAAACAGTGTTATCGCAGGCATTGTATATAACCCCTACACCAACGAACTTTTCAGTGCGGAAAAAGGCAAGGGAGCGTATCTGAACAGCAAAAAAATTCATGTAAGCGACCGCCCGCTTTCAGACGGGCTTGCTCTTTTCGGAACATCTCCATATCATCCCGAAAACACTGATGCAACTTTTGCACTCTTAAGAAAAGTTTTTGATTTTTCACGCGATATCCGCAGAAGCGGCTCGGCGGCATATGATATTTGTATGATAGCCTGCGGCAGATGTGAGGTGTTCTTCGAGAAAGGTTTACAGCCATGGGATATTGCGGCAGGTACATTAATTTTAAAAGAAGCCGGTGGAATTGCATTAAGCTATGACGGCACTGAAATTAACTTTTCAACGCCAAATGATGTTGTTTTTGCAAACCCCAAGGCTTATGAAGAATTTATTACTTTGCTTTAAGATATAATTAAAAAATTTGGAAGAACGGTGAAAATATGGATTTTTTAAAACTTGCCGCTGACAGATATTCAGTGCGCAAATTTACAGAAAAGCCGCTTGAAAAAGATGTTCTTGACAAAGTTCTCAAGGCAGCTCATATTGCACCAACCGGTTGTAATTATCAACCGCAGAGGATTCTTGTTATCAACAACGCTGATACCCTCGCAAAGCTGAAAGAATGCACAAGATGTCATTTTGATGCACCTTGTGCAATGCTTATTTGCTACAACAAGGATGAATGTTGGACAAGACCCTATGACTGCAATAAAAGCGGCATTGTGGATGCAAGTATCGTTACAACTCATATGATGCTGGAGGCTGCCGAACTTGGTGTGGGTTCAACTTGGGTAATGCATTTTAATCCGTTCAAGATGCGTGAAGTGTTTGCGATTCCCGAAAATATTGAACCTGTTGCGCTTCTTGTTATGGGGTATCCTGCACCTGATGCAGTACCAAATGAAAGACACACGGTTTACAGACCTATAGAAGAAACTGTTTTCTACAATAAGTTTTGATGTTATGAAGGTTATTATTTCTTGTCTTAATTCAAAATTTGTGCACGCTTCGCTTGCGCCTTGGTGTTTACTTGCCGGAATTCGTGAATTCTCAAAAAACACTTATGATACTTTAGTTTTGGAAAGCACAATCAACGGTGATACAGTATCCTTTGCCAATAAAATTATAAATGAAAAACCTGATGTTGTAGCCTTTTCGTGTTATATCTGGAACATTACCAAAACGCTTGAGATTTGTCACCTTATAAAAGGAAAGCACGATTGCAAAATTGTTCTTGGAGGGCCGGAGGTTGCATACCGTCCGAAAGATATTCTTGAAAAATATGAATTTACAGATTTTGTGCTTTCTGGGGAAGGGGAATGGACTTTTCCCGACTTTCTCGACAATATTAACTTTGATTTGAGTCTTGTATCGGGTCTTACATACAGAAAAAAAGATGAAATAATTACAAATCCCGAAAAGGAATATATTGACAGTCCGCCGTCACCGTTCTGTGACGAATTTTTTGAAAATCTCAACGGCAGAATTTCCTATATCGAAACCGCAAGAGGATGTCCTTATCGTTGTGCATTCTGTCTTTCAGGAAGATGCTCACCGCTTCGCTTTTTTGATATTGAGAGAGTAAAAAAAGACATAATCAGACTTTCTAACAGTGGCACGCAGACGGTAAAATTCGTTGACCGTACTTTTAATGCAAACACCGAAAGGGCCGATGAAATTCTGCTATTTATCAAAGAAAACTACGGCAAAAAAATCCCGCAGGGCGTATGTTTCCATTTTGAAATTGCCGGTGATATTTTAAAAGAAAGTACATTTGAAATATTATCGTCAATGCCATGCGGTGCTGTTCAACTTGAAATAGGTATGCAATCTTTTAATGAGGCAACATTGAAGATAATAAACCGAAAAACCAATACCGAGAAACTTGTTAAAAATATCAAAAAGCTTATAAGCTTCAACAACATGCATATTCATATTGATCTTATTGCAGGTCTTACCGGTGAAGATATTGAGAGCTTCAAAAACAGTTTTAATATCGGTTTTTCATTAAAAGCGCATATGCTCCAGATGGGGTTTTTAAAACTTCTTTACGGTGCAGATATGCGTGAAAACAGAGAAAAATATCCCTGCACATTTACCGTTGAGCCGCCTTATGAAGTCACTTCCACTCCGTGGCTTTCACCTGATGAAATAAAAATGCTCAAAAACTGTGAAGATGCAGTTGACAGACTTTATAACAGCGGTCGTTTTTTATACACTCTTGAGTATCTGACGGATAAAGTAGGTGTTTTGCCGTTTGACATTTTTAATGATTTTGGAAATTCCGTAAACGGCAATAAAATGCGGCTTAGTGACTATGCAGAAAAACTTTACCGATTCTTTAGCGATAAATGTGACAAGAAAGCGTTAAGAGATATGATTCTTTGCGACTTGCTTTGTTGCTCATC
>JAZORX010000207.1:0-3184 GCA_045656845.1 Acutalibacteraceae bacterium | reverse complement strand
CGGGATTGTGACATACTTGTAGCCACAGTTGACTGTGTTGCCGAGAGGGTCAATTTTACCGCTGTTTGAACACTTATATCTGTAATAACCTTCGGAATAGCAGGTTGCAGGTTTTTTTGAGTTGACAACCCATTCATGGTTACCCGTTTCGCCGAAGTAATGACCGCAGCCGTCGCAGACATAGCCTTTGCCACAGTTGTAGAGTGTGTTTGTAACGCCGTCCAATGTACTTCCCTCAAGATCTTCATAAGAACACGCTTCGTGTGCACCATATTCCAACTTGTGGTCATTGGGGCAGGCATCTTCGGGAGCATGAGTTTCACAAGCCCACCAATGGTGAGTTTCATTGCGTTCAAGATCCATTGCGTTGCCGTAGTCGCAGCTGTTGTCAAGACCGCAGGTCACGCATACGCTTTCACCTGCTCTGTAACCGTGGACTCCTTTGTCGAAAGTCTTATTACATCTGTAGCAATACTTCCAATGGTACATACTATCAGATGACCAGGGATCTGAATATTCTTCATATGTGTGACCGAGAGCAGCACTGGTGTCTGTATTGACATTACCGCACTTGGTACAGATTTCGGTTATTGTGCCACGCCATGTGCAGGTTGCAGTGTTTTTGATTACATTGTAATTGTGAGTTTCACAAGGAGTAACGGCATTGATAAGCACTGTGTAGGGTTTAACACCGCAAAGCTTACCATCCTTATCCATAAGCACAAAGGTAACCTTATATGTATATGTGCCGGGAGTTGTGCAATAGGCCTCAGGATACAAAGTAACATAGCTGTCATCTTCTGGTTCCATATGCAACTGCTTGCCGGACGGGTCAAACAAAGTACCTCTGATATTAAGTTCATAACCCTTGTCGATAAGGTACTGCGGAGGTAACTTTGCTGAATAGAGGAAGTTAGTGTATGTTGTTGATGTTTGACCAACAACGGTGAATTCTTCTGTACCTATAGCATAATTTACCTCTGCTATTATGTTTTTGCCTGAAAGTCCGGGATTTGCACGATAAAAATCGATTTTGAAAATATCAATGCGAGCATCCTCTGCATAGTCCTCAAGATAATCCTTTGCAGGGTTGAAGCAAAGCTTTCCGTCCTTGAGGAAAAGAGAATCATTGCTGTTCCATGAACCTTCAGGAATATTGAATGTTGCCACTTCCCAATCCGTACAATAATTATCAAAATTATCTTTGATCGGAAGGCGTAAGTTAGAATGTGTTTTAACATCGAAACTTCCGTTGAAAATCTTCAGCTTTGATGAATTTTCTTTGTCAACAAAATTGCCGACACCCTCATTGACGAAATCGCCGCCGTTTATTGTAATGTTACCGCTGAGGACATAATACGGTCCACCGTTAAATTCCATGAATTTATCTGATTGCGGGCCCGGCATTACTACACGATAATATTGTTCAATTTTTTCGGAAAATGTATGACCGATAAAATCGCCGCCGTTAAATGTTGCCTGACCGCTGCCTTCGGTTTTACAGATATAGCCTGCAGCAATCTGATAAGCGTTGCAGACTTCATCTGCAAGATATTGCTCCTTGGCACCGCCGGCATCAAATTTACCGCCGTTTACGATAAGCTTACCGCGAACATTAAACATGTTTCTTTCAGGAACACTGAAATAGTAAGCTTCGTCATGAGCTATAGCAAAAAAGTTTGGCGAAATAAAGTGAGCATCGTATTTTATTTCACCTTTGCCTCGGGTGTCGTCAACTGTTAATTCTGCACCCTTTGAAACAGTGAAAAGGGTTCTGTATGACCGAAGTGATTCATCCTTGTCGCTTGTTACATCGGAATGGTCAACAACCTTGAGTTTTTTGCCGTTGAGGTTGAGCCACTTTTTGCCGTTGACGGTAAGTTGAGCCGCTTCGCTCTCTTCTGTTTTTCCGAGACCGATTTCTTTTGTAATATCTTTTCCGAGAGTGATTACATAGTCCTCGCTCTTGAGAAGCGCAGACTGAAGTTCGTCATAAGTTGTAACTTTATGACCTAACTCCGTAAAAGGAATGTAGAAATATGCCAATGTATAAGGCTGATGATAATACAAAACATTGCTTTGGCGAAGTGCAACGCCGCTGCTTGTTCCATATGAAGTATATGTATTGTCACCGGTTTTCAGCGTGAATTTTTTTACATCGACTTCCTTCTGATCGGAATAGAAAGTCAATACAAGCTCATAACCGCGACCCTTCTCAAATGTGTCGCCTGCGTAGGAAAAGGCACCGAGTGATTTGTAATCCCATTCATTGTAGACATCGGTACAAGACCAATCTGCATCCTCCAATTTGAACAGATGATCGGTATAATTGGCTTTGAAGTCTTCAGGTAACGCTTCACCAACTTTAAAGATGCTGTCTGTCTTAACAGTAACATGGTCTACCTTAACCACTTCAACATCTTTTGCGCTTGCAGAGAGAGGCATAATACCGACCGCCATAATCAGGCAGAGCAGAATTGCCAAGGTTTTTTTGAGTAATTTCATAAAAAATTGCTCCTTTCGTTTTGGTTTATAATGGGTATACTTCTGTCAGTATACATTCTTACATCGTAATTCTATCATCTTTTTTCGGTTTGCACATTGTACTTTAGTGCAGAAATGGAAGTTTTTTTAAAAATTTTTATAAAAAAAGTGGGGAGATTGCTCTGCCGTCAAAAATCCTATTATCTCAATTTGTTGCTACAAGATATCTGAATTTATTTTTTCTCGCAAGGAGAATGTTTTTCGCACGGCTTCGGATTTCTTCATCATAATATTTTCCGCATTCTTCAACAGAATTTATAATATCGTTTTCCGTAAACCCGATTGTAAGCTGAATGCCGTAGAGTTCTTCTGCAGAATCCATCTGAAGGTCGAAATCTGCATCAAACGGTTTTGCTTTTACTTTTGAAATACAATCATAAATATCCGCATCAATCAGATAGTCGTTTGTATCGGATAAAAGTGAAAGTCCGAAATCAAAATAGGGGCAGAAGCTGAATTCTTCCGTATCATCGTTTCTGATGAATGCGATGTTATTTGTGTGTCTGTCCTCGTTGAGGAAGAACGCATCGAGCTCGAGCATCGCCGTCAGATATGCACCGACATTTTCAAGATTGGTGTGCTCTTCGATGAAATCAACAGTGAATTTTATTTTGTCTTTAAGTCGGAGGCCAAGCGGTCT
>JAZORX010000206.1:0-2328 GCA_045656845.1 Acutalibacteraceae bacterium | reverse complement strand
AAGGACACTTGTTTTAACAAAGCCTTTTTTCATCTTGTTGACTCCTACTGCAGCGAGAGTGCCTATGAATGTAGATGTTATAGCAGTAAGAACCGCAAGAATTATCGTATTGTAACAAGCACGCAGAGTTTCTTCGCTTTTAAAAAGCTCAATGTACCATTTGGTTGAAAAGCCGTCCATAACGACAGTACTGTTTGACGCATTGAATGAAAGCACGATAAGCATAATTATCGGCAGGTACAAAAAGAGCATAACGATTGCAAGGTAAAGCTTAGACGGAAATGATAATTTTTTCATATCATCATACCTCCCCTCACATCGTCATCATCGTCGCTGAACCTGTTCATAACAGCCATGCAGATAAGAATAAGCACCATAAGAACAAGGCTCAATGCTGCACCGAAATTGAAATTGTTTGAAACCTGGAACTGCATTTCGATGATATCACCGATAAGTGCGAAGCTGCCGCCACCAAGCTTCTGAGAAATATAGAAGGTACTTACGGACGGTACAAATACCATCGTAATTCCTGAAACGACACCCGAAAGCGTTGAAGGGAATATAACATCCTTCAGGACACGGAATTTGTTAGCGCCGAGATCCTGCGCTGCTTCAACAAGGCTTCTGTCAAGCTTTGTCATAACCGTGTAAATCGGAAGAATCATATACGGCAGGAAGTTATACACCATACCGAGAATTACGGCACCGGATGTATTGATCATATGAATCGGACCGAGACCGATTTTTCCGATAATGCTGTTGATCACACCGTTATCCTGCAGAAGAGTCATCCACGAATATGTTCTGAGAAGGAAGTTCATCCACATAGGAATCATAACGAGCATAACCATTGTGCTCTGCACCTTCGCTTTTGACTGTGCAATTATATATGCAAGAGGATAAGCAATAACAAGGCATATTATCGTTGCAACGATTCCGAACCAGATCGAGCGAAGGAAGGTCGTCGTATAGTCGCCGAGTCTTGTTATATTATCGAAAGTGAAAGCGCCATTAGCATCCGTAAAAGCATAGTAAACAACCATTATCAAAGGAACAACGATAAAAATTGCAGACCATACGATATGCGGTGAAGTGCAGAGTTTCTGAGCAAGAGTTGATTTTTTCTTCATCGGTTACTCCTCCTCAACGATATCTGAAAGATGCTCCAATTCGTCGCTGAATGAGCTGTAATCGCCATACATACCGGAATACTTCGATTTCTTCATAATATGGATTGCGTCAGGCTCAATATCAAGACCGATTTTTTTGCCGACGGGCTCATAATCCGTCGTCTGGATCATCCATTTGAATCCGCCGATATCGACGATGATTTCAAAATGAACGCCCTTGAAGGTTACGGATGTTACCTCACCGGTAAGAATACCCTTTTCAACAGGAACAATATCAACATCCTCGGGACGGACAACAACATCGACAGATTCACCTGAACCGAAGCCTTTATCAAGACACTGGAACTGTGCACCTGAGAAAGAACATTTGAAGTCCTCAAGCATTTTGCCGTCAAGGATATTACTCTCACCTATGAAATCTGCTACGAAAGCATTTTTGGGTTCATTATAAACATCCTGAGGAGTGCCGATCTGCTGAATCACGCCACCGTCCATAACAACAACGGTATCTGACATTGAGAGGGCTTCCTCCTGATCGTGTGTAACATATATAAAAGTAATGCCGAGCCTCTGCTGGATATTTTTAAGTTCAACCTGCATATCCTTACGCAGTTTAAGGTCAAGCGCACCAAGCGGCTCATCAAGAAGAAGAACTCTGGGCTTTACTGCAAGAGCACGAGCAATAGCAACACGCTGCTGCTGACCACCTGAAAGTGAATCAATTTTACGAGAACCAAAACCCTTTAAATTTACAAGAGTAAGCATTTCACTTACCTTTTCTTTAATATCCTTTTCCTTCCATTTCTTCTGACGAAGACCGAATGCAATATTTTCATACACATTCAGATGCGGAAAAAGGGCATAACGCTGAAAAACGGTGTTCACCTGACGCTTATATGCAGGGACACCATTGATATTTTTTCCTTCGAAAATAACATCGCCGCTATCCTGCTGTAAAAAACCCGCAATAATACGCAGGGTTGTTGTTTTACCACAGCCTGAAGGTCCGAGTAAAGTGATAAACTCACCATCGCGGATATAAAGGTTAATGTTATCAAGAATTTTATGGTCGTCAAAGCTGACGCTTATGTTTTTGAGGTCGATAATAATTGGATTGTTTTTCAATTATGCAGCCCCTTTCCAACCGATAGATATAGTTGGAGCAGTCACTGAAGACTGCTCCTATTTGGTATGTGTT
>JAZORX010000205.1:0-8632 GCA_045656845.1 Acutalibacteraceae bacterium | reverse complement strand
GTTTTTCACAGGACCTCAGTTTGAAACACCGGCCGAAATCAGGGCTGTGAGAATACTGGGCGCAGACGCAGTCGGAATGTCTACCGTTACTGAAGCTCTCACAGCTGCTCACTGTTCAATGCCGTTGCTCGCCCTCTCAGTTATGACAAATATGGCAGCAGGAGTACTTGACTGTAAGCTTTCTGACGAAGAAGTAGGCATTGCAGCTGCAAAAATTGCAGATAAATTTGCTTCTTTCGTAAAAAAAATCATTTACAATATATAAAAAATGTAAAAATAATTGACAAGAAGGGAAATTTAATTTATTCTTAATACAAGATAAATTGAGGAGGAAAACAATGAAAATCAAAAAATTATCAGCTCTTGTTCTTGCATTGGTATTGGCAATGAGCTTTGTGACAACGGCATCAGCAAGGTTTATGGGTGATGTCAACAACGACGGTGAGGTTAACTCAAGCGACGCTCTTCTCGTGCTTCAGTATGCAGTAGGCTCTATAGAGGAAATTGACAGCAAGGCTGCAGATATGAACGGTGACGGTGTCATCAACTCTTCCGACGCACTCTCTATCCTTAAGGTAAGCGTAGGCTCTGAGGGAAAGGTTGAAATGCCCGAAGAAAAGCCTGAAGAACCCGAAGAACCTGAAGAGTACATCCCTGAAACTGCTGAAGAAATCCTCGCTATTTACAACAATGCAGTTAACAAGGCTGTAAACGAAAAAGCAGGTTACACAAAGCAGAGAACTACAACAGTCAAGAAAATCGACGCAGGTTCATACACAAGTATGGCAGGCGATATTGTTAAAGATTTCCTTGGTGAAGGTACAAACGATTTTACTAACGCTAAAGGCTCCGCAAAACACCTTAAAAATTCAACTCTTGAGGTTGCAGACCTTACAAAGGTAATGTGTGAAGTAAGAAGTGACACTTATACCGTTACTCTCTATCTTAAGGACGGTGCAAGCTCAACAACGAAGACCTCACATAAGGACTCATCACCTATCGCAAAAAGCGGACTTGTTACAGGTACAATCGTAGATAAAAACATCGACTATATCAACAGCCAGTGCATTTACTCAAGCATTGCCGCTGAAAAAATCAATGTTGAAAACGTTTCTGCTGCAACAGAGAATGCCCAGATCGTAGTTGTTGTTGACAGAGAAACAGGCAGACTCCTTTCATACACAGCTTCATTCGAATGGAATGCTGAAATCAAAAACCTCAAGGTTTCTCTTATTAAGATAGCTAAGGCTACAGGTTCAGCTCATACATCAGTTGAATTTTCAGATTTCAAGTGGTAAATAATTTAAGGTGCAGGAAACTGCACCTTTCTTTTTTATTGATTTAAGTATAATATCGTGATAAAATAAATGTATCTTGAATTTCGGGGTGTATTATGAAAACATTATTTAAAAACGCTGATATTCTTCTTTTTGAAAATGGTATTTACAGCGTTATAAAAAATTCATATCTCGCTGTTGATGCAGATAAAATTTCATACATAGGAAAGGAGCTTCCTGAAGGCGATTTCGATACAACAAAAGATATGGCTGGAAAGCTCCTTATGCCTGGTCTTTATAACTGCCACAACCATTGTCCGATGGTGCTCTTACGCGGTGTAGGCAGCGATTTACCGCTCAACGAGTGGCTTTTCAACAAAGTTTTTCCGATAGAGGACAAGCTTACTGCGGATGAAATCTACACGGGAACAAACCTTGCGTTACTTGAAATGCTCGCTTGCGGTACCGTCAGCTTTTCGGATATGTATTTTGAGCCTCAGGTTACTGCAAAGGCTGTTTCTGATGCCGGAATGAAGGCTAATCTGACGCGTCCCGTACAGAGCTTTGACCCGAATGAAAAGCCTGAGGATTGCTTCAGGATTGCACAATCACTTGAGCTCTATGACGAATGGAACAACGCTGCTGACGGAAGAATACTTATCGACTTTTCTATCCACGCCGAATATACCTGCACCGAAAAAATCGCACGGGCTTATTCAGAAGAATGCAACAAGCGTGGCGGACTTATGCATATTCATCTTTCAGAAACAGTCAAAGAGCATAACGAATGCAAAGAAAAGTACGGCAAAACCCCGACTCAGTGGTTCAACGATATCGGCGCCTTTGATTCAAGAGCTTTCGCAGCTCATTGCGTTACTCTTGAAGACAGTGATATGGAAATCCTTCTTTCAAAGGGAGTTAATGTTGTCCACAACCCATCAAGCAATATGAAGCTCGGAAGTGGGTTTGCTAAAGTTCAGAAAATGCTTGATATGGGCATCAATGTTGCTCTCGGCACGGACGGTGCTGCAAGCAACAACAACCTCGATATGGTTGAAGAGATGCATCTTGCATCAATCATTCATAACGGTTATTCGCAGGATGCAACCGTTATGAACGCCGATACCGTTATAAAAATGGCTACTCAGAACGGAGCAAAGCTTCAGGGCAGAAACGACTGTGGAGAGCTCAAAGTCGGAAACAAAGCAGATATTATCGCAATATCTCTTGATAAGCCTCATCTTCGCCCTGTTATTGACGAGAAGGCTCTCATCACCTACTCTGCCCAGAGCAGCGACATCTGCATGACTATGGTTGACGGAAAAATTCTCTATGAAAACGGCGAATACACAACTCTTGACAAAGAAAAAATCTATTTTGATACAGAAAAAGCAATAAAAAAATTATATTGAGGTGTTAAAAATGCAAAGAGCTGATAACGGACTGGCTTTTATGCTCCGATACGAAAATATAGCGTGGTACGAAGACGGAAAAGTGCGTATTCTTGACAGAAGAGTTTATCCCCGCAAGGTTGAATTCGTCATCTGCAACACTCATCAGGAAGTAACGCAGGCAATTCGCGATATGGTTACACAGAGTGCAGGCCCTTACACGGCAGCGGCTATGGGTATGGCTCTTGCCGCCTACGAATGCAGAAATATGACAGAAGAAAAGCAGCTCAGCTATCTTCTTGACGCAGCAGACAACATTTCACACGCACGACCGACTACCGTTGCAAGAATGTCGCTCATTACCGGTGGTTGCCTTGAAGCTGCTAAAATCGCTCTCAGAAACGGTACCGATGTCAGCGAAGCGATAGTTGAATATACTGTCAGGGCCAACAATCTGCGTTACGGTAAGGTTAATCTTATGGCAGAGTATCTTGTTGATATGTTTCCGCAGAATGGCACTGTTATGACTCAGTGCTTCGGTGAAACAATAGTCGGAATGATGCTCAAGGTTGCAAAAGAGAGAGAAAAAAATCTTCGTATCTTCTGCCCCGAAACAAGGCCTTATTTCCAAGGTGCAAGGCTTACGGCTACGGTCTGCAACGAGATGGGTTTTGACACTACCGTTATAACAGACAATATGCCCGCTTATGTTATGAAGAAAGAAAATGTTGATGTTTTCACTTCTGCTGCCGATGCAATCTGCCTTGACGGACATGTTGTCAATAAAGTAGGCACATATCAGATTGCTATTGCTGCCAAATACACGGGTATCCCCTATTTTGTTACGGGTGCTCCCGATCACGGACATCCTACGATTGACACAGTCAAAATCGAGATGCGTGATCCTGATTTCGTCCTTCAGGCTATGGGAGTCAAAACTGCCGCAGACGGTCTCAAAGGCTACTACCCTGCTTTTGATATCACTCCGCCCGAACTTGTCAGCGGTGTTGTTACGGACACGGGAATCTATGCTCCATACGACCTTCATCGCTATTTCAAGGATGGCAATATGGGCGAATACGAAATGGTTATATAAAACAAAAAATCGCTTCGTTCAATGAACGGAGCGATAATTTTTATTTACTTGAAAAACACATTTGAAATGAAGATTTCCAGACCAATTAGAACAAGAATAGTTCCTCCGAAAATTCCTGCTTTACCTGCAAGTTTCGTGCCGAATTTTTTGCCGATCGCAATACCGCCGAAGCAGATAACAAAGGTTACTGCAGCAATAATTACGGCGCAGAGAAGAGCCATTTTAAGGTTATAGTCAGCAATGGTGAAACCTACTGAAAGAGCATCGATCGAAGTTGCAACACCTTGTACCAGCAATGCACCTATGCCAATCTTGGCGCTTCCACAATTTTCGCCGTTTTCATCGCAGCTATTTTCTTTGACGCCCTCAAAAATCATCTTTCCACCGATGAAGCCGAGCAAAAGAAGAGCAATCCACGGAATAAGCTTTTCAAAAAATGTAAAATATTGCATAACCGTATGCACGCAAATCCACCCAATAAGCGGCATGAGCGCCTGAAAGATTGCAAAAACACCTGCAACACCAAGCATTTTATTCTTTTTCATTTTAGTGTCGTTAAGACCGTTTGCAAGGGATACTGAGAATGCATCCATCGCAAGACCGACGCCTAAAAGCACACTGTTAAAAAAAAATGTGAAATTCATAAACTCTTCCTCCAAAATAAAAAAGTGCAGCAAACGCTACACCCGGTTACTTTAAGATATAAAGACACATGTATAGCCGTTGCAGATTATACATGAGTCTCGCGATTTAAAACAAGCCAGACCTTTCGGTCAGTATGTTGACTTGCTACATACATCCGTATGCTCACTACTCCCTCACAGGAATTTTCCGAATGTGATTATATACTTTTTCTCGTTAATTGTCAATTGTTTTCTCTTATTCTTTACTTTTCAACTTGTTTATTTTAAACATTTGTTGTATAATGTCCCGAAGAGAGTAATCTCTATATTTCAAAATAAGGAGCAATTATCTTGTTTATTACAAATGACATTAAATACATCGGCGTCAACGACCGTTCAACAGATCTTTTTGAGGGTCAGTTCGATATACCAAACGGTATTGCATACAATTCATACATCATTATGGATGAAAAAATTGCAGTTACTGACACTGCAGATAAAAACTTTGCATATGAATGGTTTTCTAATCTTGAAGAAGCTCTTGACGGAAGAGAGCCCGATTATCTCATAGTTCACCATATGGAGCCTGACCATTCTGCAAATATCGATGCATTTTTAAAGAAATACCCTGCAGCTCAGGTTGTTGCAACGATGAAGGCTTTCAATATGATGGCAAACTTCTTCGGCAACGATTATTCCGACAGACGACTCGTTGTTAACGAAGGCGACACACTCTGCCTCGGCAAACATACTCTCACATTCTACACTGCTCCGATGGTTCACTGGCCTGAGGTTATGGTCAGCTACGATTCAACAGACAAGGTTGTTTTCTCCGCTGACGGTTTCGGAAAATTCGGCGCTCTTGATGCTGACGAAGACTGGGCCTGCGAAGCACGAAGATACTATTTCGGTATCGTCGGTAAGTATGGTGTTCAGGTGCAGGCACTTCTTAAGAAACTCGCGACCCTCGATGTTTCAATCATCTGCCCTCTTCACGGCCCTGTGCTTACAGAAAACCTCGGATATTACATCAACCTTTACGACATCTGGTCTTCATACTCGGTTGAAAGCGAAGGTATCGTTATCGCATACACATCAGTTTACGGCAACACAAAGGCTGCAGCTGAACTTCTTGCTGAGAAGCTCAAAGAGAGCGGCTGCCCGAAGGTTGTCCTCAACGACCTTGCACGCTGTGATATGCACGAAGCGATTGAAGATGCCTTCCGTTACGGTAAGCTAGTTCTTGCAACGACAACATACAACGGCGATATTTTCCCGTTTATGAAGGATTTCATCAACCATCTTACGGAGAGATTTTATCAGAACAGAACGGTTGCATTCATCGAAAACGGTTCATGGGGTCCCGTTGCTGCAAAGACAATGAGAAAAATGTTTGAAAGCTCAAAGAACATAACTTTCGCAGAGAATATTGTTCAGATCAAATCTTCTCTCAACGAAACGAGCATAGCTGCTATTGACGCACTTTGCGAAGAGCTTTGCCGATAATTAATTTGCCGCCTTTTATAGGCGGTTTTTTCTTTTTTCGAAACAATTTACCAATTTAAAGCATTATTATGAAAAAGCACTTGAATGTTTTTTATTAAAATGATATAATATATGAAATTTTATTTGAGGAGTTTTATTATGAGTAGTGAACAAATCCAAACTCTCGTAGCGATGGTCGTATATATGGCTGTCGTTATCGTAATCGGCTTGTTGTTCGCCAAAAAGGCTAACAAGAATTCCGAAAACTATTTCCTGGGCGGTCGTTCTCTTGGTCCTTGGGTTACTGCAATGAGTGCAGAAGCTTCAGATATGAGTGGTTGGCTTCTTATGGGTCTTCCCGGTGTTGCTTACTGGTGTGGACTTGCTGAAGCTTTTTGGACAGCTTTAGGTCTTGCAATCGGTACATATGTTAACTGGCTCGTTGTTTCAAAGAGACTTCGCCGTTACAGTATCCGTGCAAACAACGCAATCACCCTTCCCGAGTTTTTCTCAAACAGATTCCGTGAAAAGAACAAAATTGTTCTTACAATCGCTGCTTTGTTCATCCTGATTTTCTTCACGGTTTACGCTTCAAGCTGCTTTGTTACCTGTGGTAAGCTTTTCTCAAACCTCTTTGGTATGGACTATGTTCCGATGATGATTCTCGGTGCTGTTTTCGTTCTCATCTATACAATCATCGGTGGTTTCCTCGCAGAAAGTGCATCTGACTTCATGCAGGGTATCGTTATGTTCCTTGCTCTTGGTATCATCGTTGTTGTTTGCGGCATCAAGGCAGGTGGTTTCGGTGCTATCGTTGAAAACGCACAATCAATCCCCGGTTTCCTTGAATTCTTCGGTATCGCTCAGCCGACAACAGAGAGCACTCTCCTTGACGGCGTAGTAACAACCGAGCAGCTCGTTATAAACGGTAAACCGATCTTTGGTGACAAGGCTCCATACAGCCTTCTTACAATTGCTTCTCTTCTTGCATGGGGTCTCGGCTACTTCGGAATGCCTCAGGTTCTCCTTCGCTTTATGGCTATCCGTAAGGAAAGCGAACTCAAGCTTTCAAGAAGAATCGCTATGATCTGGGTTATCATTTCTCTTGGCGTTGCAGTGTTTATCGGTATTGCAGGAAGACACCTCTTCCCGACAACTCACCTTTCTCTCAGCGATTCAGAAAGCATCTTCATCACACTTTCACAGAGCTATCTTCCCCCGATCTTTGCAGGTTTCGTTATGGCAGGTATCCTTGCTGCAACTATCAGCTCATCTGACTCTTATCTTCTTATCTCTGCTTCTGCTTTTTCAAAGAACATCTTCCAGGGTCTCTTCAAGAAAAACGCAACAGACAAGCAGGTTATGTGGGTTACAAGAATAACGCTTCTCGTTATTTCTCTCGTTGCTATCATTATCGCTCTTGATAAAGACAGCGTTATCTTCAAGATCGTTTCATTCGCTTGGGCAGGCTTCGGCGCAACATTCGGTCCTCTTATGCTCTTCTCACTCTTCTGGAAGAGAACAACACGCGCAGGCGCTGTTGCAGGTATGATCAGCGGTGGCGGAATGGTATTCCTCTGGAAACTCGTTATCAGCAAACTCGGCGGTCTCTTCGCAATCTATGAGCTTCTTCCGGCATTCATCTTCTCAGCTATCTGCATCGTAGTGGTTTCTCTTCTTACAAAGAAACCCTCAGAAGAAATCGAAGCAGACTTTGAAGCTGTTAAGGCTGGCAAAGTAGAAGGCTAAGAATAATATCAAATAACAAACCCGTAACGGTTACGAGCTGTAATCGTTACGGGTTAAATTTTATCTTATAGAATTGATAATCTTCAATGTTGCGTCAAGCAATGTCCTTGCCGTCTTTGGTCCTGTTGAGTTTGTTTCCTCGTAATGGTCACGGTCAAATCTGTCCTTGCCCTTATTTATGTACGGCATTTTCGAATTAAGGAAGAAGTCGTTATCAGGAATGATATAGCCTAATTCGTCGTTACAAAGGCCTACAACGAACTTATGCTTAGCCTCTCCCTGTTCACAAAGAATATTATATTCTGCCTTCTTGCCGTTTGCAGACTCTTCTGCGCTGAGGAATTCACCATTGAAGAGTTCCGGGAAGAGTTCTCCGGGGATAAGGAACATTCCGATTTCCTTTTCACCGAGCTCAAGATATCCGACCTCTGAATAAATTGAAGCCGTGCCGTCTTTTCTTACTCTTGAAATGTCGTTGTTAAGCACGCCCAGAAGTCGTGCAAGGATAAGCACATAGTTTGATGCCTCTATGCTGACGGGAGCAGACTTAACATTGATGATCGGTGCGAGCTCAGTTTCATCCTTGAGGGAATTCACGATTTCACCAAGATTTTTGCCGAACTCCTTTGTATAAGCCTCGCAGTCGATCTGCTCACGGTAAACTTTTTTGATCTCCTTTGCAGAGATCATACCACCGATTGCACCGTTGAAGAAAACGGCGTCGCAGTTCAGGTTGTTACCCTCGATTTCCTTAATCATATATGCAGGGAAATCGGCACTGACAACCTTTGTGCAGCTTCCAAGAAGCTCGGCGTGAGATGCAAAATTGATGATGCAGATATTCTTTGTTTTGTCAAAGGATTCAAATCGGATTTTTGTAAGGTTATCGTCAAAGGTGTCGGGTGTACGGCAGTCAAACTGCATATCCTCGGCTTTTATGAATGAATAGAACATTTTACCGTCTGCACGGTTTTCGTAAGCAGAGATAATTGCATCAGCAGTAAGGCGATG
>JAZORX010000204.1:0-16332 GCA_045656845.1 Acutalibacteraceae bacterium | reverse complement strand
TTCAGCTGCCTGAAGGCTCTTATCCTTGCCCTTAGCTGTACCAACACCCATATGAGCGTAGCCTGCATCTCTCATTACGCTGCAAACGTCAGCGAAGTCAAGGTTAACAAAGCCGGGAACCTTGATAAGCTCAGAAATGCTCTTAACACCCTGTGAAAGAACTTCGTCAGCTACAAGGAAAGCCTCTGAAAGAGTCTTGCAACGGTCGCTGAGGAGCTTAAGACGATCGTTAGGAATAACGATAAGGCTGTCTACATGCTCTGAAAGACGAGCGATACCCTGCTCAGCAAGTGTGCTTCTCTTTTTACCTTCAAACTTGAAGGGCTTTGTAACAACACCAACAGTGAGAACGCCCATTTCCTTAGCGATCTGAGCGATTACGGGAGCAGCACCGGTACCTGTTCCGCCGCCCATACCTGCAGTGATAAATACCATATCTGTTCCCTTAAGAACTGCTGAGATTTCTTCTTTGCTCTCTTCTGCAGCCTTTTCGCCAACCTCGGGACGGCCGCCTGCGCCCTGACCACGAGTTGACTTTTCACCGATCTGGATTCTGTGAGTTGCCTGTGAATTAACAAGAACCTGCTTGTCTGTGTTTATAACGATAAACTCTGCACCCTGCATACCCTGTGCAATCATTGTGTTAACAGCGTTTCCGCCGCCACCACCGACACCGATGACCTTTATCTGAACGGTGCTTTCAAAATCGTTATCAATTTCAAATGCCATTTTAAAGACCTCCGTTTTTAAAATCTATTACGCTAGTGTTACACACCAAGTATAATAACATACTTTATACAAGATTTCAAGCAAATTTATTATAAAAGGTTAAAATTTTTGTAATCTTTAATACTGTTTCAGCATTATGATTTCTTTTAATCCTCGGTAGTTTCTTCGTCCTCATCATCCGAGGTTGAATCACCTGAATTCTCTGTGTTTTCATTAGTTTCTTCGCCTGAATTCTCATCCGTTGAAGAAGACTGACCCTCTTCGGGATTTATGATCTGAGTCGTAGAATCGTCATCTTTATCTTTAATATCGAGAGACTCTACGGGGTTTACAAAAGCTTTTTTCGGAATGGTGAGATTCACCTCAGCAATCAGCGCAGGATCCTCTGCATTTTCCTTTTCTATTACCTTTGCAGCACTTTTTAGCTTCTCATCAAGCTTTTCCGATGAACCGAGCAGAAGTCTGAGTCTGCCCTGATATACAAGTTTAATCGAGCTTCGCTGAGTAAGATCCATCTCGGTAATATGATCACGCAGCTTCACATCAGCAAGATTCGCTGTAATCTCATCGTAAAGGGCCTTTTCAGCTGCATCGTTTATAGTAAAGGTTTCGCCCACCGTTGCTGTTATGCTGCCTTTTAATCTGAGATACATCAGATTTTTGCTTTTTGGAAGCTCCTTTACTATCTCGAGCACTTTACCGTCAGGGTTTGCAAGCATGAAACCCTGAGGTGTTTTAACTGCAATTGCTGCTCTTGTATCGGTTATTGTAATTGTAATCTTACCCGTGATTGTCTTGGTTATAGCGGCATCATAAACATACGGCAAACTTTTTTCGATTCTTTCCTCAACCTTTTTGAAGCTCGTGCGTACCATATTGTCTCCGATATTGAGACCTGATGCCATAACAATCTGATCCTGCGTATATTTCTTACCGGTACCGTCAACAGTTATCGAACTTATGTTAAAAAGAACAGTCATGCTCAATATCAGGAATATCGCTGCTACACCGAGACCGATTCCTGTATACTTTACTATTTTTCTGTTTTTCTTGACTTCCTTCAGCCTTTTTTCATACCGAGCTCTGGCTTCGGGTCTGAGTCGTTCAACTTGTTCAGGTGAAAGTTCTTTCATAAATTTTCCTTCCTTTTGATAACTGCACCCAATGCCGTCAGGTTTTCGGCAAGTGAGTCGTATCCCCTGTCTATATAACAAATTTTATCAACCGTTGTTATACCTTCGGCACAAAGACCTGCAACAACAAGTGCAGCACCTGCACGAAGATCGGTTGACTGCACAAAAGCACCCTGCAGACAATCAACACCGTTAACAACAGCAATCCTTTCCTGCACTCTGATGTCTGCTCCCATCCGTCTTAATTCGCAGACGTGCCTGAAACGATTTTCAAAAATATTTTCGCTTATAATTGTAATTCCCTCGCAGACAGAAGCGACCGCTGTTATTATCGCCTGACAATCCGTCGGGAAACCGGGATAAGGCATAGTGCGTATTCTGTCAAAAGACTTAAGCCTGCGCGGTGCCGTAACACGAAGTTTCTGCCCTGAAGCCTCGACTCTGCAGCCTGCCTGCTCAAACACAGATATAACGGGTACGAGATGCGAAGGAATAACCTCTTCTATTATAATTGTTGAGCCCGTGACAGCAGCTGCTGCAATGTATGTACCTGCAACGATTCTGTCCGGCATTATTGCGTACTGTGACGAATGAAGGCGTTCCACGCCCTCAATCACAACGGTGCTCTCACCTGCACCTGAAATTCTGGCTCCGCAGGAGTTAAGAAACATCGCAAGATCAACGATTTCGGGTTCTCTTGCTGCATTTATTATCGTCGTTATCCCACTTGCTTTAACGCTTGCCAGAATAATATTTTCCGTTGCGCCTACACTCGGAAAAGGCAGGACAGCTTTGCCACCCTTGAGCTTTTTGCAACGGCAACGGAGCTCCCCGTGTTTTTCACTGATTTCAACACCAAGATTACGAAGAGCAGAGAGATGAATATCAATCGGTCTTAAACCGATATCACATCCCCCGGGAGCACACATAACAGCTTCTCCCGTTGCACTAAGCAAAGCACCAAGAAAAATAATTGACGATCGCATCTCACGCATCAGCACATCGCTGATTTTCTTTTTATTAAGTTTTGAAGGGTCAACAGCAATCATATTATAATTTCTGTGAACTTCGCAACCTAAAGATTCAAGGATTTTGACCGTCGAGGTAATGTCACTTAAATCGGGACAATTATGTATTATACAAGGCTTGCCGACAGCTACCGTCGCTGCCAGAATCGGCAAGGCACTGTTTTTTGCGCCCTGCACTCTTACGCTTCCACTGAGTTTATTGCATCCTTCGATTATATACTGTCCCATATACTCACCCTTTCAGAAATATCAGTCTGCTTTCAGTTTATGATATTCCTGAAAAAGTGTTAATTTATTGAATTATCTTACGATTTCGCAGATGCAGGAAACGATTCTTTCCGTCGCATCGTAGATAGCCATTTTCTTTGCATTTTCGCCAAGTGTCGTAAGTCTTGACTTATCTGCAAGCAAAGCATCGATTTCTTTTATGAGTCTCTCGCCCGTAAAATCCTTCTCTTCAATAAGGATTGCTGCATCATTTTTTACAAGCTCCATTGCATTGTAATACTGATGATTTTCAGCAGCATACGGATAAGGAACAAGTATTGAGGGCTTACCCATTGCCTGAATTTCACTGAGTGAGCTTGCACCTGCACGGCAGATTACAAGGTCTGCAGCAGCCATGCAACGATGCATATCATTTATATATTCACGAAGCATAATATGCTTGTTTTCTTCAAGGCTGATACCTTTTTCTTTTTCTATAACATCAAACATTCCTACACCGGCCTTGCCTGTTGCGTGCAGGAAATAGCAATCCTTGCGTTCATATCTCTCTTCAATAAGCTGAGTTACGGCATTATTGATAACTCTTGCACCAAGGCTTCCGCCCATGGAAAGAATGACGGGTCTTTCATCGACACCGAGCTCCACACGGGAAAAATCTCTGTTTGCTGAAATAAGCTCACCTCTTACAGGCAGACCCGTTACAACACACGGATTTTTCGGCTGCATATACTTTTCAGCTTCAGGAGCTGTAAGCATAACTTTATCAACAACCTTTGCAAGTGCCTTATTTGTTACACCCGGAAAAGCATTCTGCTCGTGGATCGCTGTCGGGATACCGAGCTTGCTTGCAGTACGAAGGACAGGCCCTCCTACATATCCGCCAAAGCCGAGAACAACATCGGGATTAAACTCTTTGATTATCTTCTTAGCCTGAGACGATGACTTGACAAGCTTTATTACCGTGCTGATATTCTGCTTGATACCACTCGGAGTAAGATCACGGCTGAAGCCCTGAATATCTATCGTTTTGAAATTATAGCCTGCAGCCGGAACAAGCTGAGCTTCCATTTTAACAGCTGTGCCTACAAAAAGGATATCAGCTTCGGGATATTTCTCTCTTATAAAACCTGCAACAGCAAGTGCAGGATTAATGTGGCCTCCCGTTCCACCTGTTGCGATAAGTATCTTTTTATTATTTAACATCAGAACCACCTCTAGCCTTTTTTCTTTCTCGTTCGCCTGTTCTGGAAACACCGAGAACGAGTCCCATCTCTGCCATAAGAATAACGAGTGCCGTTCCACCGTAGCTGAAGAACGGAAGTGAAATACCCGTATTCGGAATCATATCTGTTACAACGAGAATATTGAGAATTGACTGAATGCCTACCTGAAGGGAAATTCCGAGAACAAGAAGACGCTCGTACATACTCTTTGTTCGTGCTGCGATTACGAAGCCTCTTGCAACAAGTGCAAGGAACATAAGTATAATTATCATACTGCGGAAGAAGCCGAGCTCCTCGCCTACAATCGCAAAAATGAAGTCATTATGAGGCTCGGGGATATAAAGGAACTTCTGCCTCGAATTGCCGAGACCGAGGCCGAAAAGTCCACCTGAACCAAGAGCATACAAGGACTGGTTAGTCTGCCATCTTGTGTCTGTATCTGTATAGTCTTTTTCAAAGAAGCTTGTTATTCTTTCGAGCTGATACGGGCTGAGAATCTGTTCACGGAAGAGGATGAAGAACGCTATCAACACGATTCCCACTATTCCTCCGAGGATGAACCACCTGCGATCCATACCACTCAGGAAAAGAATTCCGATACCCATTGCAAAAATCATAAGGAAGCACGAAAGATGGCTCTCTGCAAAGACAAGAATGCTTACGACTCCAACCACGCCAAAATATATAAGCGGTGCAAATATATTTCTGTCCAGGAGCTTTTTACCCTTTTCGAGTCCCCATGCAAGACCCATAATCATTGCAAGTTTTCCGATATCTGACGGTTGGAACGTAAATCCCAGACCCGGAACCATCATCCAACGCTTGATATCCGGATTTTCGGGAACGGGAACATAGTAAAACAAAACTGCAACAAGCAGGATCAAACCTATAACACTTATAGCAAGAGAAAACTTCTTGATAAACTGCGGATTGATTTTTGATAATATGAACATTAAAACCAATCCACCAACTGCAAAGCAGCCCTGCTTCGCAATGTAGATGTATGGTTTACCGTCGTAGAACTTACCCCATACATAACTTGCTGACGCCATCATTATAAGACCCGTCGTCAGAAGAGCGATAACAAGGAAAAGATAGATCAGGTCAAAACCACCGTCAACAAAAACCTTTACACCACGAATGGTAAGATTTGAGAGAAGACTAGGTCTTTTATTCGCTTTTTTATGCTCTTTCTCAGCTTTATCTTTAAGCACATCTGTTGACATTAAGCTTCTTCTCCTTTCACAGCATTTTTCAAATTTTATGCTCTGAATGTGCCGTAATACATTACGACTACACCTATTATACCCGCTATAAGATTAACTGCGCAGAAAACTGCATCAATTTTCTTTTCGCTCCAGCTACACATCTCAAAATGGTGGTGAATGGGAGCCATTTTGAATATTCTCTTTCCGTGAGTGATTTTGTAGTATCCGATCTGGATAACATCAGAAAGAGCTTCTATAACATAAATAAAGCCTGTAAGAACAAGGATAACCGGGCAATCCATAGCATATGAAATTGCAACAACCATACCACCAAGGAACATAGAACCGGTATCACCCATAAATACTTTTGCAGGGAATTTATTCCAAAGGAAGAATCCGATACAACCACCAAGAAGTGCTGCTGCAAGGATGCCTACACCGAAGAACTTATTGATGACTGCGATTGCAATAAATGAAACAGCTGCAGTTGCTGTTACACTTGAGCAAAGTCCGTCGATACCGTCTGTAAAGTTAACAGCATTGATCGCACCGTAGATAACGCATACGCCAAGAATCCAGAAGAAGAAACCGAGCTTGATGTTACCGAGGAAAGGCACAACCATATACGGATCCTTACCCATTGCAAGGTAAAGGCTTGTAAGATAACCTGCGCAGATAGCAAGCTGTGCGATTGATTTCTGAATAATTGAAAGACCGAGATTGCGCTTTTTAACTACCTTTATGTAGTCATCTGCAAAACCGACAAGACCAAACATAAGGGCCATAATGATGCCTGCCCAGAGCTTTGTGTTCATATCGCCCGTAAGGCCTAATTTATTTCCCGTCAATGAGTTAATAACAAGCACCAAAGCCGCTGAGAAGAAAATGCCTATGATAAACATAATTCCGCCCATTGTGGGAGTGCCCTGCTTGCTCTTATGCCATTTCGGACCTTCTTCAAGAATAGTCTGCCCGAATTTGAGCTTTCTGAGCCAGGGAATTACACCAAAGCCGAGAATTCCCGTTACACCCAAAGATAAAACGCCGCTGATAATCATTGCAAGTGTTGTATTCATTTTCGTCACACGCGCACATTGTGCGCTACCCCTTTCATTAAACTCCGTTAAATTCAGTTCATTCTTTCATAAAGGCTGTTGATTACATCCTCAAGTGCCATACCTCGACTTGCTTTGAAGAGAATTGCATCACCCTCTGCAAGGATTTCTGACAAAGCATCTGCAAGCTCGCTCTTATCAAGGAAGCTTCTGACACAAGGAACACCACATTCCTCTGCCGTAGACGCTGTTTCCTGTGATCTTTCACCGTAAGTCATAAGAATATCGATCTTATTCTTTGCAGCAAGGCGACCTGCATTTTTATGTGCATCCGAGCTGATTGATCCGAGCTCAAGCATATCACCGAGGACGGCAATCTTTCTCTTTGCCTGAACTGTCGAGAGCATTTTAAGAGCTGCCTGCTGAGAGTCGGGGCTTGCGTTGTAACAGTCTTCGATAAAACGGATTCCGTTAACGACCTTTACCCTCTGTCTCATACCTGACGGTTCATACTTTTTAAGTCCGTCTGCAGCCTGCTGAGGTGTTACACCGAGCTGAAGACCCGTACCAAAAGCTGCGAGAGCATTGTAAACATTGTGTATACCGATCGTCGGGATGGTCACATTCTGCACCTTGTCGCCATCGTAGATAATATTGAAATTTGTTTCATCATCCTGCTGAACGATATCAGTAGCTCTGAAGTCGCAGAATTTATCGTTGATTCCGTAATAAAACACGGGATGATTTTCTATTTTAGCGCTTGCAAGGTACGGATCGTCACCGTTGAGCATAATCGGTGCACCTTCACGAAGACCGTCGAGAATTTCAAGCTTTGCTGCACAGATATTTTCACGCGAACCAAGATTTTCCATATGAGAAACGCCTATATTGCTGATTATTGCAATTGTTGGCTCAGCTGTCTTTGATAAAACTGAAATCTCACCTTTATTGCTCATACCCATTTCAATAACTGCTGCCTGAGTGTCCTCTTCAAGACGCATAAGAGTTCTCGGGAGTCCAATATCATTATTAAGGTTACCCTCAGTTTTGATTGAATTGTATTTTTCGCTTATAACAGCCCAAGTCATTTCCTTCGTTGTGGTTTTACCAACGCTGCCCGTAAGACCTACAACAGGGATATCGAAGGTTGAACGGAACCAGTTTGCAAGACGAAGAAGTGCAAGTCTTGTATCATCAACTCTTATAAAAAGACCTTCGCAGTCAACATCGTGATGAATCATAGCTGCCGTTGCACCGTTTTCAAGAGCGCTTCCGGTAAACTTATGACCGTCAAAATTTTCGCCGTGGATTGCGATATAAAGTAAACCTTCCTCACAGAGTCGGCTGTCTATACATATTCCTTTGATTTCTGCCTCTCCCGTTGCAACTCCGCCTACGGCTGCGGCAATCTCGCTTAACATTAATTTTTTCATTTTTAAAACCTCGCCTTGTCTTCCAATAATTTTCTTATTATTTCTCTTTCATTGAAGTATATTTTCTGGGTACCGAGTATCTGGTATTTTTCGTGACCCTTACCTGCAATCAGCACTGTATCCCCTGATTTTGCCGAGTAAAGTGCAGATTTTATCGCAAGCTTACGGTCAGTTATTCTGTAATAATTTTTTGTATTTATACCTGAAAGTATGTCATCAATAATCGTTTCGGGATTTTCCGTCCTCGGATTATCAGAGGTTACAAAGACAAAATCTGAATTTTCGCACGCAACCTTTCCCATTACAGGTCTTTTCTCTTTGTCTCTGTCTCCTCCACAGCCAAAAACCGTAATCAGCCTTCCGCCGTAGACCTCTTTAAGAGTTTTTGCAGCATTTTCAAGAGAATCGGGAGTATGGGCATAATCAATAATGATATTTATACCGAAAGAATTATCAATCTTTTCCATTCTTCCCGATATACCCTCAAATCGTGAAACCTCACGGATCGCCTTGAGCGTATCTATGCCAAGCACATTTGCCGCTGATATGGCTGCAAGAGAATTACTGACCGAAAAGCTTCCCATTCCCGGGAAAGTGACTCGGTGTGTTTCACCTTTATAAGAAAGATTGTAGTCCACTCCGTCCTGCGAAAGACATATTTTTTCAGCTCTGAAATCTGCACTTTCATCTGTGCCGTATGTATAGGTCTTTCCTGCTGCGCTCCTGATCATAAGAGGCGCATATTCGTCATCCGAATTGATTACTGAAATCTTACTCATTTCAAAAAGCTTTGATTTTGCCCGTGAGTAGCCTTGCATCGTTTTATGATAATCAAGATGCTCGGGTGAAAGATTGGTAAAAACTGCACAATCAAAATTGATGCCGTATACCCTCTCCTGCTCAAGAGCCTGAGACGAAACCTCCATAACGCAGGCATCACACCCTGCAATGTTCATCAGCATCAGATACCTGTGCAGATCAACGGGGTCGGGGGTTGTCAGATCAGCAGGATATCGTTCCTTGCCTATTGTGACATTGACCGTGCCTATAAGACCCGTCTTCAGCCCTGAGTTTTCAAGAATTCTTTTAATGATATACGAGGTTGTCGTTTTTCCGTTCGTACCCGTTACGGCAATCATTTTGAGCTTTTTGTGAGCTTTAGAATAAAACGCCGAACAGATCTGTGCATAAGCTTTTCTTGAATTTTCAACAATTATTGAATTTTTAATTCCTATATCACGCTCGCATATCACTGCAACAGCACCTCTGTCCATCGCCTTCTGTGCAAAGTCGTGACCGTCACACGAGTTTCCTTTTATGCAGACAAACAATCCCTGCCGCCTGACTTTAGAGGAATTTTCCGTGACATTTGTTATTTCCGGGTCAAATGTGTAAACACTTTTCGTTTCAACATCCTGCAACAAAGCTTTAAGCTTCATCTCAAAACGCCTCCAAAAATATTCTGTTTACACGTCCTTTATTTTAGTGGTCAGATACGCCCGATGTTGTTCGGAAATAAACCGTCAGTGTTGAACCACACTCTATTTCCTTACCCTTCGGAACGCTTTGCCTGTATGCCGTCAGACCTGACGCCGACAGCGAGTTACCTGAAATTCGTATATTCAGACCGAGCTTCACAGCTTCGTAATTAACCTGAGAAACCGTCATTCCCGTAAAATCTGGAACGATTACATTCGCTTTCTTGACCTCTTCGTCAGTATAGACTACAACGACACCGTTTCTGGGGATAATCTGACTGCTTGCAGGCATCTGAGATATTACGGAGTCACCGTCGCCGATAACCTTAATCTTAAGATCTGCTTCCTTGATTGTTGATTTAGCATCACTCAAAGACATTCCCGTTATATCAGGCACCTTAACATCAAGTCTGTCTTTTTCAGAATCATTGTACTGTCTTTCGACATTGAGGTATGTAAGTGTCTTTTCAATGACCTCTGCCGCAACAGGAGCTGCAACTGCACCACCGCCTGAAGGTCCCTGAGGTTCGTTTACAACAATGATAATTGAAATCTCGGGATCGTTTGCAGGTGCACAACCCGCAAAGGATGCAATATACTCACCCGTTGCACCTGTGGGACCGAGGACATCGGAAGTACCTGTTTTACCGGCTACTCTGTAGCCTGCAACGTACGAGTTTTTAGCTGTACCTTTTGTAGAAACCTGCTCCATTGAAGCGATGAGAAGATCTGAAGTAGACTCCGAAATAACCTGACGCTTTACAACAGGTTTTGTTTCACTGAGTACATTACCGTTTGCATCAAGTGTTTTTGCCACAATGTACGGCTGCATAAGCTTACCGTCATTTACGCAGGCATTGATTGCATTGAGAACCTGAATCGGCGAAGCCTGGAAAGACTGACCGAAAGATGAGCTGGCGAGGTTAACAAGAGACATACTGTCAAGAGCATGGTAATTGATACCTGCTTTCGGGAGGACCTCAGCACCAAGGTCAATACCCGTCTTCTCAGTGAAGCCGAAAGCCTCAAAGTATTTGTAAAATGTCTCAATACCAAGACGCTGACCGATCGTTATAAAATACGGGTTGCAGGAATTCATAAGACCCTGCGTAAGTGTCTGGGTACCGTGACCTGAATGATTGTGGCAATAATAGTGTCTGTCAAGAATATCAATACTACCTGTGCAGTTGAAGGTTTCATCGTATTCAACAACATTTTCTTCAAGACCTGCAGCCATTGTCATAACCTTGAAAACCGAGCCCGGGTCATAAAGGTCGCTGACAGCTCTGTTTCTCCACTGCTGATACATAGCCTGATTTATTGCCTTCTTACGCTCTGTCTCATCCTCAATCAGATTGATGTTATCAAGTGTACGCTGATCATAAATCGTATACGGATTGTTTGAATCGAACGAAGCCTGGGTTGACATTGCGAGAATTGCACCTGTTTTGACATCCATAACGATACCTGTGCAGGATTTACAGTTACTCGTTTCGTAGCACTCGGAGAGTGACTCCTCAAGATAACGCTGAATTGTTTCATCAATCGTAAGAACAAGGCTCGTGCCCTGCGTAGGCTCATAAAGAGTCTGATATGCGATACTGTCAAGGACAGAATTGTTTGCTTTTGTTGAAATCAGTCTGCCGTCAACACCCGTAAGAATACTGTTGTACTTTGATTCAAGACCCGAAAGACCGACATTATCGGTACCGATACAGCCGAGAATCTGTGAAGCAAGTGTTGAGTAAGGATAATATCTCTTGACATCATCTTCAACTGCGATAACCCGTGTATAGTAAATCGGTTTTTCGCCTTCAACGCCTGATTCATAAGGCTTTTCAAGGAATTTAAGCACTTTATCACGGATATCCTTTTCTACCTTGTTTGCAAGAGTGATGTTGTTATATGCCGTTTTCGAAGCCTTTTCTTCGATAGTTGCACGGTCAAGACCGAGGATTTCGGACATTTTTGTTATAACAATCTCCTTGGCTGCTTCAGGAAAATCCTTAAATTCGCTAGGATTCATTGTAATCTTCCATGCAGATGCACTCTGTGCAAGGACAGTCATATTTCTGTCATAAATAATTCCCCTGTTTGCAGGAACGATAGTGTCGTTGAGCTGCTGCTGCTGAGCCATATGTTTGAACATATCAGCCTGCACAATCTGAGCCTTTGCAAGACCTATAAAAGGCAGCAGAAGACCTACTATCAGGAACACTGACAATGTTCCCCAGATTCTCGATTTGACACCTTTTGTCAGAATCTTACGGGGTTTCATAAACCGTGTTTTCTTTAGTTTAAGCTGATTTTTCAACGCAGCTACCTTCCCTTCGTGTGAAAAAAGTGAATCTGAAATTATCTCTATAAAATCACTCTAAGGGAGGATATAAATCCTCCCTTTTTCTCTTCATATAATGTTATGCTTACGGTACCTTGTACTATTCATATTCATCATTATCCTACTGTGTCAACTGTGCGCCGCTTTCATCTGAAATATCAATGTACTCGACCTGATAATTTTCTCTTTTTACCATTCCGAGTTCAGACTCTGCGTACTCTTCAATTTTATCAATTGACATCATGGAGTTGTATTTCATCTTAAGAGAGATATTCTCACTCTCTGCTACATTAAGCTCATTCTGCTTTGCAGCAAGAGCAAGCTGATAATTTGTCAACTGAACGTGACATGCAATGATTCCACCAATAACGAGAAACATAGCAAGTGCAAACACACAGGCTCTGATTGCCATTCTTGTGCTCTCACGAGCTTCTCTTGCAACCTGAACTCTGCTGACAGGTTTTGTTTCAAGGAGCTTAGGCTTCTGTATTCTCTTTTTGGGGATTTCCTGCGGTACATATGCATTTTTCTGCACATCAAACAAATCAAGGTCAAGTGCAACTGCTACTGTTTCATTGTTTGGCATAGCCGTAATCTCCTTTCTTTTTAATTAATATCCGTATCAGAGCTTTTCAACTGCACGAAGGCGTGCACTGTGTGCTCTGAAATTTTCATCAACTTCATTGACTGACGGAGCTTTTGATTTGAACGGAAGTGATCCTCTCGGTGATTTTCCGCATACACAGACCGGAAACTGTGCAGGACAGGTACAACCTTCGCAGAAAGAATTGAAACGCTTTTTAACCATTCTGTCTTCAAGAGAATGAAAGGTTATTATTGCGAGTCTTCCTGAGGGATTAAGCACATCAAACATATCGTCGAGCGCTTTTTCAAGCTTTTCAAGCTCCCCGTTTACTTCTATCCTCAATGCCTGAAAGGTTTTTCTTGCCGGGTGACCGTCACGCTTTGCTTTCATCGGCATTGAAGCCTTTATGATATCCACCAACTCAAAAGTTGTTTCAATCGGTTTATTTTCTCGTGATTTAACTATATTCTTTGCAATTGACGGAGCGAACTTTTCTTCTCCGTAGGTATATATGATGCGTCGCAGCTCTGCCTCTGAGGCATTGTTTACTATATCTGCGGCACTGACACCTGACATTGACATTCTCATATCAAGCGGTGCGTCTTTATGAAAAGAAAACCCTCTGGCATCGGTGTCGAGCTGATGGGAACTAACGCCCAAATCCGCCATCACACCATCGACACCAATGATGCCAAGGTTGCTGAGAACCGATTTGATATTGACAAAATTGTCATGCACAACAACCACATTCGGGTTGCCGTCAAATCTCTTTTTGAGAACCTCGATTGCTTCAGGGTCCTGATCGATGGAAATAAGCTTTCCTGTCGTCAGCTTTTCGGCTACAGCAGAGCTGTGTCCGCCGCCTCCTGCCGTGCAATCGACATAAATTCCGTCAGGCTTAATATTAAGAGCATCGACGGTTTCATAAAACAAAACGGGAATATGCTTGAAATCCTGCATCAGAACGGCAATACAACGTCAACAACCTTATCCTTAGCAAGCTGCTGCTCGTATTCTTCCTTATCCCAGATTTCAGCACGGGGGCCGATTCCGATAGTTACGATTTCCTTTTTAAGGTTTGCTGCTTCAACAAACTTTGCAGGTAAAACGAATCTGCCCTGTGCATCAAGGTCATAAACCTTTGAATTTATAGAGAAATGTCTCTGAAGATCCGTCCTGTCAACCCCGTCATCAACATAGGCGATCTTGTAAACCATATCATCCCATTCGGATGTAACATAAAGTCGCAGACATTTTTCATTCGGCTTATGGTAAATAGTAAACGATTGACCGTAGAGGGCATCTTTGATCTTTGCAGGCATAATAACTCGATTATTCGAGTCGATAGAATGAAAATATTCGCCGTTAAAGTGCATATTCTTTGCATCCTGCATCAAATCCCCTCCATTTCATATCATTTTTGATGCTATTTACTCCATTTACATCCATTATTATAATAGCAAGACCAATAAAAGTCAATAAAAAATTATAGAAAATTATAAAAAAACAAAGGAAAAAACTATGTAAATTTTACCAAAAACAAAAATTTGGTCATCATATCAGAATTTCCGGCAAAAAAATAAGCACTATGCTCCGGAAAGCATAGTGCATTATTTTATATTAAATTAACATCAATCAATCGGAAGAAGATCAGCCATTACTGTATTAAGGTTGTCTTCCTTTTTTCTGAGCTGAACCTCAGAGTAGCACTTCATACCTGTACCTGACGGGAGAAGCTTACCGATGATAACATTTTCTTTAAGACCCATAAGAGGATCGACCTTACCCTTGATAGCTGCATCTGTAAGAACTCTTGTTGTTTCCTGGAAGGATGCTGCTGAAAGGAAGGATTCTGTTGCAAGAGAAGCCTTTGTGATACCCATAAGAGTCGGGATGCATGTTGCGTAGTTCGGCTCTTTACCTTCAGCTTCAGCCTGAGCCTTAACCTTATCATTTGCTGAGTAGAACTCATGCTTCTCAACAACTGAACCCGGAAGGAAGTTAGTATCACCTGCATCGTCAATCTTGACCTTACGCATCATCTGACGAACGATAACCTCGATGTGCTTATCGTTGATATCAACACCCTGTGTACGGTATGTTCTCTGAACTTCACGGATAAGGTAATCGTGAACAGCTTCTACGCCACGGATTGCAAGGATATCGTGCGGATTCGGAGCACCATCTGTAAGTGCCTGACCCTTTGTAACCTTGTCGCCTTCCTTAACGATTTCACGGAAGCCGTACGGAATAAGATAAGCCTTTGATTCGCCATTTTCAGTGTCTGTGATAACAACATGACGGCTCTTCTTGATTTCTTCAAAAGAAACGATACCTGAGATTTCTGAAAGGATTGCAAGAGACTTGGGCTTTCTTGCCTCGAAGAGCTCTTCGATACGTGGAAGACCCTGTGTGATATCGCCTGCGTCCTTAGCACCACCTGTATGGAACGTTCTCATAGTAAGCTGTGTACCGGGTTCACCGATAGACTGAGCAGCGATGATACCTACAGCCTCACCTACTGTTACAGGCTCACCTGTTGCAAGGTTTGAACCGTAGCACTTGATACATACGCCGTGCTCTGCCTTACAAGTAAGGAGTGAACGGATAACAACTGAAGCAACTGAGCTTTCATCTGCCTCGCCTGCATCAATCTTAGCCTGATGCTTTGCCTTAGCATGATCAGCAACGATCTTTGCCTCAACATCAGTCATCATCTTATCCTTAGTCATAATAACTTCGCCTGTATCAACATCAACATAGTCATTGAGAAGGAAACGGCCTGTAAGACGCTCTGCAAGGTCAACAATCTTTCTGTTGCCATGGAAGATATCGTAAACTTCGATACCCTCATCACATCCGCAGTCTTCGTCATGGATGATGCATTCCTGAGAAACGTCAACAAGACGACGGGTAAGGTAACCTGAGTCAGCTGTACGAAGAGCTGTATCGGCAAGACCTTTACGAGCACCACGGGAAGAAATGAAGTATTCGGAAATATTAAGACCTTCACGGTAGTTAGCCTTGATGGGTACTTCGATTGTCTTACCTGCTGTGTTAGCGATAAGACCACGCATACCTGCGAGCTGACGGAGCTGAGAATCGTTACCTCGAGCACCTGAATCAAGCATCATATTGATCGGGTTGTACTTATCGAAGTTAGCCTTGAGTTCCTTAGCAACTTCCTGAGTGCAAGCTTCCCATACTTCGATAATTCTGTCTGAACGTTCTGTTTCAGTAATAAGACCACGGTCATAGTTTCTGCTGATTTTATCAATTTTAGCTTCTGCTTCAGCAAGAAGTTCAGCCTTTCTCGGCGGAATAGTTGCGTCGCAAACAGCAACAGTGATACCGCTTCGTGTTGAATGTGTATAACCCTGAGCCTTGATGTTATCAAGCATTTCAGCAGCAACTGCTGTACCGTGAACACGGATACACTTATCGATGATCTTACCAAGGTTGCCCTTCTTAACGAGGAATTCAACCTCAAGTCTGAACATACTGTCGATATCTTCAGGATTACGCTCAACAAAGCCAAGATCCTGAGGAATAGGATTATTGAAGATGATCTTACCGAGAGTTGTCGGTATGAGTCTTGTATATTCAACGCCGTTGATTGTTTTAGTCATACGGACCTTGATTGAAGAATGGAGAGTAATTGTTCCGTCGTCATAAGCCATAGTAGCTTCATCAACGCTACGGAATGCCTTACCTTCGCCCGGCTCACCCGGCTTCTCAAGAGTAAGATAGTATGAACCGAGGATCATATCCTGTGTCGGAACTGCAACGGGGCGTCCGTCTGAGGGCTTAAGAAGGTTGTTTGCAGCAAGCATAAGGAAACGTGCCTCTGCCTGAGCCTCTGCTGAAAGCGGTACGTGAATAGCCATCTGGTC